>JBCCIR010000141.1:0-13622 GCA_039028175.1 Verrucomicrobiota bacterium
AGACGCGGTATCGGGGGGGGAAGATGTGGGAGGGGGTGTATGAGCAGCGGGTGGGGGAGCTGGGGGAGATGACGAATTTGGGGAAGGGATTTCGGGAGCGCTTGGGGGAATCGTTCTCGTTGCGAACGGCGGAAGTGGTGGAGCGGCAAGGATCGGCGGATACGACGCGGAAGTATTTGCTGCGATTGTGGGATGGGCGGTATGTGGAGTGCGTGTTGATTCCGGCGAACGTGGGGTGGGATGGGGCAGTTTCAGATCGGCGGACCTTGTGTGTTTCGAGCCAGGTGGGTTGTGCGTATGACTGCAAGTTTTGCGCGAGCGGGCTGGCGGGGTTTACGCGGAACCTGGGGGCGGGGGAGATTGTGGAGCAGGTGATGGCGGTGGAGGGGGAGAGTGGGGAGCGGGTGAGCAATATTGTCTTCATGGGGATGGGGGAGCCTTTGGCGAATTTGAAGAATGTGATGAAGGCGATTCGGATATTGAATGCGCCGTGGGGGGTGGGAATTGGGGCGCGGCACATGACGGTATCGACGAGCGGATTGGCGCCGCAGATTGAGAAGATGGCGGCGGAGCCGATTCCGTTTCGATTGGCGATTTCGTTGCACGGGGCGACGGACGCGGTGCGGGAGCGGATCATGCCGGTGAACCGGAAGTATCCACTCGAGCGATTGTTTCAGGCGATCGAGGTTTGGCGATCGAAGCGGAAGCAGAAGATTACCTTGGAGTATATATTGATTGAAGGGGTGAACGACGGGATGGATCAGGCGGAGATGTTGGGCAAGCGGGCGAGGTCGGCGGGGGCGAAAGTGAATTTGATTCCTTACAACACGGTGGAGGGGTTGGAGTGGCGGCGGCCGGTGGAGGCGGTGCAGGAGCGGTTTCTTGAGACGGTGAAGGCGGCCGGGGCGCCGGCGACTTTGCGGCGGGAGAAGGGGGGGGACATCGATGCGGCTTGCGGGCAGTTGCGATTGAGGAGGGAAAACTTGAAATAGGGGGGCAACCAAGGGGTTCTAATGGGGGTTGACGGGTTTGTGCCCGCGACTGAATTTATTGATACGACAATGGCTTCGGCGGAATTCGAGCAGATCGTGGATCGGTATTACGGTAATCTTTACCGGTTTGCGTTGAGTTTGGCGAAGACGGAGGAGCAGGCGGCGGATTTGACGCAGCAGACATTTTTTATATGGGCGAAGAAGGGACATCAATTGAAGGACCGGACGAAGGTAAAGTCCTGGTTGTTCACGACCTTGCATCGCGAGTTTTTGAAATACATCCGGCGTTCGAGCCGGATGGAGATCGGGGAGGTGGCGGAGTATCGGCCGGAGGCGCCCACGGTGGGGCACGACGGGGAAGAGAAGTCGGATCATGCGTATTTGTTGGGTTTGATTCGGGAGTTGGACGAAGCCTATCGGGTGCCGTTGATGATGTTTTATACGGAGGATTTCAGTTACAAGGAGATCGCGAAGGCATTGGATATCCCGATTGGAACGGTGATGACGCGGTTGTCGCGCGGGAGGAATCAGGTGCGGGAGAAGTTGGAGAAGCGACCGGTGACGAGGGGCGGCAAAGTGGTTGAGTTTCGCGAGCAGAAGCGGAGGACGGGCAATGAATAAGGAGCGGGCGAAGTTTTTATTGAGTGCTTACCGGCCTGATCATGGGGATCAGGATGATCCGGAATTACAGGAGGCCTTGGCGTTGGCGCGGGAGGATGAAGAGCTCCGGGAGTGGTTGGAGGATCAGATGAATTTTGATCGGGGGATGATGGAGCGAGTCCGGGATGTGTCGCCGCCGGCGGGATTGTATCAGGACATTTTGCACGGGGTGGGGATGAGTCTTGGAGAGGCCGAGGGGGCAGGGGTGCGCTTTTGGGACCGGGCGGTGGTGAGAGCGCTCGCGGCGGTGTTGGTGATCGGTTTGTTTGTGGGGGCGATGCTTTGGGCGCCGTGGCGATTGGAGGACCGGTCGGATGTTTATGCGTCTTTGAATTGCCGGGATTGTGCGGTGGAAGTGATTGATGATTTGCATGCGGGGGTAACGCGCTTGGATATGCGGACGGCGGAGGTGGAAGAGGTGCGCGGATTTATGAGAGCGGCGCACACGGCGGGATTGCCGGTGGGTGAGGGGGTTGATTTGGCGCCGGTGAAGTTGATGGGGTGCAAGGAGATTGAGTCTCGGACGGGGACGGTGACGATTGTTTGTTTTCGGCGGGAGGGGAAATTGTATCACCTGGCGACGTTTGAGATTCGGGACGGGCACGGACCGGAGATTCCTGGTGCGGATGCGCCGGAGATGACGCATCATGGGGAGTTGCTGGCGGCGATGTGGCGCGAGGGGGGAGTGGGGCGGGTGTTGTTTACGACGCAGGGGGAGGCGAGCGAGGAGGATGTGGAGCGGATGGTGGCGGAGTTGACGGTTTGAAACAGTTGCGCAGCTACTCAGGTACGCAGTTGCGCAGTGGTGGGAAGGGGAAGAAGGATTTTTAGTTGGATAGGGGTTCGAGGGGGTCGGGGTTGGGGCAGTTGTCGGGGTATCGGGCGGAGGGGGCGGCCCAGTGGACGGCGTTTTTGAGGATGGTTTGGATATTGGGGTCGTGGTAGATGGGAAAGGTTTCGTGGCCGGGGCGGAAGTAGAAGACGCGGCCGTGGCCCCGGGTCCAGGTGCAGCCGGAGCGGAAGACTTCCCCGCCGGCGAACCAGGAGAGGAAGATGAGTTGTTCGGGTTCGGGGATGTCGAAGCGTTCGCCGTACATTTCTGTTCTTGGGAGTTCGAGGTATTCGCCGATGCCCTGGGTGATGGGGTGATTGGGGGCGAGGTTCCAGAGGCGTTCTTTTTCGCCGACGGCGCGCCATTTGAGGGAGCAGGTGGTGCCCATGAGGGTTTTGAAGGGTTTGGAGTAGTGGGCGGAGTGGAGGGCGATGAAGCCCATGCCTTCGAGGACGTGCTTTTGGACGCGGGCGACGATTTCGTCTCGGACTTCGTCGTGGGCTTTGTGGCCCCACCAGAGGAGGACGTCTGTGTTGGCGAGGCGATCCTCGGAAAGGCCGTGATCTGGATCGTCGTCGAGGGTGGCGGTGGAGAGTTCGAGATCGGGATCGGCGGCGAGGGTATCGGAGAGGTGGGCGTGGATGCCGTCGGGGTAGAGTTTTGACACCTCGGGATTTTCTTTCTCGTGGCGAAATTCGTTCCAGATGAGAGTGCGGATGGGCATGTAGAGCGATTAGCGGTTAGCGGTTAGCAATTAGCTTCTAGAGGGAGACGATTTTTGAATCGGCGATGGATTCTTCGGTGGCTTCGATGAGGCGGAGAGTGGTGATGGCGTCGTCGATGGTGGAGGGTGGGGGGAGTTTGTTTAGGATGCAAGCGTTGACGAAGAAAGAGACTTCGTTGGCGACGGATTCCGGGTATGCGGACCAGGTGTGGGCGTGGGCGGGGCCGGGTTGATTTTCGACCCAATCGCGATACGAATAGCGGGTGGCCCCGTCGGTGCCAATGACTTTGATAACGAAGGTCCAGGGATCGGAGGAATTGTCGTCGGCGGCGAAGGAGGCGGTGAAGTGGGCGAGGGCGCCGGATTTGAGTTTGATGGTGAGCATGGCGAGGTCTTCCTCCTGAAATTCGTCGTCGTGGATGGAGGATTTCATGGCGGCGACCTGAACGGGGGGATTATCGGGGCCGGCGAGGGAGAGGAGGAGGTAGGCGTGATGGGTGAGGAGGTGGCGAATGACGCCGGGATATCGGCGGGCGATTTCCGGCGGGTGGAAGATGTGGTATTGCACGTAAACGGCGACGAGTTCGCCGAGTTTGCCTTCTCTGAGGAGGCGACGGGTGCGTTGGAAGGAGGGGTCGTGAATGTAGTTGTGGCCGGGAAAGACGATGAGGTTTTTTTCTTCGGCGAGGTTTTTGATTTCTCCGAGCTCCGCGATGGTGGGGGCGACGGGTTTTTCGATGAGGACGTGTTTGTCGTTCTCGAGCGCGAGGGTCGCGTATTGGGTGTGTGTTTCGAGGGGGGTGAGGATGAAGACGGCGTCGACTTCCGGGTCGGAGACGAGATCGGCGACGGAATCGTAGGCTTTGCAATCGAAGGCCTTCGAGCGTTTTTCGTCGAGTTCGGAGTCGATGGACCAAAGGCCTCTGAGTTCCGCGCCGGGGCAGGCGTGGACGGCGTCGGCGTGGAGCAGAGAGACGTCGCCGGAGCCGATGAAAGCGATATTGATTGCTTTTAGATCGGGCATGGTTAGAAGGGGAGCGTCCGGATTTCCGATGAGCGTAACCTCCTCGACAGGAGAGAGGGAATCAGAAAACGGTTTGTGACGAGAGAAAATGAGTGAGCGGATACGATGGGGGATATTGGGGACGGGGATGATTGCGAAGCAATTTGCGGGGGATTTAAGATCTTCGGAGGCGGGGGAGTTGGTGGCGACGGGATCGCGGGCGCAGGCATCGGCAGACGGGTTTGCGGGTGAGTACGGGGGGAAGGGGTATGGGTCTTATGAGGGGGTCTTGGAGGACGGAGAGGTGGATGCGATATACGTGTCCTTGCCGAACGCGTTGCATCGGGAGTGGACGATTCGGGGGTTGGAGGCGGGCAAGCATGTGTTGTGTGAGAAGCCGATGGCGTTGACGGCGGCGGAGGCGGAAGAGATGTTTGCGGTGGCGGAGCGGGAGGGGCGGGTATTGATTGAGGCGTTCATGTATCGGGCGCATCCGCAGACGAAGCGTTTGTTGGAGATGATACGGGAGGAGAAGGTGTTAGGGGATTTAAGACTGATTCGGGCGAATTTTACGTTTGGGAGAGCGGCGGATGTTTCTGACGCGCGGTACGGATGTGTTGATGGGGGTGGGTCAATCATGGATGTGGGGTGTTATTGTGTGAATTTCGGGCGGGCGTTGACGGGGATGGAGCCGACGGGCTTGGAGTGTTTGGCGCATCGGCATGAGCATGGGGTGGATGATTATGCCGCGGGGTTGTTGCGGTTTGGGGAGGATGTGTTGATGACGTTCACGTGCGGGATGACGGTGAAGAGTGATTGGCGGAGTTTTGTGGCGGGGACGGAAGGGACGCTGGAGGTGAATCGGTTTTGGTATTGTGAGGATGCGGCGGTGATGTTGCGGGGGGACGGGGGTCGAGAGGAGATTCGGGTGGATGCGGGGCGGCCGTTGTATGCGGTGGAGGCGGATGCGTTTGCGGAGGCGGTGCGTGGAGGCGATCGGTTTGTGGAGGCGGCGGATACGGTGGGGAACATGCGGGTGTTGGAGGGGTTGCGGGGCAAGGCGGGTCTTTAGGCCGCTTAATTGGGAAATTCTTTACAGAAGAAAACGAAGAGGACTATGGATTATTCGCGCTTGCTGGCGCAGCGCTGACGTGGACGTTTGAGGCGTGCTTTGCGGGAAGACGTTGCGTTTGGCCTAGGATGTCTAGTGGGCGGACGGCGGGCGAGCGGGCCGCTCGCCCCTACCGGGCTTTGGGAGTGGGGCAAGATAACGGTTGAGTCCGGGGGTGGGGGTTGGGTATAAGCATTGGCGACCCCCGATATGAATGCGCTCTCTAACTTTGATTTGGTGATTTTTTTTGGATCGCTCGCCGTGGTGATGGGAGTGGGGCTCTGGGCGGGGCGCAAGGAAGAGGATTCGGCGGATTACTTTTTGGCGGGCCGGAAGGCGCGGTGGTGGGGTGTGGCCGGATCGATCTTCGGGTCCAACGTGTCGGCGAATCACATTGTGGGGATGATGGGGGTGGGTTTTTCGGTGGGGTTTGCGCAGAGTCACTTTGAGATCAGTGCGATCTTCGGGTTGTTATTGCTGTGTTACGGGTTTTTGCCGGTTTACCGGAAGCTGAACATCTTCACGCTGAGTGAGTATCTGGGGCGGCGATACAACGATTCGAGCCGGGTGGCATATGCGGTGATCATGGTGGTGGTGATTGTCGTGATTCAGATGGTACCGGGATTTTATATTGGGTCTCGATCGCTGAACATTTTGTTGCAGGAAGAGGCGGGGCCGATTGATCCGGGGTATTACAAGCTGGGGATCGTGTTGATGGCGGTGGTGACGGGGACGTATACGATTATCGGGGGATTGAAGGCGGTGATTGTGACGGATGTTTTGCAGTCGATTCTGATGTTGTTGGGTGCGTTGGTGGTGGGGTATTTGGTATTCAGTCAGCCGGAGATTGGAGGATGGTTTGGGATGCGGGAGTTGGATGCGGCGGCGGACGCGGCGAAGGAGGGGAAGATGCATTTGTATATGCCGGCGAATCACGGGGCTTTACCGTGGACGGGGGTGTTATCGGGTTTGATGATTTTACATTTTTATTACTGGGGCACGAATCAGTTCATTGTGCAGCGGGCGTTGGCGGCGCGGAGTGACCGGGAGGCGCGGTTGGGGATTATCGTGGCAGGCTTCTTCAAGCTTTTGATTCCGTTCATGTCGATTGGGGGTGGGATTGCGGCCTATTACATGTTCCGTGAGCGGGGGATGGACGTGGCGCAGGATGCGGCCTTTACGGTGTTGTTAAAGGAGATCGTGGTGCCGGTGGGATTCGGAGTGGTGGGGCTGGTGGCGGCGGGATTGATCGGGGCGATTTTGTCCAGTTTGGATTCGATGATGAACTCGGGAGCGACGATTATCACCTTCGACTTTTACAAGAAGTATGTGAATCCGGAGGCTGACGAGAAGAAGCTGGTGTTGGTGGGGCGGATTTGGATTGCGATTTTCCTGGTGGTGGCGGCGGTGTTGTGTGTCTTCACGATGGATCCGAATTCTGAGGAGAGTTTTTTCCTGCACATTGCGAGTCACCAGTCCAAGCTGATCGCGGGAGTGGTGGTAGCGTTTGCCTTGGGGATGTTTTGGAAGCGGGCAACGGGGGCGGGGGCGATTGCGGCGATTGTGGGCGGGGTCCTATTTTCTTATGGGACGCCTCATTTGTATGCGGCGACGTTGGGATCAGAAGAGGCCTATTTCGGTCCCAACTTGAACTTCATGCACGCGGTGTTCGTGGCGGCGGTGGCATCGGCGGTGATTCACGTGGTGGTGAGTTTGCTGACGCAGCCGGATGCGGAGAAGTCGAAGTTGACGTGGACGGAATTGGGCGGGCATGATCCGAAACGGACGAAGAAGGGAGCGTTGACGATTGTGGCGGCGTTGGTGGTGTTCGCGGTGTTGGCGTTGTTGATGACGAGAGGGGTGATTGCGCCAGGCCTGGCGGGCGGGGTGGCGGCGGCGATTACCTTTGGGGCGTTCTTGGGGGCGGCGTTGGCGGCGGTGGCGCGGGCCAAGTCGGGAGAGGGGAGTCCGGATGATTGTCAGCCGGTGTTGTGGAAGGAGGATCGGTTTTGGGGTGGGGCGTTGTGTGCCACGGCGGTGTTTTTGATGTTTTATTTTATTTGAGGCGCCTGCAGCGGGAGTCGTTGGTGGCTTGGGCGTTTGTTGTTGGGAGAAAAAAGTGGGGGCGAGCGAGTGCGGAGAGGAAAGCCAAGCGTCTGTCCATGCCTAGGGCGTTGCCCCAGGCTAGTATGAGTCCGCGCCTTCAGCGCTCTTTCGCGTGCTTGCACCGTTGGTGCAAGGGAGGTTTCTGAAATTGAGGTTTAGTCGATGCGGCGGGATTCGTTGGTGGCTTGGGCGTTTTTTTTGCGGACGTATTGGGTGGTGGGGTCGAGGTCGGGGGAGACGTCCCATGAGGGTGGGGAGGCGGCGTGTTGGGTGCGGCGTTTTTGTTGGGAGGCGAGGATGGATTCCCGGAGGGTGGCGGGGTGCCAGTTGTTATGGAGGGTTGTTTTCAGGTTTTCGAGGCGATCGGTGTAGGCGGGGTCGTCGATGAGGTTTTTGGTTTCGTTGGGGTCGGCGGCGAGGTCGAAGAGGAGGTCGGGCGGGGTGTCGTGGACCTGGACGTATTTGAGGCGGTTGTGGACGATGCAACGCATGGGTTGGCAGACACCTTCGGAGAGGTATTCGGCCAGGATGCCGTGGCGGGCTGTGGCGGCTTCGCCGCGGAGGACGGGCTGGACAGAATGGCCTGGCAAGGAGGCCTGGGGGGAGAGGTTGGCGAGGTCGAGGAAAGTGGGGAAGAGGTCGAGGAGGGAGGCTTCGGGGGTGATGGTTTGGTTTGCGGTGATGTTTGGGCCGGCAAAGATGAGGGGGACACGGATGGAGGGTTCGCGCCAGGTGCGTTTGAACCACATGTCGTGTTCGCCGAGCATTTCGCCGTGGTCGGAGGTAAAGACGACGACGGTGTTGTCGGCGAGGCGGAGGCGATCGAGTTCGGCGAGGAGTTCGCCGATCTTGTGATCAAGGTAGGAGATGTTGGCGAGGTAGGCGTGGCGGGCGTTGCGGAGGTGTTCGGGATCGGGGGGGTAGACGTCGATCATGTGATGGATTTGGAGCCAGTCGTCGTATGGGTGGTGAGGGGTGCCGGTTTGTGACGGCATGGGGATTTTGTTGTGATCGTAGAGGTCCCACCATTTTTGGGTGGTGATGAAGGGGTCGTGGGGGTGGGTGTAGCTGACGTTGAGGAGCCATGGGTGTGAGGGTGAGCGGGCGTGGTCGCGCAGGGCTTCGAGGGCGCGGAATTGTGTTTCTTCGTCGTAGTCCATTTGCATGGACCAGGTGCAGAGACCGGCGGTTTGGAGTTGGTCGACGGCGGTGCCCGGATTGTGGACGGGGGATTCGTTCCAGTCGGGGGTCCACACGTGGGAGGCGGGGTAGATATCGGGCGTGAGGCGTTTTTGAAATCCGTGGTGTTGATCGGGCCCAATGAAGTGGGCTTTGCCGCTGAGGCGGACATCGTATCCGGCGTCGGCGAGGGTTTGCATGAAGGTGGGGGTTTCGGAGGGGAAGTCGGAGCCGTTGTCGTAGGCGCCGATGGCGGAGGGGAGTTGGCCGGTGACGAGGGAGGCGCGGGAAGGGGCGCAGATGGGGGAATTGCAGTAAGCGTGTGCGAAGGCGGTGCCGCGGGTGGCGAGAGCGTCGAGATTGGGGGTGTGTGCGAGTTCGAGCCACTGGGGGGCGAGTTGGTCGCAGAGGAGGAAGAGGATGTTTGGGGATTGCGGCATGGATAGCGGGGGTACCGGGGTTCTTTAAACCACTAATCGACCCTAATTGGCACTAATATTTGAGGCATCGGAGATGGTCCAGGAAGCGTATATTGGGGATATGAAAATTTTCATCTGGTTGGGGGTTGTTTTGGGACTGGCTGCTGTTGAGGGGGTCCGTGCTGCGGAGGGTTGGTCACAGTGGCGGGGGGCGAACCGGGATGGGACGGTGGCGGAAGCGGGGAGTTGGCCGGCATCATTGGGGGAGGGGACTTTGCAAAAGGTATGGGAAGTGGAATTGGCGGAGGGCTATTCGAGTCCGGTGGTGGGTGGGGGCAAGGTGTTCAGTGTGGAGACCCGGGATAAGAAGGCTGAGATCGCGCGGGCGTTTGATTTGGGATCGGGAGCGCCGGTATGGGAACTGGATTGGGAGGGTGCGATGAAGGTGCCTTTTTTTGCGGCGAAGAACGGGAGTTGGGTGCGGGCGACGCCGGCGGCAAAAGGGGGTTCGTTGTATGTGGCGGGGATGCGGGATGTTTTGGTGAGCATCGACGCGGAGACTGGGGAGGAAGAGTGGAGAGTGGATTTTGTGGAGCGGGAGGGGACGCAGTTGCCGAGTTTCGGGTATGTGTCGTCACCGCTGGTGGATGGAAACGATGTTTATGTGCAGGCGGGGATGGCGGTGGCGAAGTTGGATCGTAGGACGGGTGAGACGAAGTGGCGGGCGTTGGAGGATCGGCGGGCGATGTTTGGGAGTGCGTTTTCCTCGCCGGTGATTGCGACGATTGGGGGGAAACGGCAGTTAGTGGTGCAGGCGCGGATGGAATTATCGGGGTTGGATTTGGAAACAGGGAAGGTTTTGTGGTCGACGGAGGTGAAGGCTTTTCGGGGGATGAATATTCTGACGCCCATGGTGATTGGGGATGAGATATTCACGGCGACCTATGGCGGGGGGTCGTTTTTGTTTCGGGTGAGCCGGGAGGGGGATGCTTGGTCGGTGGCGCCGGTATGGAATGACGAGAAGATAGAGGGGTATATGTCGTCGCCGCTGGCGATCGGGGAACACATTTATTTATTGGGACGAGACGAGCGGTTGTATTGTTTGGAGCGAGCGACGGGGGCGGTGGCTTGGAAGACGAAAGAGAAGTTTGGGAAGTATTTATCGATGGTGGCCAACGGGACACGGGTGTTGGCATTGGATGACGAGGGGGAGATGCTTTTATTTGAGGCGTCGCCGGCGGGGTTTGAGGTGTTGGATCGGCGGCGGGTGACGAAGGAGGATACGTGGGCGCATGTGGGGGTGGAAGGGGATTTGGTGTTGGTGCGGGGGTTGCGGAGTTTGGCGGCGTATCGGTGGCGGGGGTAGTGTTGGCCCGTTATCCCGTTGACCCGTTCTTCGGTTCTTGTTCTGGCGGGTTTGTAGTAAAGTCTTGGCGATTAATAGCTTATGACACCGCTGGCCAAAAAGTTGAATTATTTAATTGAATGATTAAATTATTCAACTTTAGATGGCTGAAGTTTGAGTGGTAAGCGGAAGAGCCTGAGTTCTCGTTGTTTATTTTGTGATGGGGAGTTGGAGATCACGCAGTTGCGGTGTGGGAGCTGTGATACGTCGATTGATTCGACCTTGGCGATTCCTTCGTTTTTTCGGCTGCCGAACGATTTGCAGTTGTTTGTTTTGGTGTTTTTGCGGTGTCGGGGGAACATCCGGGAGGTGGAGAAGGAGTTGGGGATTTCGTATCCGACGGTGTGCAAGCGTTTGGATTTGGTGAATGAGTTATTGGGTGGTGGGAGTGCGTTGGGTGAGGAAGAGGCGGGTGGTGATGGGGGCGACGGTGCGGGGGCGGAGGAGGTGGTGCCCAAGGTATCGGACCGGAAGCTAATTCTTGAGCAAGTGGAGCGTGGGGAGATTTCGGCGAGGAAAGCCGCGGAGCTTTTGAGACAGATCAAGAAGTAGAAAACGAAAGGAGATCAGAGAGATGCATGTTGTGAATTCGAGCGATGGGTTTGCCTTTGGGTTGCTAGGCGTGGTTCCGCTGGTGGCGGCGATATTGGCGTTTGTTTATCGGGGGTATTTGCGCTTGGGTTATTGGAAGTCGTATGGGCTTGCGATCTTGGCGCTTGGTGCGGGGGCGACGATGGCGGTTTTGTATTCGCAACGGATCGGTTCGATGGGAATGCCTGATGTGATGACGCAACCGCGGCGGACGATGGTGGCGATGGTTTTCTTTCCCGTTTTTCTCGTGCCGTTATTGGCGCGGCTGTATCGTGCGTGGGTGATGGGGAAGACGACGGAGGGGGAGAAGCAACTGGGTGCGGATGGGGTACGGGCGTGGCTCGGGGTCGGGAACGTGATATTTGTTCTGGGGACGGCATCTTGTGGGTGGGTGGCGATGGGGTATTCGTTTTGGGCGTTGCTGATGTTGGGCGCGATGGCGTTGGTGGCGTATCCGGTGGTGCGGACGGCGGGTGCGAACCAGGCGTTCGACTTGGAGCAAGGGGTTGGTGAAAAGGGTGGCGCGGCGGGGACGGAGAAGGAGCGCGTCTTGCGAATGCTGGAAGAGGGGAAGGTTCAGCCGGACGAAGCGGCGGAGTTATTGAGTGCGTTGGGAGAGAGCGCAGCGTCGGCGAATCGGGCGGTGGCGCCTTGGTCGGGGAAGCAAAAGATGATCTTGATGGGGTCGATACTGGTGGCGGCGGGATTTTTGATGCCGTGGTTCAACGTGGATGTGGGGCGCGAGATGGGGCGAGCGATGGAGCAAGCGATGGGGCAGGTTAATATGCCGGCGCAGGCAAAGGAAATGATGGGAGCTAGATTCTCGGGGAACCAGGTGGTTGCCGGCAAAGATATCGGATATGGGTTGGGGTGGTTTATACTCGCGGCGGGCTTGGGTGTGGCGGGTTTCAACTTAATTCCGAATCAACTGACGGCGGGGACGCGATCGTGGTGCACCCGGATTTGCCTGGGTATCGGGGCGGCGTTGTTATTTTACCTTTTGGTAGATACTTTGCGTTATGTGAGCGTGGGGGTATTGGTGGTGGTGGCGGGCTATGTTTTGCTGGGCTTGGGCGGATGGCCGAGGAGGGTTCCGGTGGGGTCCCTGGCTGAGGCGAGAAGTTGAGGAGCGACGGTCGAGTTTAGGCGAGGAGGGCGGCGGCGGAGTCGCGGGCTTGTTGGGCGGTGAGAAAGGGGTCCTGATTTTGGAGGACGGGGTCGAAGAGTTCGACGGAGAGGTATCCGGTGTATCCTTTTTCTTTGAGGGCAGACACGTAGTCGGCGAGAGGGATGGGCCCGTGGCCGGGGAGGGTGCGGTGGGAATCGTCTTGTTGGCCCTGGGGGATGTCGGGGTGGGCGTCGTCGATGTGGACGTGGGCGATGCGGTTGAGGGGGAGAGATTTGATGTCTTCGACGGAGGAGCCGCCGTTCCAGGCGTGAAAAAAGTCGAGGACGAGGGTGGCGTCATTGTCTTCGGTGCGGTCGAGCATGGTTTGGGAGTCGGCGATGTTTTTGATGGAGGCGTAGTGGCCGATAAACTCGAAGGAGGGGGTGCAATTTTCTTCGCGGCCGATTTGGAGGAGGTCGGCAAAGCGGGTGTGGAGTTGTGACCAATCGGTGTCATACATGGGGGTGGAGCAGACGAGGATGGGGCAGCCGAGGTTGTGGCAGACACGGAGTCGGCGGCGGGCTTCGAAGAGGTGGAGTTGGTAGTCGTGGTCTTTGAGGTCGCCCCAGTTTCGGAAGCCGAGCATGCAGGGGATTTCGAGTCCGGAGTCGGCGAGCTTGGATTTGATATCGGCGAGGGAGCCGCCGTCGATGAGGTATTCGTAGATTTCGTAGACGTGGAATTCGATGCCGGTGAAACCGGCGGCGGCGGTGGCG
Source organism: Verrucomicrobiota bacterium (assembly GCA_039028175.1). Lineage (GTDB taxonomy): Bacteria > Verrucomicrobiota > Verrucomicrobiia > Verrucomicrobiales > DEV007 > JBCDBW01. The sequence goes on from JBCCIR010000141.1 coordinate 12,907, forward strand.
TCGATTTTGGTGAAGAGAGGGGCGGGTTGGATGGTGACGGTGTTGAGGGCGAGTTTCATCGGGGCGGTCGGCTTTCAGACATGAGACATCAGCTTTGTGTATGCGGGAAGCTTTTGGTTGTGGATGGTCGAGATTTTATGAGGTGGAGATCAGCCAACGCTGCCTATCTCGCCAAACTGAGGTGCCAAAATTTTTGGAGCCACCCTACTTGCTCCCTACCGAAAAGGGGAATCGCCCCTTCGCGATATGGGCGATCGACTGTATCACGAACCTCCCCCCCACTTCTCGCGGTAACAAACACATTGTAGTGGCGGTGTGCTGTTTTTCGAAGTGGGTAGAAGCCCGAGCCCTGGCCGCCATTACATTGCATGATATCGCGTGCTTTGTGCACGATGATATCATCTGTCAATATGGCGTGCCTGGGGCCATTCGCACAGACCGCGGTCGCAAATTTATGGGGGAGGTGGACGTGTATCTATCGCGGTTGGGGATCTCGCATCGGTCCATCACGACGCGAAATCCGCGCGCGAATGGGCAGGCGGAGCGGTTCAACCGCACCCTGGAGTCTGGATTGCGAAGGTTTGCCACAGCGGCACCGGCAGATGCATGGGACGAGCATCTAGCCGATGTAGTGTGCGGCCTGAGGTTGTTGCCAACACGTGCCACGGGCTTTTCCCCGCACGTGTTTGTTGAAGGACACCAAATTGTGCGTTGAC
>JBCCIR010000142.1:0-13577 GCA_039028175.1 Verrucomicrobiota bacterium
CCTAGCATAGGCCTCGCCCCCCTCATAGGCCCCGGATTTATCCGCCCACAGCCACGCCTCATGAACCTGGCCAATCTACTTTCCCCCGATCGTATCCTTCCCGATCTCCAAGCGACCGAACACTGGCCCGCCATCGTCGAACTCGTCGACTACCTCGAGCAAAACGGCCAAATGGTCGGCGCCGATAAAGACGCCATCCTTCAACTCCTTAAGGAACGCGAAGAAAAAATCAGCACCGGCATCGGCTACGGCGTCGCCATCCCTCCCGCCTTCTCCGAAGATATCGAAAACGTCATCGCCGGTTTCGCCCGCTCCAAGGAAGGCGTCGAATTCGGCGCCATCGACAATATCCCCGTCAATTTCATCATCCTCTTCCTCGTCCCTAAAGACCAATACCAACTCCACCTCAAAACACTCGCCGCCATCGCGAAGATGTTTAACAACGCCGATATCCGCCAGGAACTCGCCGACGCCCAATCCGCCGACGACATCCTCGCCACCTTCGCCAAACGCCCCTCCCGCGTTTGATTCCCTCGCATACCGCGCTCGCCTGATCACACTACCCGCGAGCACCTCGCTCCGATCTCATTTGCCAATTGTTAATTGTTAACTGTTAATTGCTAATTACATCACAGTGTCCACTTTCCCCGCCCAAATCACCGAACGCCTCAAAGACGCCCTCACCAAAACCGGCGTCGAACTCCCCGATGACTTCTCCCCCGCCGTCACCCCCACCAACGATCCCAAATTCGGCGACTACCAAACCAACGCCGCCATGATCCTCGGCAAACGCGCGAAAACCAACCCACGCGAGCTCGCCCAAAACATAATCAACCACTTCGACGCCGCCGATCTCACCGAACCCCCCGAAATCGCCGGCCCCGGCTTCATCAATTTCCGCCTCCTCACCGATTCTCTCAACACCAACATCCACGCCCTTCTCAACGATCCCGATAAATGCGGCGTCACCCCCCCCAATTCACCCGAAAACATCGTCATCGACTTCAGCGCCCCCAACGTCGCCAAACCCATGCACGTCGGGCATATCCGCTCGACCATCATCGGCGATTCCCTCGCCCGCATCGCCCGCTTCCTCGGTCACCATGTCATCACCGATAACCACATCGGCGACTGGGGAAAACAATTCGGCATGATCCTCTACGGGTGGAAACATCACCTCGATAAATCCGCCTTCGACGAAGACCCCATCGGCGCCCTCGTCGCCCTCTACAAAAAAGTAAACGCCCTCGCCAAAGAAGACGAAGCCGTCAACGCCGCCTGCAAAGACGAACTCGTGAAACTCCAAGCCGGCGATCCCGAAAACCTCGCCATCTGGAAAGAAACCGTCGACCTCTCACACAAAGGCCTCAATAAAATTTACGACCGCCTCGACGTCTCCTTCGATGAATGGCTCGGCGAATCCGCATACAACGAACGCCTCCCCTCCCTCACCGAAGAACTCATCGAAAAACTCATCGCCCGCGAATCCGATGGCGCCATCTGCGCCTTCTTCCCCGATGACGATAGCCTCGCCGACAAAGCACCCTGTATCGTCCGTAAAACCGATGGCAGCTTCGGTTACGCCGCCACCGATATCGCCACCATCGAACACCGCATCAACGAGTTCAAAGCCGACGAAATCTGGTATGTCGTCGGCGCACCCCAATCCCTCCACTTCGACCAAATCTTCAACGTCGCCCGACAAATGGGCATCACCGCCGAACTCGTCTTCATTCCCTTCGGCTCCATCCTCGGGTCCGATCGCAAAATGCTCCGCACCCGCGAAGGCGATCCCCCTCAGCTCGACGACCTCCTCACCGAAGCCGTCACCCGCGCCCGCGACATCATCGAAGAGAAAAACCCCGACCTCCCCAACGACGAAAAAGCCTCCGTCGCCGAAATGATCGGCATCGGCGCCGTCAAATACGCCGAACTCTCCCAACATCGCCTCACCGATTACGTCTTTTCCTGGGACAAAATGCTCGCCCTCCAAGGCAACACCGCCCCTTACCTTCAATACAGCTGCGTCCGCGTGAATTCCATCTTCCGAAAACTCGGCGACGCCAAACCCGACTTCGGCACGCACGCCGTCATCGAAGACCCCGCCGAACGCACCCTCGCCCTCAAGCTCCTCCGCTTCGCCGAAGTCGTCCCCGCCCTCCTCAACGACCACAGCCCCAACCACCTCTGCAACTACCTCTACGAACTCGCGCGCGACTTCCACGCCTTCTTCGAAAATTGCCACGTCCTCACCTCGGAAGGCGATACCCGCGCCACCCGCCTCCTCCTCTGCGAACTCACCTCCCGCACCCTCACCAAAGGCCTCCACCTCCTCGGCATCCAAGTCCCCAACCGCATGTAACCCCTATTTTCTAACCTCCGAGCCCAACCCAAGAACCTAGGAACCAAAAAAACCTACCGCCACCCCAATTCCCGCACCTCCCCACCTCCCCCATCCAACTCCCGCAAATCCAATCGCACCCCCGCCTCACCCACCTCCGCCAACACCCACCCCCGCGGCCGCCCCTCCTTAAAAATATACGACGTCGGCGGTAAATTCACCCGGTGCACCCCCTCCGCGCCCGTCCTCATCCCCCAATCGTGACTGTGCCCATACACGTAAGCCTTCACACTCGGAAACCCCGTCACCATCTCCATAAAAGCCGGCCCATCCATCAACCCGGCGATCTCAATCTTCTCATCCCCCCCAATCACATCGTCCCGAAACACCTCGGGATAATGATGCCCCACCAAAATCACCGGCCCCTCACCCACTTTCCCCAAGTACCCCTTCAACCATTCCAGCTGCTCCGCCCCCATCTCGCCTGGAACTTCGTTCACCTTCCACAACGAATCCATTAACACCCAGCGCGCCGCAGGCCCCTCGATCACACTCACATGCTTCCCACCCACCGGCGATTCCCCTTCCTCTTCCCCCGCTTCCAACACCTCGTAGAATCGCTCCCGATCATCATGGTTCCCCAAGGTCATGTGAATCGGCACCCCCGTCGCCACCAACGGTTCTAACAAATCAACCAGCGTCTCGTAATCCTCCCTCAATCCCACGTTATACGCACAATCCCCGTCGATAATCACTCCGTCCAATCCCGCTCCCTCCGCTTCCAACACTACCTGCGCCACCACCTCAGATAAAGTCTCCGCCATACAAGTCCCCCGCACCACCAAGGCCGGGTCCGCATCAATATGCGTGTCCGCCAACAACGCCCATCGCTCCTCCACTTCCCCGCCCTCCCCTTCCACACCCCGCGCCGAGGCCGCCCAGGTCCCAATCAATACCCCGCCCGTCACCGACCGAATAAACTCCCTCCGCGACCGACCCTTCCTGGACAAATGCAACGGCATACAAAAAACAATCCCTTCCAATATCGCCCACCCACCCTAAAATGGCCACTCCCGCTTTTCGATTCCTAATTCCTAATTGTTAATTCCCAATTCTTTTCGAAGAAAAGCCCATGCGCCCCGCCCTGCTCACCGTCATCCCCTTCGCCCTCCTCGGCCTCGCCACGTGGCTCTTCCACGTCTACCCCTGGGACCTCGAAGCCTCCGGCACCTACTACGACGCTGATTTAGATTCCTGGTACAAGAAAGACCACTTCCCATGGAAAGGACTTTATGACTTCGGACAACACCCCGCCCTCATCGTCTCCTTCTTCGGCCTCGTCGGCTTCATCGCCAGCTTCTTCATCGACGCCCTCAAACCCTACCGCCGACGCTCCATCTACCTCCTCCTCGTCCTCCTCCTCGGCCCCGGCCTCCTCATCAACGGCATCTTTAAAGAATACTGGGGCCGCCCCCGCCCGCGCGATACCACGCCCTTCGACGGCAAATACGCCTACGAAAAAGTCCTCACCTACGACGCCTCCAGCCCCGGTAAATCCTTCCCCAGTGGCCACGCCTCCATGGGCTTCTACTTCATGTGCTTCTACTTCGTCTTCCGAAAACGCTCCTGGCGCATCGCCTCCCTCTTCTTCGGCCTCGCCTTCGGCGCCGTCATGGGTTGGGCCCGCATCGTCCAAGGCGGACACTTCGCCTCCGATGTCGTCTTCTCCGCCGGCATGACCTTCCTCTCCGCCGTCGTGCTCGCCTACATCCTAAAACTCAACCGCGAAATAGAAGCCACCGAAACAGCTTCCTAACCCCTGCCTCCCCGGTAGAAGCGAGTAGCCTGCCCTGAGCGCAGTCGAACGGGTCCCTGCTCGCCCGCGCAAAACCCAATCGCACACGCCCCGCGCTCTTGGATTTCTACCCTGAAATTTGAAATTTATTTGGAAATTGAGGGTTGGGAATTTCCCCCATCTTAAAATTCCTCTGTTGTCTCTGTTTCCTCCTGTTCAAACAAACCCGTTAGCTCGGTTGCTCCGCCGGCCGCACCAGCACATCGTTCACTTCCACATGTGCCGGCTTCTCCAACAAATCCACCACCACCGCCGCAATATCCGCCGCCTCCAACATCGGATATTTCACCGCTTCCCCCGGCGTCGTCCCCATGTGCTTGAAATAATCCTCCAACAACGGCGTCTCCACAAATCCCGGCGATACCTGGCTCACCCGCGTCCGATTCCCCGCAATCCGCATCTCCTGACGCAACCCCTCCGTCATCGCCCGCACCGCAAACTTCGTCGCCGCATAAAATCCTCCGCGCCCCGGCACCCGGTGCCCCGACAAACTGCAGACATTCACAATATGCCCACCCTCCTTCTCCGGAAAAAACTTCAACGCCTCCCGGCTCGCCACCGCCGTCCCCATCACGTTCGCCTCCCACATCGCCAGCCAATCACTCGTCTCCCCCGTGCTCAACAAGGACGCCCGCCCCACCCCCGCCGCATTCACCAAAATATCCAATCGCCCATCCCACTGCCCGGCCGCCCCCGCCACCATCGCCACCACTTCCTCATCCCGCCCCACGTCCGCCGCCCACACCTGAGCCACCTCATTCCCACCCAATCCCGACGCCATTTCCTCCAACACCACCTCCCGCCGCGATACCAAGGTCAACTTCACCCCCTTCGCCGCCAACGACTCCGCCACCGCCCGCCCAATCCCACTCGAGGCCCCCGTCACCACCGCGACTTTCCCCTCCAAAGAGACATTTAATGATTCATCCGCCATGATTTTGAGCTTAACCTCAAATGGTTGCCGCAGACGATGAAGATTTCCTCTCTTCCTGACACCGCAATTTCCCTCACGATCGCCTCACTCGCGGCCACGCTCATCATTCCGCCCGCCGCCGCCGAACCCTTCCAAGACCCCTACCCTCCCTCCGTCCACGTCGCCCCCGGCGATAACGCGCCACCCACCCCCAAACCCGCGGAAACCCTCACCTCCCACCAATCCCCATCCCCCCTGGCTCCGGACGCCGTCACCGCCGACTGGCCCCACCTCCTCGGCGCCAATTACAATCTCACCACCCCAGAGTCCCCCCTCCAAACAACTTACCCCGAATCGGGCCCCCCCCTCGTATGGGAAGTCGCCCGCGGCGCCGGCTTCGCCCCGCCCGTCATCAAATACCCCTTCCTCGTCCATATCTTCCGCGCCGGACCCAACACCGAAGCCGTCGAATGCCTCCACCCTGAAACCGGCCACCGATACTGGCGCCACGAATACAACACCGAACACATCACCAACTTCGGCATCGACGACTCCGCCCGCGCCAGCCCCACCATCGACGGCGAATGCGTCTACACCCTCGGTGTCAATTCCGTCCTCCACTGCTTCCAACTTTCCTCCGGTCACATCTTCTGGTCCCGCGATCTCAAATCCGAGTTCACCACCCCCCACAATTTCTTCGGTCAGGGCGCCTCCCCCCTCGTCCACAAAAACCTCGTCATCCTAAATCTCGGCGGCCGCGACAATCTCACCGTCGTCGCCTTCGACAAAAAATCCGGCGAAACCCAATGGGCCGCGCGTCACACCTGGGGCGCCAGCTACGCGTCCCCCATCCCTGCCTCATTCCACGGCAAAGATCGTATCCTCGTCTTCGCCGGCGGCGAAAGCCGCCCCCCACATGGCGGCCTCCTCGTCATCGACCCCGCCGATGGCTCCATCCTCTCCTCCACCCCGTGGCGCGCGGAAATGTACGCCTCCGTCAATGCCGCCTCCCCCGTCCTCGTCGGCGAGAACCAAGCCTTCATCTCCGAAGCTTACACCCAGGGCGGCGCCCTCCTCGAATTCAACGCCGACAACTCCACAAACATCATCTGGAAAGCCCCCCGCTTCGGCGCCCAGTTCTCCACCCCCGTCCTCTTCCAAGATCACCTCTACGGCTTCGACGGCTCTTCCTCACCCGGCGCCACCTTCGTCTGCTATGACGCCGCCACCGGCACAGAAAAATGGCGCGACCAAAAACTCCAGGTCGGTCGCGCCAACCTCCTCGCCGCCTCCGCCCCCGGCGTCTTCTTCTGCCTCGGCGAACACGGCGAATTCCTCACCCTAAAACCCCAACCCGACTCCGCCAAAATCCTCGCCCAAGCCCAACTCTTCAACGCCCCCGATACCTTCTCCCCTCCCGTCCTCTCACACGGACTCCTCTTCATCGTCCAAGGCCGCCCCGATACCAAGACCAACACCACCCCACGCCTCCTCTGCTACGACCTCCGGCCTCCCGCCGACTGACCGTCGGCACCCGCTCTCAATCAATCGTCCGCCTCGCTCCCCTTCGCCCCGATCTTCTCCGCATCCGAATCCGTGAACGGATAATCCTTCACCGCCTTCTGCGGACTCTGAAACTCCCAAACACGACGCCCATCGTGAAAAATCTTTACCCATAAGCCCGCAACATTGTCCGACTGCCGGTGCCGCTCTCCATTCTTGTAAACATATCCATCCCGCAAATTACTCTCCATCACCGGAACCGATATCGTCCGCAGCTCTTTCCGCTCTCCATTGTCCATCGTCGGCAACGCCAACTTCCCATCCTTCACAAATATCCCCTTCTCATTCTTCCCTTTGACATGCTCGCTCTGCACATAGACCCGATACCGCATCTCCAATCCCTCAACAGGAACCCGCGAACGATTCTCCAACATGATGTCATACACCCAGTCCTCCTCCGTAATCTCATGCGATGACGTCTTGCGCTCCTTCTTCCCCGTCATTTTCTTCTCATAGCGCAAATCAAAATGATAATCGATCGCCCGAGGATTCTTCTCAATCCACTCGCGAATATACTCCTGGTCCGGCGCACTGAACTTCGCGATCTCCGTCGTCAGCTCCCGCCCGTTCTCCATTCGTATCGTCACCGTATCCGCCGTCCCATGCATCAGCTCCGCCTTGATCTCCGCCCCCGCCTCATTCTTAAACACCCGCATCTCCCCATACGCAAACCCACACCCAATCAAACACGCCATCCATACCGTCGCCCCAATAACAATTCGAAAAATCCCCAACTGCTTCATCTTACTCCTCCTATGGTTGATATCTCCCTACACCCCCGGATTCTAACCCCTCCCCCTCTCCCCCAATCAATCAAAATCAGCCCCCTTCCCTACCTCCTAATAACCAATCACTAAAAGCTAATAACCTCCATCCCCCACATACGGATTCGACGCCCGCTCCACCCCCACCGTCGTCTCCGGCCCATGCCCCGGCAATACCCGCACCCCGTCCCCCAACCCGAACACCTTGTCCCGAATGCCCGTGATCAATAACTCATGATCCCCATGCGGAAAATCCGTCCGCCCGATACTCCCCCGAAACAACACGTCCCCTCCAAACAAAACCCCGCCCCCTTCATCACCGTCCTCGCTAAAAAAACAAATGCTGTCCGGCGAATGCCCCGGCACATGCAACACCCGAAACGATTCCCCCAATACCTCCACCGCTTCCTCGCCCGCCAAATACTCGTCCGCCTCCACCTTCTCCACCGCTTCCCCCATCCCCATCGATTGCAACAAAACTTCCAAGGTCAACTCCGGCGTGATCTCCTCAAAACAATATACCCGGCACCCATGCTCCCGCTTCACCCGCGCCGCATCCAACACATGATCATAATGCCCGTGCGTCAACAATATGGCCCCCACTCTCACCCCCAACCCCGCCAACCAGCCCGAAACCCCCTCCGGCGCATCCACCAATATCACCCCCCCAGGCCCCTCAAATAAATACCCGTTCGTCGCCGCCATTCCCCCCGTAAAAACCTGAATCCTGCTCGCATCCATGAAACGTCTACTTCAGCCCCTATTTCCCGCCCTTTCAAGCCCCGAGCCACCCCCCGCAGCGCCGCAATTTGATTAGACTTTTCACCCCCCCTACCCGAGAATGAACTCCAAGGTCCCGATAGAATCAGCCCAAAAACGGCGTTCTCCCTCTAAGACCCTCCCATCAACCCATCGCGCATCGCATCCTTCCACCCAGACGGAACTGTGGTATGTTTTCATTCGTATCTATTGATAGTCCCCAAAGGCTTCGCGCAGATTACTAGAGAGATAATAATGGCTACCAAATCAACCACCCTCACCCTCCTCGCCGCCACCCTCACGGCCTCCATCCTCCTCTCCCCCGCCGCTTCCCGGGCGGAAACAGACTTCGGCCAGGTCGCCATGCATGTCGCCAACATGCTCGAGCGTAACCACTACGGACAACGGCCCTTCGATGACGATGTCTCAGAACGCCTCCTCGACCGATACCTCGAATCCCTCGATTACGACAAAAAATTCTTCACCCAACAGGACGTCGAAGGCTTCAAAATGAGATACGGCATCACCCTCGATGACCACCTCCTCATGAGCAATGTCCAACCCGCTCATACCATCTACGAAGTCTACGAAGAACGAGTCAAAGATCGCGTCGCCAAAGTCAAAGAAATGATCGAAGCCGCCGACTTCAATTTCGAAGCAGACGAAACCATCGAGCTCTCAAGGAAAGACTCCGAATGGCCCAGTGACTTCACCGAAGCCGATGAACTCTGGCGGAAATGGGTCCAAAATCAGCTCCTCCGCGAAGAACTTCTCCTCATCAGCGAAAAGAAAGGCGACCTCGAAAAGGAAGCGAAAGAAAAGGCCAAAGAAAAAGGCGCCGATCCTGCCGACCTCGCCGCCGTCGATATCGCCTCCATCAAACTTCCCGAAGAAGATCGCGACGAAATCCGCGCCGACCTCATCAAACGCTGGGATCGCATCCTCACCAGCCTCGAAGACAATGACAAAGAAGAAGTCGTCAATTACTTCCTCACCGCCCTCTCCATGGCCTTCGATCCCCACTCGGATTACTTCAGCCATCGCGAAATGGAAAATTTCCAAATCAGCATGAAACACTCCCTCACCGGCATCGGCGCCATGCTCAGCATGGCCGATGGCATGGCGGAAATCATGGGCCTCGTTATCAACGGTCCCGCCCATAAAAGCAAAAACCTCCAAGTCAAAGATCGTATCGTCGCCGTCGCCCAGGGCCTCGAAGGCGAAATGGTCGATATCGTCGACATGCAACTCCCCAAAGTCGTCGAACTCATCCGTGGCACCAAGGGCAGCGTCGTCCGCCTCAAGGTCCTCCGCGAAGGCGATCCCTCCAAACCCGATGAAGTCCTCATCGTCCGCGATGAAGTCGAACTCAAAGATAAACTCGCCAACGCCGAACTCATCGAAACCATCGACGCCGATGGAAGTTCCCAACGCCTCGGCTGGATCTACCTCTACTCCTTCTACGCCGATATGACCGGCGGCGATACCTCCACCACCACCGACGTCAAACGCCTCCTCCAACGCCTCATGAAGGAAAATATCGACGGCCTCGTCCTCGACCTCCGAGGCAACGGTGGTGGCTCCCTCGAAGAAGCCATCGACCTCACCGGCCTCTTCATCCCCCGAGGCCCCGTCGTCCAGTCCAAAGACTGGCAGGGCGATATCGATTCCCGCGACTCCACCACCAAAGAACCCCTCTGGGAAGGCCCCCTCGTGGTCGTCACCGACAAAGCAAGCGCCTCCGCCAGCGAAATCCTCGCCGCCGCCCTCCAGGACTACGGCCGCGCCATTATCGTCGGCGAAAAAACCTTCGGCAAAGGCACCGTCCAAACCATCATGCCCGTCAAACGCCGCATGCCCATCTGGAGCGATAAAGAACGCGCCGGCGCCCTCAAGGTCACCATCCAGAAATTCTACCGCATCGCCGGGGGCTCCACTCAGCTCCGCGGCGTGACCCCGGATGTCATCCTTCCCTCCCGTAACGACGCCCTCGAAATCGGGGAAGCCTCCCTGCCCAACCCCCTCGGATACGACGAAATCCCCAGCCAACGATACGAGTCCACCAATATCGCACTCCCCACCGACGAAGAACTCCAGCGCCGCACCGATAACCGCATCGCTGAAGACGTCGAATTCCAATACATCCTCGAAGACATCGCCCGGCTCGAGCAGCGCTTCGACGAAAATATCCTCTCCCTGAGCAAAGCTCAGCGTATCGCCGAAACCAAGGAAAACGAAGAACGCGCCGATGCCCGAAACGACGAACGTCGCGACCGCTTCGCCGATATCCGCGAAGCCGAAGACGGCCTCTTCACCACCTACAAAATCACCCTCGATAACGTCGACGAAACCACGCTCACGCTCGAATCCGAATTCAGCGATGAAGAAGCCAGCGGCATGATCTACGCCGAGAACGACGATGAAGACGAAGAATCGCTCGAATTTCCCCACGGCTTCGACCCCGTAAAACGAGAAACCCTTCACATCCTCCAGGATTTCATCGACCTCCAAAACACCGCCGCCTCCCAAACCGTCAAGGTCACCGAATCCTCCTCGGACAAAAAGCCCGCCCCCGCCACCGTCCAGTAACGGCTTCCCCCGCCTCCCCGTAGGTCCGAGCGACTACGCGGCCGCATTGCGGCCTCACCAATTTAACGACAAACTGGTAGAGCCTGCCAAAGGCAGGATAAAGCGAGGACTGCCCCCCTTCCGGCCGCGCCACCCGCTCCCACCAAAAAATCCCGCGCACCCCCAATTCAGAACTTCATCATTCTGAGTTCCGTGTTCATGATTCATTATTCCCAACCCTCGCCTTACCGCTGCCTTTCCTTCATCATTCCGTGTTCAATATTCATCCTTCCCAGCCATGTCCCCCTCCCCCAACCTCCACCTCGTCAAACACCCCCTCATCGACGTCCACCTCGCCAAACTCCGCGACGCCGAAACCAGCTCCGATGACTTTCGTCGACACCTCCACATCATCGGCCAACTCATGATCTTCGAGGTCACTCGCCACCTCGAAACCGAAATCACCACCATCAATACCCCCCTCGAAGCCACCGAAGGCGCCAAACTCAAACGCCCCATTGTCCTCGTCCCCATCCTCCGCGCCGGCCTCGGCATGCTCAACGGCATCCTCACCTGCCTCCCGGAAGCCCAAATCGGCCACATCGGCATGTGTCGCAACGAAGAAACCCACACCCCCGAAAGCTACTACTGCAACCTCCCCGCCAATATCGACGCCGCCGATGTCATCCTCATCGACCCCATGCTCGCCACCGGAAACTCCTCCGTCGAAGCCGCCCGCCAACTCATCAACCAAGGCGCCAAACACCTCTCCTTCATTAACCTCGTCTCCTGCCCCGAAGGCATCGAACAATTTCACAAGGAACTCCCCGATATCCCCATCTACACCGCCGCCGTCGACTCCCACCTCAACGAAAATGCCTACATCGTCCCCGGCCTCGGCGACGCCGGCGACCGCTACTTCGGCACCCTGTAAAAAAACCTGTGCCCCTGCGCAACTGCGTACCTGCACAACTCTCTCACTAAAGCTCTTCGAACCCTTTCAAAGCCTCCACAAACTCCCGCATCGCCGGCGTCACCGCCTTCGTCCGCTTCCGAATAATCCCCAAGGGCCGCCACATCTCCCCATGCTCGATCGGCACCGCCTGCAATCGCCCCGCCTCCACCTCCGCCGCCGCCGCCTTCAACGGAATAATCGACGCCGCCCCCTCAATCTCCACCGCCCGCTTCACCGTCTCCACATTGTCAAACTCCATCACCTTGGCCACCTCCACCCCCGCCGCCTCAAAGATCGCATCCAACGCATTCCTCGTCGGCACGTCCGGCTCGAACGATACAAACTCCTCCCCCGCCAAATCCCCCAATCGCAGCCGCTTCCGCTTCCCAAACCGATGCCCCGGCGCGCACACCAACACCAATCGATCCTTCCAATACGACTCCACCACCAACCCCTTCCGCTCCTTCGGATACGCCACAAATCCCATGTCCGCCCGCCCCTCCAACACGTCCGAATAAATCTGCGTCGCCCGCCGATACGACACCTCCAATTCCACCTGCGGAAACTCCTCCCGGAAACGCTTCAAATGCGGCGACAACTCATGCAGCCCAATGCTGTATACCGTCGTCAGGCGCAACTCCCCCGCCACCAGGTTCCTCAACTCGTCCAACCGCATCCGCGTCCCCTCCAAGGTCTCCAAAATCGCCCGGCTCCCCTCCAAAAATACCCGCCCCTCCGGCGTCAACCCGAACGACCGCTTCCCACGCTCCACCAACACCGCCCCAAATTCCTTCTCCAACGCACTCATCCGCTGGCTCACCGCACTCTGCGTGATCCCGTTCCGCTCAGCCGCCTCGGAAAAACTCTCCGTTTCCACCAAGTCACAAAACAGTTTAAAAGTTTCGATCTGCACTCTGGGAGATAAGTTAATTTGCCTCATTATCATCGATCAAAACGACCTCTATTAGCCAGTCTAATAACCATTACGAACGCCAGCCCATGCCGGATATCGAAGAAAACCTCGCCCGCGTAAAAAATCAGCTCGCCGACGCCGCAGCCAAGGCCAACCGCAACCCCTCGGAAATCGAACTCCTCGTCGTTTCCAAAACCTGGCCCGCCGAAACCGTCCAACAGGTCTTCGACGCCGGACAGACGCTCTTCGGCGAAAATCGCGTCCAGGAAGCCATCGCCAAAATCCCCCTCCTCTCCTCCAAACTCGAATGGCACCTCATCGGCCACCTCCAAAAAAACAAAATCCGCAAAGCCCTCCCCCTCTTCGATACCCTCCACAGCATCGACTCCCTCGAACTCGCGCAGCAAACCAATCGCATCGCCGGCGAACTCGGCCTCTTCCCCAAGGTCTACCTCGAAGTCAACGTCGCCGCCGAAGCCTCAAAACACGGCTTCACCCCCGTCGATCTCACCAACCAAATCGACGAACTCCTCAATCTCGAACGACTCCAAATCGAAGGGCTCATGGCCATCCCCCCCTTCGATCCCGACCCCGAAAATACCCGCCCCCATTTCGTCTCCCTCCGCAAATTCCGCGACCAGCTCCAAACCCAAACCGGCGTCCCCCTCCCCAAACTCTCGATGGGCATGAGCCACGACTACCCCGTCGCCATCGAAGAAGGAGCCACCATCGTCCGGGTCGGCTCCGCCATCTTCGGCCCCCGAAAACAAAAAAAAGCCACCCCGTAATTTCTCCCAACGCGTCCTCCTCCCCCCTCTAGGTAGCGCGCCCACGCGGAGGGCGCCCCCCCGGCCGAAAGGCCCCGAGCGCTGAATTTTTAAAGACATCCTAGAGCCCCACCCCAGCCCCACCACCGACATACGAGTGTTACACGTGTAATGTCTAA
>JBCCIR010000143.1:0-13359 GCA_039028175.1 Verrucomicrobiota bacterium
CCGCGGGCGGGGTTGGTTCTGGTTCTGTTGGGGGCGCGAGGATGGAGTCCAGCGGGTCTTCGGTGGCGGGTTCTTCCTTTTTGGGTGTGGGGGGTGTGTTGGGGGGAGGGGAAGACGCGGGGTGCGGGGTGGAAGCTTTTTGGTAATTTGTGAGGATGGCGGAGAAGTCTTCTTCCTCGTGGCCGTTGCGCATGGCGTTGAACATGGCAGCGGCGACGGTGGAGAGGACGGGGAGGTCGACATTGGCATCTGTGCCCATGGTGAGGCCGAACTGGGCGTCTTTGAAGCTGTTGCGGAGGGCGAAGTGCGGATCGAAGTTACCCTCGGCCATCGTGGGAATTTTCATTTCGACCAAGGGCGAGCAGGAAGCGTTCAGTTTGAAGGCATCGGCGAGGAGATTGGGATCGATGTTGTTTTTTGACAGAGGGTAAGGGCTTCCGCGAGGATGGCGACGGTGGCACCGGTGACCATGTTGGTGGCGATCTTGATGACGGCGGCGTTGCCGAACTGTTCGCCGCAGGGGAGGATGTTTTTTGAGCAGAGTTCGAGGAGGGGGCGGGCGAGATCGAGGGTGGCGGGATCACCGGCGGTGTAGAAGACGAGTTGGCCATCCTGGGCGGCGACTTTGCTGCCGGTGAAGGGGGCCTCGAGGAAGCGTGCGCCGGTGGCGGCGACGGCATCGGCGGCTTTATGGGCATCGTTCGGGGCGATGGTGGCGTGGGATACGACGAGATGATCGTTCGTGAGGGCATCGGCGATGGTGTTGATTACCTCGAGGGTGTCTTGGCCGTTGCGGACGAAGATTTGGATGAGGTCGGTGTTTTCGGCGACTGCTTTGGCGGAGTCGAGGAAACCGGGGTCTTCTTTTTTGGATCGGTTCCAGGTGTGGACTTGGAGGCCTTCAGTGCGGAGGTGTGCGGCGATGCGGGAGCCGATGATACCGAGGCCGATGACGCCGGAATTGGATGGATTTTGAGAGGACATGGGAGAGAGGCTTTTTAAACCACTAATCGACACTAATAGACACTAATTTTTTGATGGGGGAGAGAAAGATGTCGGGAAGCCATCGGCGAGTGGGGAATTACCGTGTTTCTTCGGATTCGACCGGCGCTGTGGGCGGGCTGAGGGAGAGGTTTTCGGTGAAGTATTCGATCACGGAGCCGTCGCGCATGCTATTGAGGACGCGTTCGGTCATGATTTTTCGTTTTTCGGATTCTAGAAGGGCGCGGACTTCATCTCGGACGTCTTCGTAGGCTGTTACGCGAGGGGCTTTTCGATCGGTGAGCTGGACGATGTGCCAGCCGATGGGGGTTTGGAAGGGGGTGCTGATTTCGTCGATTTCGAGGGCGAAGACGGGTGTCGTGAAGGCTTCGGGGAGGCGGGAGCGGCTGAAGTAGTTGAGGTCGCCGCCCTGATCTTTGGTGCGATCGTCTTCCGAGTGTGTCTGGGCGAGTTCTTCGAAGGATTTTTCGCCGGCGGTGAGTTGGCGATGGATATCGTTGATGAGTTGCTTGCGTTCCGGGGTGTCGTTTCCGACGGTGCTGAGGAAGATTTGGCGGGCGCGGACGATTTCGGGGATATTGGTGGAGTTTTTGTTTTGCTCAAACCATTCCCGGGTTTCGTCTTCGGTGACGAGGATGCCGGGTTTGATGCGGTTTTCGAGGTAGGCGATTTGGCGGACGTGGTCGGCGATATGGTTGCGGAGGTTGGAAGGATCGATTTTTTGTTCTTGGAGGTGGAGTTTGAGTTGTTCTTCGGAGGCGAACTGGTTTTCGAAGCGCTCGAGTTCGGTGTCGAGTTGTTCTTCGGATATTTCGCCGGGGTAATTTTGGGCGTAGGACGCGACGATTTGGTCTTCGATGAGTTCGCCGAGGGCGGCGAGGCGATTAATTTGGAAATTTTTGGAAGAGAGGGTGTCGGTATTGACGCCGCGTTTATAGTTGGAGACGGCGACGGCGCGATTGAGTTGGGTGGCGGTGATGGGGACACCGTTGACGCGGGCGACCCATTGATTTTTTTTGGCGGCGCTATGGGCGGCGGGCGAGTTGGGGGTATTGGCGTCGAGGCGTCGGCGCAGGGGTCCGTGGACGATGAAGAGGTCGACGACGAGGTATGCGAGGACGATGGAGTAGATGCCGATGCGCCACGGGAAGCGTGGCCGGCCGGGATCGGGGAGATCGAGCTTACTGGAGAAGCGTTGGGCCACGAGAGGTCAGGCGAGGGCGGTATCCGATTGGGGGGCCGGGGATTCGAGGGCGTCGGTATTGCGGAGGCCGAGGTTTGCGTAGATTTCCCGGGTGGCGTCGGATTGGTTGAGGGTATAGAAGTGGAGGCCGCTGACGTGGTTTTCTAGGAGATCGATGCATTGTTCGGTGGCGTAGTGGACGCCGGCGCGGCGGATGGCGGCGGGATTGTCGTCACAGCGCTGGATGGCGCGGGTGAGTTTGGCGGGGTAGCGGGCGCCGGCGGCAAGTTCGGCCATGCGGATCATGCCTTTGGCGGACGTGATGGGCATGATTCCGGCGATGATGGGGACCTTGATTCCGGCGAGTTCGCAGCGGTCCCGGAAATCGTGAAAATCGTGATTTGAGAAGAAGAGTTGGGTGACGATGTAGTCGGCGCCTTCGTCGACCTTGGCCTTGAGGTAGTCCATTTCCTTGAGGCGATTGGGGGTGGCGGGGTGGCCTTCGGGGAAACCGGCGACGCCGATGCCGAAGCCGCGTTTATCGGGGTGGGTGCCGGACTCGTTGAATTTCTTGATGAATCGGACGAGGTCGGCGGCGTGTTGGAAATCGTCATCTTCGGGTCGGTAGTTTTCGAGGTCGCGCGGGGGATCGCCACCGAGGGCGAGAATGTTAGAGACGCCGGCGGCGGCGTATCGTTCGAGGATTTCGGCGATGTCGTTTTCTTTATGGCAGACGCAGGTGAGATGTGGGCAGGGGTCGAGGGTGGTGGATTCTTTGATGCGGACGACGAGATCGTGAGTGAGTTCGCGTGTTGATCCACCGGCTCCGTAGGTGACGCTGACGAAGGAGGGTTTGAACTCTTCGAGTTCGGTAATGGTTTGGTAGAGTGACTCGGACGCTTCGGGAGTTTTTGGTGGAAAGAACTCGAAGGAAATGGTGGTCGAGTATCGACCGAAGATGTCATTGATGTGCATGGGAACGTTTGCGGCGGGACGGAGAGGAACGGAAAGTTTCGCACAGAAAGGCTGTTAATTCAAGGGGTGCGGGCGGCGGGTATTTACATGACAAATACAATCTGTCGAGTAATAAATTTTCGCAAAAAAACGGTGGATTCGTTGACACGAAAAACGAGCTCGGTAAGGTTTTTTTAGTTCTCTTCAACCCTGAACAAAAACCCATCATCAATGTCTTCCCGCTCTGCGAACGACGAATCCTTTTCTGATTTTTCATATGACGATGGACCGCAATCTCCGGTCGTGCGAGTCCTTCGGGTAACGGACCAGGGGATGGTCTTTGAGTCGCGCCGGGGGTTTGAGGTCGCGACGTTTATTGATCTGGGATTGCACATTCCGGGAGTTGGAAGAGAGGGTTCTGCGGAGCCCTCTTTTTTGTGTGTGGAAGGGTTTGTGGTGGAGAGCGTGGCGAGTTTGACGGGTCGGACGGACGGTTCGTGCCGGGTGACGGTGTTGTTCAGTGATTTGGAGGCGGGGGATCGTGAGATGTTGCGGCAATTGGGGCGGCAATTGGCGGAGGAGGAGGCGATGCGTCGGCCAGAGTTGCCTGAGCCGAGTCGCTTGCAGTCGGCGGAGGAGGAGATGATTTCTCAGCCTTGGTTGAATTAGTAGGCAGTTTTTAACCGCAGATTACGCAGATTTTTGTGATGGAGCCCGCTACCGCGGGCTCTTTTGTTTATTGGAATCGGTTTTTAGGATGTTCGAGGGGGTTCGTCGTTGCTTTGACCTGCGGGTTTCGGTGCGGAGGCCCGTTGGGTGGGGACCTTTTTCGGCTGCGTTCGGCGCAGGCTATGGGGCCTGCCTGTGAATCTTGGGCGAGCGGACTTGTTTAGGGAGAGCGCGGCGGGTCGGGACGCCCCGCCCTACCGGCTTCGCCAGGGGGAAGGGGTTCGTCTTGGAAGTGGCGGCGCCCGTTCTTCGCTAAAGCTACGAAGGGCACGCGGGCGCGCTGCCCTCTTAGGAAGGGGGTCAGGAGGTTTGGTCGAGGTTGAAGGCGTCGTGGACGGCTTGGGAGGCGGACTCGATTTCGTCTTCGTTTATGATGACGGCGACTTTGATTTCCGAGGTGGAGATCATCTGGATATTGACGTTGGCGGCGGCGAGGGCTTCGAACATTCTTGAGGCGACACCGGAGTGGGAGCGCATGCCGATGCCGACGGCGCTGACTTTGGCGATTCCGCTTTCGGCTTCCATGACCACCTTGTCACCGAGGTTGCTGAGGAGGGGTTCGAGGGCGGCTTCGGCCTTGGGGAGGTCTTTCGCGTATAGAGTGAAGGAGATGTCGGTGGTGCCGATCTTGGAAACGTTCTGAACGATCATGTCGATGACGAGGCCGGCGTCGGCGATCGCTTTGAAGACTTTCGAAGCGATGCCCGGGGTATCGGGAACTTCTTCGATGGTCACCTTTGCTTGGTCGCGTTCGATGCTGACGCCGCGGATGACGATGGATTCCATATTGACGGTTTCTTCTTTCACGATGGTGCCTGGATTATTGTTGAGGGAAGAGCGGACTTCAAAGACCACGCCGAATTTTTTGGCGAACTCGACGGAGCGTGATTGCATGACCTTCGTTCCGGAGCTGGCCATTTCGAGCATTTCGTCGTAGCTGATTTCGTCGATCTTGGTGGCATTCGGAACGATGCGCGGGTCGCAGGTGTAGACGCCGTCGACGTCGGTGAAGATTTGGCAGAGGTCGGCATTGATGGCGGAAGCGATGGCGATGGCGGTGAGGTCGGAGCCGCCGCGGCCGAGGGTGGTGATGCGGCCATCGGGGCCGGTGCCCTGGAAGCCGGCGAGGATGACGATGGTTCCGTCTTCGAGGTGCTTGTGGACTTCATCGGGGGTGATATTGGCGATCCGGGCGCGGGTGTGGGCACCATCGGTGGTGATGCCGGCCTGGGCGCCGGTGAAGGAGATGGCTTTTCCGCCCATGGAATTGATGGCCATGGAGATGAGGGCGATGGAGGCTTGTTCTCCGGTGGCGAGGAGGACGTCCATTTCCCGTTCGGTGGGGTGGGCTTCGCCGGTGACCTCATGGGCGAGAGCGGTGAGGCGATTGGTTTCTCCGGACATGGCGGAGACGACGGCGACGACTTGGTTGCCATCGGTCTGGGTATCCATGATCCGCCGGGCGACGTTTTGGATGCGTTCGGCTGAGCCGACGGAGGTGCCGCCGTATTTTTGGACGATTAGGCTCACGGGTTATCAGGAAGCTAGAAGCTGGAGTAGGAGAGGGAACAGGTATCCGGGCTGGGCTGAGAATCAAGCTTGATTGGCTTGGATGAAGTCTTTTATGGCGGCGGCGTTGGGGGGGATGGCGTGGCGGACGCGGGATTTTTCTTTGAGGGCCTCGAGGATGGGGTGAGTGACCCGGGTGCCGAGTGCTTTTTCGATGGTGTCGGGGAACTTGGCGGGATGTGCGGTGGCGAGGATGACGGTGTGGGTTTCGGGAGACAATTTTGTCTCTGGCGCGAAGGTGGACTGGAAGCCGCAGGCCGTGTGTGGATCGACGATGATTTCGTATTTGTCGTGGACGTTTTTGATGAGAGTAAAGATATCTTCGTCGGTGGCGCGGGTAGCGTGGAAGGTGTCGGCGTTGAATTCGGGGATTGTGAGGTTTCCTTCTGATTTGAGAGTGTTCATGTGGGCGGCGACCTGAGCGGCGTCCTCATCGAGCATGTAGTAGAGGAAGCGTTCGAAGTTTGAGGCGACTTGGATGTCCATGGAGGGGGCGAGACTGGGGTGGACTTCAGCGGGTTGATAGACGCCGGAATTGAAGAGGCGGCAGAGGAGATCGTTTTGGTTGGTGGCAATGGTGAAACGATCGACGGGGAGCCCCATTTTTGAGGCGAGCCAACCGGCGAATATGTTGCCGAAGTTTCCGGTGGGGACGACAAAGTCCAAGGTGCCGTTTGATCCAGATGCGCCTGCGGCGCGGGAGGCAGTGGGGAGCTGGTTGAAGGCGGAGATGTAGTAGACGGATTGGGCGAGGATGCGGGCGATGTTGATGGAATTGACGGCGGAGAGGCCGGCGCTGGTTTTGAATTCGAGATCGTTGAAGAGTTCTTTGACGATGTTTTGGGCGTCGTCGAAGGAACCTTCGATGCAAATGGGGAAGATGTTTGGGGCGTCGGTGCAGGTCATTTGGCGTTCCTGGAGGTCGGAGATGCGCCCCTTGGGGTAGAGGATGAAGACGTTGACGCCATTCTTATTGGCGAGACCGTGGATGGCGGCGGAGCCGGTGTCGCCGGAGGTGGCGCCGAGGACGTTGATATGTTTTCCGGTGCGGGCGATTTGATCTTCGAAGAGGTTACCGACGATTTGGAGGCCGAAATCTTTGAAGGCGAGGGTGGGACCGTGGAAGAGTTCGAGCAGGGAGGTGTGTTCGTCGAGTTGGCGAAGGGGGGCGGCGTTGTCGGGGTGATCGAAGTTTTCGTGGGAGCGGGTGATAAGAGTTTTGAGTTCTTCGGGGGAATGATTGGAGTCGAAGAGCGAGAAAAAGTCGAAGGCAAGATCGGGGTAGGCGAGATTGGGGTCGAGAAGACTTGGAGGGAGAGGGGGCAGGGATTGGGGGACGAAAAGACCACCGTCGTCGGCGAGGCCGGCGGCGAAGGCGTCGCAGAAGGAGAGGGGGGAGCTTTGGCCTCGGGTGGAGAGGAACATGGTGGGGCTCGACGCTAGATTCTCGATGCTTGTGTTAGTTCTCGCTTCGCTGCGGCGGCTCGTTGGGAACAACTCGCCCTACCTGAGCCAGTGGAGACGGGAGTGGTTACAGGGTTTCGATGCGGTGGAGGGTGGGTGGGGGTTCGATGCAGTCGAGGGCTTGGATTTCTTCGACGGCGGCGCGCATATTGCCGTGGGTGGTTTCGTGGGTGGTGAGGACGAGGGTGGCGGTGGGGGAAGATTCGTTGTTATCGGATTCGGGTTCCGGTTGGATGACGGAGAGGATGCCGATGTTGCGATTGCCGAGGGCGGCCGTGACGGCAGCGATGGCTCCGGGGGTATCGACGACTTGGAGGCGGAGGTAGTATTCGGAAACGGTATCGTCGAGGGGGACGGCCTGGCCGTATTCGCCGTGGGGGAGGAAGCCGTCGTAACCGATGGCGGCGGCGACGTTGTTCGCGACGTCGGCGAGGTCGGCGAGGACGGACGAAGAAGTGGCGTCTTGTCCGGCGCCGGAGCCATAGAAGAGCGTTTCGCCGACGACGTCGCCGCGCAGGGCGAGGGCGTTGTAAACTCCGTTCACGTTGGCGAGGATGTGGGCTTTGGGGAGGAGGGAGGGTTGGACGCGGACTTCGATGCGTTTGTCATCGGCCTGGCGGATGACGGCGACGAGTTTGATGTGGAATCCGAGTCGTTCAGCAAAGGCGATATCGATGCGGCGGATGGAATCGACGCCTTCGACGTGGATGTCGTCGGGTTTGAGCCAGCGGCCGTATGAGAGCCATGCGAGAATGATGGCTTTGTGGGCGGCGTCCCAGCCGTTGATGTCGAGAGTGGGGTCGGCTTCGGCGTATCCGAGGTTTTGGGCTTCGGCGAGGGCATCGTCGTAAGAGATGCCGGCTTCCTTCATGCGGGTAAGGATGTAATTGCAGGTGCCGTTGATGATGCCGTGGATGGATTCGATGCGGTTGGCGACCAGGGCTTCGCCGACGGTTTTGATAATGGGGATTCCTCCGGCGACGGCTGCTTCGAAGTAGAGGGGGACGTTTTCTTTTTCGGCGAGGGAGATGAGTTCCATGCCGCGTTCGGCGAGAAGGGCCTTGTTCCCGGTGATGACGGGTTTTTTGGCTTTGAGGGCGGCGGAGGCGAAATCGTAAGCGCGATCGACGCCGCCCATGAGTTCGACGACGATATCGATGTTTTCGTCTTCGATAATATCTTCGGGACGGGTCGTGACGAGTTCGGCGGGGGGGTCGAAGTCGCGTTTTTTATTGGGATCGCGGAGGGCGATGCGGGTGATTTCGAGGGTATGGCCGATGCGTGCGCGGAGGAGGTCCGCGTTTTTCACGAGGTTTTTATAGACGCCTGCGCCGACGTTGCCGAAACCGGCGAGGCCGACGCGGAGAGTGATGTTTTTGGCCGCCATAGTGGGACGGGAGTATCGGCTGGAGCGGGCGGGGATTCAAGTGGAGATGGGGGAGTTGCGCGGTTTCGCGGTTGCGCAGGGGGAGCTTTTTGCGAGCTGATTGGAAATCAGGCGAGGATTTCCTTGGGGACGTGGCCGTGGACGTCGGTCAATCGGAAGTCTCTTCCTGCGTATCGATAGGTCAGTTTCTCGTGGTCGAGGCCGAGGAGGTGAAGGATGGTGGCGTGCCAATCGTGGATGTGCATGCGGCCTTCGACGGCTTCGTATCCGTGTTCGTCGGTGCCGCCGTAGCTGAAGCCGCCTTTGACACCGCCGCCGGCCATCCAAGTGGTGTAGCCCTTGTTGTTGTGGCCGCGTCCCGTGCCACCGGTTTGCGGGGTGCGTCCAAACTCGCCGCCCCACATGACGAGGGTATCCTTGAGGAGATCGCGTTGCTTGAGGTCGGCGAGGAGCGCGGCGATGGGGCCATCGGTTTCGCCGCAATTTTTCTCCATGCCCTCTTTCAATTTGTCGTGGTGATCCCAGTTACCGTGAGTAATTTCGACAAAGCGTACGCCGCGTTCGACCATGCGACGGGCGAGGAGGCATTGTTTTCCGAAGTTCGCGGTGGCGCTGTTATTGACGCCATAGGCTTCGAGGGTGGCGGGATTTTCGGATTCGTAATCGAGCAGCTCGGGCATGGAAGTTTGCATGTGGTAGGCGAGTTCTGCGGACTGGATCATGCCTTCGGTCTGGGGGGAGTGGCCGTCGCGCTGGAGTTGTTGCTGATTGAGCCACTGGACGAAGTCAAGTTGCGAGCGTTGGGCCGCGGCGTCCATTTTCGCGTTTCGAATGTTGGGGACGCGAGGAGGACCGGGGGAGGGGTTCCTGCTGCCGATCATCGTTCCCTGGTAATAGGCGGGCAGGAAGGCGCTGCCGTAATTGTTTTTTGCTCCGCCGCCGAGGACGATGTATCCCGGGACATTGGTATTTTCGTTTCCGAGACCGTAGAGGGCCCATGAACCGACGGAGGGACGGATGAAGTTGACACTGCCGGTGTGGGTGGACGTGACGGCGGGCTGGTGATTGGGGGTGTCGCCATGCATGCCGCGGAGAAGGCAGAGGTCATCGGCGTGCTCGGCGACCTTGGGAAAGACATCGGAAATCCAGAGACCGCTTTCACCGCGCTGGCGAAAGTCCCAGTTGGAACCCATGAGGGCCTTGTCGCCATACTTGCCGGGTTTGCCGGTGTCCTTGGTTAGCTGAGGCTTGTAATCGAAAGTATCGAGGTGGGAGGGAGCTCCTCCCATGAAGAGGTAGATGATATTCTTGGCACGCGGTTCGAAGTGGGGTTGTTTGGCGGCGAGGGGATTGCTCGAATCGGCGCGTGAGTTTTGGGAGGTGAGCGCACTCAGGGCGATGCCTCCCAGGCCGGTGGTCAGGGTTTGGAGGGCGCCGCGGCGGGTAAAGTCGTTTCTGAACATGGCGGTTGCTTTCGTGGGAGTCTTTGGGTGTCAGTGAATCATTCGGAATTCGGCGCTCATCATGAGGGCCTGGCAGAAGGCGGCGAGTTTGGCCTGATCTTCGGTGATGGGCGGTTGCGTTTGTTCCGGCGGAGCGGGTCTCGGGGTGCTGGATTTTCCTCGAGGGCCGCCTTTCTTGCGGGCTCCTCTTCCCGGCTCGGAATTATCCCCGTCGTTTGAGGTCATGGCGGGTCCCTGGCGTCCGTAGGGGAGGGAGGATGCGAGTGGTTCGGTCGCGGGCGGATCACCGGGTTCGAAGTCGCGAATGAATTGGAGTCCACGCGCGATCTCGTCGTCGGTGGCGGGGCGGCTGTAGCTAAGGAGGAAAGCGTTGCTCACTTGTTCGCGCGGCGATGAGAAGTTGCGTTCGAGGAGTTTGGCCATGGAGTGCGACTGGTGCTGGACGAGATCGCTATTCATGAGGTGGAGCGATTGGGGAGCGACGTTGGTGGGGCTGCGCTGGCCGATCGTGCCCATGGGATCGGGAAAGTCGAAGAGGCCGAGTTCATCAGGAAGGGCTTCGCGGAGGATGGGAAGATAGAGCGAGCGTCCGCGGAATTGCGCGGTGTCGAGAGACTGGACGGCATCGCGGCCGCGGTTGGTGAGTCGCGAATCGCCCAGTTCATGGGTCATGGACGTCTCGGGCCGTTCGCGGTCGAGGAGGCCGCTGACTACTAGCATTTGGTCGCGGAGGGATTCAGCGTCGAGTTGCCGTGGGTTGGCGCGCCAGTGGGTCTTGTTGTCGGGATCGACGGCGTAGTTGGCTTCGTTGAAGGTCGAGGCGAGTTGGTAGGTGTCGCTGAGAGTGATATCGCGGACGAGTTGTTTGATGGACCAGTTGTTCTCCATGAAGCGGACGGCGAGGTGGTCGAGGAGTTCGGGATTGCTGGGGGGGAGGCCGGTCATGCCGAAATTGTCCATGGTTTCGACGATGGGTTTGCCGGTGAGGTGCATCCAGATGCGGTTGACCATGACGCGAGCGGTGAGGGGGTTATTTGGGGAAGCGATCCATTCGGCGAGTTGGAGGCGGCCGCTGGCATTGCCGGGGATTTCCGGAGTGCCTTGGAAGTGGAGGACTTCGGGGAAGCCTCGCTCGACCATTTGGGCGGGTTTATTGACGTCGCCGGTGACGAGAACATTGCTGTCGCCGATGTTGCCTTCGCGGGCGCCCATGCCGAAGGTTTTGGCGCTGCCATCGGGATTGAGAAACTTGAGTTCGCTTTGGGCCCTCATGATCTGTTGTTTGAGTGCGACCAAGCTGCGGCCGTTCATTCCCATCTCGGCGAGAAGCTCTTCCCGGGACTTGGTTTCGCCCCCGGGAGTGTTGCCTTGGTTTTGATCGCCTTGAGCTCTTCTGCCCTTACCTTTGCCGCCGCCTTTTCCCCCCACCATGCTGCGAAGTTCCTTGTTTTTTTGTATCAACTCGGCGAGCCGCTGTTTTTTTGCTTCGTAAGCTTCGCGTTGATCCTCGGAGCTGAGGCCTTTGTCGGGGATGGGGAGTTCGAGGAGTTCGGTGGTGCGGTGGTTTTGATTTCCGGCGATCGTTCCCCACAGGGTATCCGTGCTTTGGAAGATGCCAGCCATGGCGTAGTAGTCGGTGGTGGCGATGGGGTCGAACTTGTGATCGTGGCATCGTGCGCAGGCGACGGTGGTGGCCATGAACCCGCGGGTGGTGGTATCGATTTGTTCATCGATGAGGTTCATGGCGAAAGCTCTCCGATCTTTTTCATTTTGTTTTTTGGGGCCGAGGGCGAGGTAACCGGTTGCGATGAGTAGCTTTTGGCGTTCTTCGTCGTTCGACGCGGGGAGGAGATCGCCGGCGAGGTGCTCGGTGAGGAGGCGATCGTAGGGTTTGTCTTCGTTGAAGGAATCGATGACGTAATTTCGGAAGCGCCAGGCGTACGGATAGATGATGTTTAGGGTGCCGCTGGATTCACCGTAGCGGACGACATCCAGCCAGTGTCTGCCCCAGCGTTCCCCGTAGTGAGGTGAGTCGAGGAGTTGGTCGATTTTTTCGGTGATGGCCGCTTCGGCGTTCTTTTTGTAGGCTTCGTGGAAGGCTTTTACTTCCGGCGGGGTGGGGGGGAGGCCGGTGAGGTCGAAGGTGAGACGGCGGAGGAGGGTGAGAGAATCTGCGGGGTCGACGGCTTTGAGGCCCTCGGCCGTGCGTTTTTTCGTGACGATCTCGTCGATGGATCGAGCGGCCGACCGAGCGGGGCGCTGGTAGGCCCAGTGGTCTTTTCCGGCTTCGATATCGATCTCAGTTTCGACATGAAAGGTTTCGCGTTCGCGGGGGTCGGGTGCGCCCATTTCGACCCAATTCTTGAGATGTTCGATGACATCGTCGGGCATTTTTTGCTTGGGAGGCATTTCGAAATCGGGATCGGCCCAGGTGATGGCGTCGATGAAGAGGGGATAATCGCCTTCGAAGAGGGGGCCGGTGCTACCGCCTTCGCGCATGCCATCGCGAGTATCGAGGTAGAGGCCACCGCGTGATTCGCCGCTATCGACGGAGTGGCATTCGTAGCAGTATTTGACGAGAGCGGGTCGGACGTGATTTTCGAAGTAATCGAGTTGCTCGGCCGGGATGGATTCTTGGGCGTGAAGGGCGGCGGGAGAGGCCAAGGCCGCGAAGAGGAGTAATTTGAGAGCGGAACTTTGACTCTTCATAGGTTCTTAATAAACACTGAAGTGGATGTGGGGTCGCCTCTGGGATTGTTAAGGTATTGTTAACGCCAGGCGGTATTTATTTGAAACAAGTGGCTGTCCTTGCGGAGCCGGGGTGATTTCTCTTGTAAGAGGCTTAATCTTTTCTCGATTTGGGCTGCGGCGGTGCCGCCGCCACCTCCCATGGGAGCGGCGACACCAGCAGGATCATTACGATCAGCCCAAAAACATTGCGTTCTATTGTTAGGTTAAGGTCCGAAGAATCAAGGAGTGTAGGTATAGGTGGTCAGGGCGTCGAAGATTCGCAGGCCTTGGCCGCCCTGAATTTGAACGGTGACGGTGTGGGGGCCTTCATTCCCAGGTGTGCTAAATCCGGCGGCGACGGGGTCGAAGGTAAATTTCACCCAGTAGCGGTCTGGCAGGTCTGAACTGTTAACCCTAGCGGCGGGGGTATCGTTCGGGGTGCCCGGAATCAGTCCGGTGTCCCATTCCGCATCCACGCCGCCGACGGTGATGGCGATGGGAGGAAGCGGATTGCCGTTGTTTACGTTGTTGAGGTTTGGGACGGCGACACCAGTTCCGTTTTGGATTGGCAGTTCGAAGTAGAGGGTTTCCTCGTTGGGGTTTGGAATGGCGGGGGTGCTGAAACCTCCGCCGAGGGCGGCGTCCTTGGCGATGCAGGCGTCAAAGGCGTAGGCAGCATCGCCGGTGAGCCCGTTGCCCGTGTAGGCCGAGTCGAGGGGATGCGGACCACTGTAGAGCGGGCTTTGCTCGTTGTAGTCATTTGCGGGGGCGCCGATGTTGTAGAATTCGACAATTGGATCCTCAAATAGATCTTCCGGATCTCCGAAGATGATCATTTTGTAGTTTTGATTCGGACGGGTCACCATGGCGGTGCTGTC
>JBCCIR010000144.1:0-13263 GCA_039028175.1 Verrucomicrobiota bacterium
CTGCTCCTTCAGATGCAAAGAAAGCGCCTTCCCATACATCCAGTCATTAACAAGTTCCTCTTCTTCTCCTAGCATTGGTGGAAAAGCGGATGTCTTGAATGTGAAATGCGTTCTCATGACACAATTTCTCGAGCTAACGTCAAAAGTGAGGCGCCGCTGCCCGGGGGCGCAGCACCGATACGGAGGAGGCTATCGAATTGCCAATCATCTTTCAACTACGCGGCGGGGCAGCGGTTGCCTCCACTGTCTTGTTCGCTGTTGGAGGTTTCTTGACGTAGCTCGCCGCCCAAATGCCTCCAGCTACCAGTCCGATAATCCCAAATAAAAGTGGTGCCGGTGGCCCCCATCCGCCGACAGCCAACCAGAGCAGGAAGCAAGCAAGAGCAGAGGCAATCAGCCCCGCTCCCACACGTGCGAATACTCCCAGGGCTCGGTCTCTGCGGAAGGCTAGGAATGATATGGGCGCAATCACCAGTGATCCAATCAACCAGATCATAAACACGTCGATGAGCCACCAATCCCACTTGTGGTAGACGGTGATCTCTCCGGTGTCTGGCAACGAACTACTCGAGAAATGTTGCGTAAAATCGGCGAAAGTGGGAGCACTGGGTCTATCCCAAAGCGGGCGAGAGCTCAAATCCATCAGGTAGCTGTGGGAGCCCTGTTCCTCCTGCAGAGTGTATGCGCTCCCCCATCGACCATGGAACGCCATCCAGACCAACGTCCCAACGAAGAAGAGGGCGACGATGATTGGCAATAGGCGTCTCATTTCTTCAGCGAACGTCAAAGCGATGCCAGCCGCTGCAGAGAGCGCGCTTTCGACTTCAGGGTTGATGTTGGAATTGGCTTCACGGTTTCGAGTCCACGTCGGCAGCGGCTTGGTCATCCGCGTCTTGTTCTGCTGGTTTTGTTATGTGCGAGCTCACTCCATCCCAGAGAATAGCTTCGCCGTCCTCGCGCTCAAGAAAGATCATGGAATGTGGCGGCACATCCTCAAGCGTTACGTTCTTCGGAAACGTAATCGCTAGATCAGATTTTCCACCTGCCCTAGTAACGAATTCGAAATCCTTAATGAATGTTTTCACTGACGTCTCATCAGGGCGAAGCACTCGGATCACTTCCCTCCGATTCACAACCTCGTCCCGGGGTATCCTCCACTCAGCGTCGTTCTCAAGGATCGCCACTACTCCACGCCCTTGGATGGCAAAAGTCTCCGTCACCTTGCAGAGGAGTTTAGGCATCGGTTACTGAATCAGTCGAATGACAGATGCGATGATAGCACCTAGCGAGGCAGCGAGAATCCACATCGCAAGAATACCCGGAAGAAACCCAGGCATCGGGCGTGGGCCGACTAGCAAATAGAGTCCGAGTCCAACTAGCGCTCCGATCAGCCCTGCAACGGGGCCGAGTGTGTAGAGAGCGATGTAACCGACAGATGCGCATACGACGAAAAGCCCGATCAGAGCGATGATGGGAAACCATGCTTCTCTAAAGCTCTCTCTCTGCGAGCCGGGTTCCATTTTTTAGCAGAACGTTTGAGTGATGTCATCCCCGACCGAGAGCGCGGATGGATTGAAATGATGATGTTCGAGTTGCCCTCACGCGTCAACTCCACGACGGGTCGGGGATTGATCATCCACGACTTGTTCGCTCAGTTCGTTTTGGCGGCTTGATCTCGCGCATCATACCAGTCCTTGGGAACAGTCGTCCACTCCTCTTCAGAGGCTCGGACGAAATCTCCAAGAGTCGGATTGGTCGGCACGAAATGCTCGCGCACTTTGTTCTCATCCATGCCCCAAATCATCGCCATCGGCAGCCATCCAGTCTGTCCACTTCCATTGCGAGTGTCCACCACCACGAAATCTCCGTTGGGGCCAGTCGCAAAGATAAGGAAGCCAGCCTCCCAAACCTTATGGCCCGATTCCGAGTTGTCCTCGATAAAGCTCTGAATGCCGAGGAGTGGCCCATGGTTCATGGCCAGCGAAACCGAGGGCACAATCCCAAGCAACGCCTCGGTATTGTCATCGCCTAGTTCAAGGGCTTCAAGCCACGCCCGAAACTTGGGTGTATCAGTCCAGGGCTCGTCTTGGCTCTCGCCATCAGGGCCGTAATCAATCTGAGGTTCCAACGTGGCAACCGTGCTCTCATAGGCTGCAATGCCGAAATCAATGGGTGTTCTCATGGGTTTTGTTGAACTCTCTGGCGTTGTAGCTTCCCGGTCGCAGCCAAGTAACGCAAAGCAGCCAAAGAGCATGAGTGACCGAGCCAGCATCTTTCGTTTTTTTCGAGCGAACGTTGTTTAGACCGAATTAATTCGCATATATCCAAAGCCAAAAAACCTCGTTATGCCGAACTATTTCGCCAATACGGTATCAATTACCATACTTGAAAGACTCCAGCCGTTGGTACCATAAAAACTGATTCTCGAATAACCGGCGCCCACGAACCAAGTTTTTCACGATAGGAGAAATTCTCTCTTGTAGATCGAAGCAGTTCTTGAATGATAGTGTTCTTATGAACAGTTATCATGCATGGCTCGATCGCCTGCTCACCACCGAGGCTCCCTCTCTCCAACAATCAGATCGCAAATGGTGGCGCATTCGCATCTTGAGCTTCTTGAAATACTGCCGGGAATATCCCGAAACCCATGGCCATGAAGTCGTTCACATCGCAAAAGGATACCTTTCAAGCCTTACCGAAGATCCGGCTCAAAAAAGTTGGCAAATCGATCAGGCTCGCGAGTGCCTGCGAGTGTTCATTCGAGGAATCGAAAATTGGCATTGGGATCAGGGAAAACCCCGCTTCCGGGTAAAAACAAGATTTTCCTCCTACGGCAATGGTGTCGATCTCAACGAATCAACCCTATCCTCCTCAAAATCTCAAAAGAAGGAGCAGCCCGACTCGTCAACCCACCCGATCCCAATCGACTGGAAACAAAAACTCCTCAAGTCATTAAGAGTGCAACACTACGCCCGTCGCACGGAGCAATCATATGTCAGCTGGTCTCTCCGCTTCGTTAAGTTCTGTGAGAACCAAAACAACGCTTCCGTTTGCTTTCCTCAAGACGCTCGCCACTACCTCGAACAATTGGCAACCCAAAGCAAAGTAACCGCCGCCACCCAAAATCAAGCTTTCTCCGCTCTTCTCTTTTTCCATCGCACCCTTTGGAATGAAGATCTCCAAGACATGCGTTCCACGATCCGCGCTCGCCGAAGCACTCACCTGCCAACGGTCCTCTCCGCTCAAGAAATTCGGACAATCCTGAAACACCTCACCGGAACGATGAGGATGATCTCGGAATTGCTATATGGGTGCGGGCTCCGCGTTTCAGAATGCGTGAACCTCAGAATCAAAGATGTCGATTTCACAAGAATGACCGTCGAAGTAAGGGCTGGGAAAGGCCGCAAGGACCGCTTCGTGATGCTCCCAAATACGACCGCACCAGCCCTTCAAGAGCATCTTGCCCGTTGCCAGGCACTCTGGGAAACCGATCGCACAAACAATCAACCAGGCGTCGCCCTTCCCGATGCCTTGGAACGCAAAATGCCCAAGGCAGGGAAAACATGGCCTTGGTTCTGGGTATTCCCCTCTAAAAATATCTCTCGAGATCCCCTTAGCAATGTCATGCGACGCCACCACATCCACGCGAGCTCAGTTCAGAAAGCACTCCAGAACGCCGCCGCAAAAGCAAAAATTCCGCGAAGAGTAACATGCCATGTCCTTCGCCATAGTTTCGCCACCCAACTCCTCGAAAATGGCACCGATATCCGGACAGTCCAAGAACTCATGGGCCACACCAACCTCGAGACCACACAAATCTATACCCATGTCATGAAAAAACCCGGTCTCGGCACCAAAAGCCCGCTCGACGTGTGAACTTACACAAGCTGCCGCCCTTGGTCACTCCCGCCCGTAAGCAGCGGACCATTGTTCTCTAGCCAAACCTGCCCCTTCACCTTCTCCATAGAAGACACCCGACCGTTACTAACCAAAATCCACCCCCAAAGTAAAGCCCCCCTACCTCCCAAACCTAAGAACCTATCAACCTATCAACCGCTCCCCATCACTTTCCTCAATACTTTGATCAAATTCATCAATTAGGCGAATTCATCCCTCTCGGATACCCTGATTCCCATCATGGAGGAGTTCACCACATTCGCCCTGCGCACCGGCTGGTGGGCCATGATCGCCGGGGTCGCCTCCGGCGCTATCATCGGCCTCTTCTTCCACCGCGAAGACTGGATGGGCGGTTACGCCTCCCACCGCCGCCGCCTCACCCGCCTCGGACACATCTCCTTCTTCGGCATCGGTTTCCTCAACCTCCTTTACGGCCTCTCCCTCCCCCACCTCAACATCAGCCCCGCCGCCGCCCACCTTGGCACCCTTGCCCTCCTCACCGCCAACATCACCATGCCCACCTGCTGCTTCCTCTCCGCCTGGCGCAAACCCCTCCGCCACCTCTTCCCCATCCCCGTCCTCGCCACCACCCTCGGCATCGGCACATTGCTCGTCACCTGAATCCCCATCGTCGCCATGAAAATCGGACTCATCGCCATGTCCGGCCTCCGCCTCTGCAAGCCGGAACTCCTCGAGCTCGGCCTCTCCTTCCCCGCCGTCGCCCGCCGCGCCAAAGAAATCGAAGCCCTCCCCTCCCTCGGCCTCCTCACCATCGCCGGTCAAACCCCCAAAAACGTCTCAGTCGAATACATCGAGGTCCGCGACGTCGATCACGACGATCTCCCCCTCCACCTCGACGCCGTCGCGCTATCTACCCTCACCGCCACCGCCAAAGAAGCCTACCGTCTCGCCGCCCGCTTCCGCGAATTCGGCATGCCCGTCATCCTCGGAGGCCTCCACGCCACCCTCAACCCCGCCGACGCCGAACCCCACGTCGACGCCGTGGTCGTCGGCGAAGGCGAACCCGTTTGGCCCAATATCGTCCGCGATCTCCAAAACAACCGCCTCCAATCCCGATACGATGCCCGCGCCGAAGGCCCCTTCGATTTCGCCGAAGCCCCCATGCCCCGCTTCGACCTCCTCCAGCCCGACCGATACCCCCGCTTCACCGTCCAAACCCAACGCGGTTGCCCCTTGGCCTGCGAGTTCTGCGCCGCGTCCATGCGCCTATCGCCCTTTAAAGTCAAACCCGTCCACAAAGTCATCGCAGAAGTCCGCCGCCTCAAAGAACTCTACAACAACCCCTTCATCGAGTTCGCCGACGACAATACCTTCGTAAACCGCCGCCACTCCAAGAACCTCCTCCGCGCCCTCGAGCACGAACAGATTCGCTGGTTCACGGAAACCGATCTCTCCATCGCCGATGACGAAGAGCTCCTCCGCATGATCCGCGCCGCCGGGTGCGCCCAGGTCCTCATCGGGTTCGAACAACCCGCCTACGAAGCCCTCGACGGAGTCGAACTCAACTCCAACTGGAAAGCCAACCGCGCCGACCGCTATCTCCGCGCCGTCGAAAAAATCCAACGCCACGGCATCACGGTAAACGGATGCTTCATCTTCGGTCTCGACGGCACCGGCCCTGAATCCTTCCGCGATGTCTTCCGCTTCGTTCGGGAAAGCGGCCTCTACGACGTCCAAATCACATACCTCACCCCCTTCCCCGGCACCCCTCTCTACCAACGCCTCTCCGAAGAAGGACGCATCCTCGCCGAAGACGCCTCGGAACGCTGCACGCTCTTTGACATCAATTTCCAGCCCGACCAAATGTCGGTCTCCGAACTGGAAGAAAACTTCATCAAACTCGCCGGGCGCCTCTACCACCCCCGCTTCGTCGCCGAACGCTCCCGCCGCTTCAAATCCCACCTCCGCAACCGCATCAAAGAAGAACGCCAGGCCAAACGCCCCGCCGCCTAGCGTCTTTCCAGCCCATCCGCAAACTTCCCAACACCTCCCCGACTTCTCGATAGGCGAAGGTGGGGCGAGACGTCCCTGTCGAGCCTCCGAGCGAAGCGAGGACTAAACCTCCCGCACTTCCAAACCCCTCCCTCCCCAAAAAACCTTCGTGTCCATTCGTGTCCATTCGTGGTTTCCTCCTTGCCTTTCCAAAACTTTCAGTAAATACTGAAAGTAATGAGCACAGAATCCGACCAACTCACCGCCGCCCGCGACGAATTCGTCACCCAATGGGGTGCCATCGGGAACGCCTGGGGCATCAACCGCACCATGGCCCAAATCCACGCCCTCCTCATGACCAGCCCCCAATCCCTCTCCACCGACGAAATCATGAGCGAGCTCCGCATCTCGCGCGGCAACGCCAATACCAACCTCCGCGACCTCGTCGGCTGGGGCCTCATCCGCTCCGTTATCCGCAAAGGCGAACGTAAAGAATACTTCGAAGCCGAAAAAGACGTCTGGAAAATGTTCTGCACCATCGCCCGCGAACGCAAACGACGCGAAATTTCACCCGCCGTCGAAGTCCTCACCAATTGCGCCGCCCAAACCAAATCCCTCCGCACGAACGACGCCAAAGAGTTCCACGAGCAAATGAACAACCTTCTCGATTTCTTGAAATTCGCCGACACCCTCCTCGAGAAAATGGCCGCCTCCGAACAATCCAAACTCGTCACCATGGCCACCAAACTCCTTCGATAAATCGAAAATCGACACCGATTTTTCGAACCCCGTCCCCGACACCTTGTCTAATACAAAAGAATCCCGAAAGGACCCAAGCCCATGACCCTGGAAATCATCCGCAACGCCTTTGGCTGGTGCGCCATCATCAACATAGCCTTCCTCTTTTTCTGGTTCCTCATGTTCGCCTGCTGCCGCGATTGGATCTACTCCATGCACAACCGCTGGTTCAAAATGCCCAAAGAAACCTTCAACGCCATCCACTACGCCGGCATCGCAACCTACAAAATCGCCATCTTCCTCCTCAACCTAGTCCCCTACATCGCCCTCCGCATCGTCGGTTGATTCACTCTTCCTCCCCAACCGAACAACCGAACAACCGAACAACCGAACAACCGGACAACGGGACAACGGGACAACCGGACAACGGGACAACCGACTAAACCGCCCCCATCGCCATTGGCAACAACTTCGCCAACAACATCGTAATCAACAACCCCACCACACTCAAAACCGCCAACGCCGGCGTCCACGTCTTCAACGCTTCCACCTCCGTCAATCCGCTCATCTTCGAGAAAATCCAAAACCCGCTGTCGTTCATCCACGACACAAACAACGATCCCGACCCGATCGCCAACGCCAGGTAAACCGGGTGAATCACCGTCGGATCCGCCAAAGAAGCCAGCATCCCCGAAGCCGTAATCATCGCCACGGTGCTCGACCCTTGGCTCGTCTTCAACATCGCCGCAATCGCCCAACCCATCAGCAACATCACCATCGCCGCCGAGACACTCGAACCGGCAAACATCCCCTGGATCGCTTCCTTCAACCCGGTCAGCTTCAACATCCCCCCGAACGCGCCCCCCGCCGAGGTGATCAGAATGATAATCCCCGCACTCATTAATGCCGTCTCAATACACTTGCCGATCTCCACCCGGCTCGGCTTCCGCGTATTCCAATAGGTCAGCAAGGCAATCGCCGCCGATAACAACAATGCCAACTGTGGCAGCGACTTCGACGTATCCCCCAAGATCGACAGCGAACTCACCACTCCCGCCTGCCATGACCCTTCCCCGGCCTTCTCCGCCATCGTCCCGATCACCGTGTTTCCGCCGATCAGCAACACCGGCAAAATAATCGGCAACAAAGACACAAATAGTCCCGGCAAAGGCAGGTCCTCTTCCACCACTTCCTCCTCTTCCCCAACCCCCGCCACCGGTCGCATCGGAATATCCATCCGCCGCTGCAGCCAATGTGCAAACCATAAGGTGATCACCGCCGTCGGAAACGCCACGACAATCCCCATGATGATCATGATCCCCACGTCAAAGTCCAAATTCGCCGCCATCAACAACGGCCCGGGCGTCGGCGGCACCAGGGTATGCGTGATCGCACCACCCACGCCGATCGCCAATACATACAACAAAAAGTTCTTCTTCGTGCTCCGATACAACGACCGCGCCAATGGCACCAACAAGTAAAATACCGTGTCAAAAAACACCGGTATCGAGAGCACAAACCCGCTCGACATCATCGCCACCGGCGCCCGCTTCTCCCCCAGCGTTTTCAAGAATGCCCGCACCACCCGGTCCGCCGCCCCGCTGTCCATCATCGCCTTCCCAATCACCGCCGCACACGCAATCACCACCGCAATCGCCCCCGCCGTGCTCCCAAAGGCCTCCGCCACCCGCGTAATCTTGTCCCCGCCCGGCGCCAGGATACTCACCACGATCGCGGCCAATATAAGACTAAAAAAAGCGCCGATACGAAGCGCCACGATCCCGCCAATCACAATGACGGTGCCAATGAGAAGAATCAAAAACGGATTCATGCGGAGATCAGTCGGGGGGTTCTACCGCGCCGAGCAAAACAGATTCCGCCCCCCCAAAAAACCAAAATCTCGCCAAATTGCAGAATTTCGCCCGATCCGCCGCCCCTATCGAGACCCCGTCAACAAGACCGTCAAAGTCTCTTCCTCCCCGTCCCGCTGAACCAGCACCTCAACCGATTCCCCCACCTTCTTCCCGTCCAAGGCACTGTATATATCCACCGAATCACTCACCTTCTCCCCGTTCACCGCCAATATCACATCCCCCAAAATCAATCGCCCCCGCTGATCCTGCCGCGTCGGTTGCATCCCCGCTTGGTCCGCCCCCGACCCCGGCTCCACCCGCAATACCAACGCCCCGCCCAAACGCCATCGTCGTGCCAAACTCTCATTCGCCAATCCCACCCCCAAGACCGGGCGGATCACCCGGCCATGGGCAATCAACTCCGGCACCACCACGTTGATCATATCCACCGGCACGGCAAATCCCACGCCCGCATACGCCCCCGAGGGACTGTATATCGCGGTGTTGATCCCGATCAATCGCCCGTCACTATCCAACAACGGCCCTCCCGAATTCCCGGGATTAATCGCCGCATCCGTCTGGATCACGCCCTCAATCGGCACCCGCGTCAACGCCTCAATCTCACGCCCCAACCCGCTAATCACCCCCGTGGTCAACGTTTGATCCAACCCAAACGGATTCCCAATCGCCAACACCGCCTGACCCACCTTCAAATTCCGCGAAGTCCCCATCCGGATCGGCTTCAACTTCTCCGCCGGCGCATCAATCTTCAATACCGCCAATTCCTTGTTCGGCTCCACCCCCACCACCTCCGCATCCCAGGTCGACTGATCCGCCAAAGTCACCCGCACCCCGGACCCACTCTGAATCACATGGAAATTCGTGACGATGTGCCCCTCGTCATCCCATACAAAACCCGTGCCCGTCCCCTGCGGAATCTCAAAGACGTTCGTCGAGAAAAAATCCCGCCGCAACGCCACACTCGTGATATACACCACCGAAGGCGACGCCTGCTCAAACAACGCAATCGTCTTCTCCTCCATCGCCAATAACGGCCCCCGCGGAGATACCCCCCGCGGCTCCACCACCCGCTCCTGCCCATCCGCCGACACCACCATAGCGCCCGCCAAAATCACCATCACACCACCAAAAATCTTTCTAATCATCGCCGCCCAATATACCCCAACCCACACCCCGTCAACCGCGCCCCCCCTACGCACCCCTCCAACACACCATGTCATCTTGCCTGCCCTCCATAGCTCGAAGAGCGACGGAGGAAGCGAATGAGCCTGGCCTGAGCGAAGTCGAAGGCAAGGACCCCACGAGTTTTCCTCACAATACTCGCCATTCAAGCGATTGGCGTTCGCTTCCGCGTCCGGAACTCGCGGAGCTGTAAAACTAGAAAAAACCTCAGTTCTCTCTGTTTCCTCCTGCGTGCCGAGCCGAAGCCTTGCGCGAAGGCGGGTTCAATCAAACCAGTCAGTGACCAACCGACGCCAGCTTCCTTCCCTCCCCATACCGCTCCGCTAATATCTCCACCAATCCGGGATGACTCGCCACCAATTCCGTCATCCCCGTTCGCAACCCCTCGTGCGCTTTCTCCGCCTCCCCACAAATCTCCGCCACATCACCACCCGGTCCCGCATGCCGCCCCGGCGACACGAACAACATCGACAACACCACCTCCCGATCAAACCCCTCCGTCCCCAGCAACCGCTCCAACAACGGCTCATTAAAATCATACTCCGCTCCCTCCCGCCGCTCCATCGAACACGCCGCCACTTTCCCAAACCGCTCCCCCGCCAGTCCCGCCATCTGCTCCGCTAAAAAATTCCGCACCGCGTTTACCGGCTGCTGCGGCGTCCCATGATCCACCAATGCCAACCCCGGCCGATCCCATCCCCGCGCATCCGCCTCCCGCTCCGCCAAATCCAACAACACCCGCGCCATCCGCTCGTCCCCCGCATCCTCCACATCCACCATCCACGGCGCCACCCGCACCTCCAAATCCGGCCACTTCTCGCGCAACGCCTTCACCCGCCCCTCCAAATACCCCCCGATCGCCACACTCGGACCAAAAAACAACGGCAACACCATGAACTTCCGCACCCCGTCCCGCTCCGCCCGCCCACTCACAAACGGCTCAAATATCTCCGCCGGCACGCCGCCCAATTCCGCCGCATCCACCCCGCTCGAATGCAACAATGACACAGGCTCCACCAAGCGCCCCACCGCCTCGGACACCGCCGACGCCACCCGCCGCAAACTCAAGGTCGCCTCCGCCCGCTTCGACCCATTGTCGACCAGCAAACAACAAAATTTTTCTTCTGTGCCATCTACACCCATCACCAACCTATACGCCCCTGCCGCCACATTGGCCAACTTCGTTCCTCCAATTTAGTCAAGATGCCCAAAAACCGAAGGTGCGGCTCGTTGTCCCAAACGAGCCTCCGCAGCAAAGCGAGGACGACCCCATTCGAACTTCCAAATACTTCCCGCTCGCTATTCCCCCTCCCTCTCCCCCGCTTCCCCACCACCCAAATACCCCATCACCCCCATCCACTCCGCACACCGCTCCGGCCAACTCGACGCCGGACCCGCCCCGTCCATCATCCCAAATCCATGCCCCCCCGTCGCATACACATGCAACTCCGCCGGTATCCCCCGCCGCCGTAACTCGATATACACCCGCGCACTCCCCTCCGCCGAATGCTTGTCATCCCCCGCATGCGCAAAAAACATCGGCGGCGTTTCATCCGTCACCTCAATCTCCGACGGCAATTTCCCGCCATCACCCTCCTTCACCAAATACGCCGCATACACCGGCACACAAAAATCCGGCCGACAACTCAAAGCATCCGCCTCGTCCACCGCCTCATACATCTCCCGGTCAAAGTTCGTCCCCGTCGCCAAGGTCAAATGACCCCCCGCCGAGAATCCCAACATCCCCACCCGGTCCGGATCCACACTCCAATCCTCCGCCCGCGACCGCACCAAACGAATCGCCCGCTGCGCATCCGCCAAGGGCGCCTCATACATCATCTGCTCGTCACTCTCCCGCCGCGGTACCCGATACTTCAACAACACCCCGTTCACCCCGATCGAATTCAACCAGTCCACCACCATCGTCCCCTCATGCTCATACGCCAAAATCCCATACCCACCCCCCGGCGCCACCACCACCACCGCCCCCGTGTTCGTGTCCGCCGGCGCCGGATAAAATTCAATGCGCGGCTCCGTCACGTTCGTCAATCGCTTCACCTTGCGCTTCGCCTTCGGATTCGGCTCCGGCTCTTTCTCCGCTTCAAACTCCCCAATCTCCAACGGCGCTTCCCCCGGCCATAATTTCACGGTCTCCAAAGGCTCCGCCGCACCGGCCATCCCCATCGACCCGATAAAAATACCAATCCCCGTCACCCTCACGATCGTATCCCACTTCGTCTTCATCATTGCCCTAACATAAGGTTTTATCCGCCCTTTCCCGCATTCTTCCCGGTTGCCTTCTAACACTTTCAATAGCGAATGAAACAGCAACGAAACAAGCTTAATCACCACCCCCAGCCCAAAACCCCCCGCATTTACCCGCCTCCCAGTCCCTCCCTCTAGGGAAAAACACGCACCGCGATGATTATTCTTGGTTGCACAAGGCCTCCCCCTGAACATTCGTACTTCAGACGTCCCCTTCGATGATAAATCCAATCAATACGCCGGCCGCTGCCCCAAACACAAAGGTCGCCCGACGCTTGATCCGTTTCGCCATCCTCTCCCTCGCAGGTCTCCTCTCCGCCTCCACCATCGCGGCATGCCGGAAATCTCCCCCGCCAATCCCCACTCCCGTAAACCTCAATCTCACCGGAAACGGATTCCTCGTCTGGGAGAGACTCGTCGACTCCGGCTGGGAACTGTGGACGATGAGTCTCGATGGCTCTGAGGAACGCCGCCTCATCAATCCCACGCCCGGTCGCGACTACTTCTGCCCCCATATCTCACCCGACGGTCGCAAGCTCGCCTACATGTCCTACCCCCAGGGAGCAAACACCTACGACAAAATGACTTCCGGCCAATTGCACTTGTTCGATTTCGCCTCCGGAAAAGATACACTCCTGGTCCCCGACGCCCGCAGTTATCAGGAGGGTCGCGCCGCCGTTTGGATCGATGACCAAAACCTCATCTATATCTCCGGCGACGGCTTCACTGAGAAAATAAATACCCAATCCGGCGACGTCATTCGGCTCACCCAAAAGCCCGCAAAAGATTTCGGCTGGCTCATCAATCCCTCTCTCCAATGGGCCACGACCGGTAAACCAGAGTTCGCTCCCTATCTCCAAACCGATCTCGCCGTGATCTCCCAAAATT
Source organism: Verrucomicrobiota bacterium (assembly GCA_039028175.1). Lineage (GTDB taxonomy): Bacteria > Verrucomicrobiota > Verrucomicrobiia > Verrucomicrobiales > DEV007 > JBCDBW01. Next base: position 12,798 of record JBCCIR010000144.1, read on the forward strand.
CTCACGGCGGCTGCCAACCCTATTTCTCGCGCGATGGCGTCTGGGGCTACTGGGTCGGCGGCGCCGGCGGCCCCTTCGCCCGAATCCACCTAGAAACGGGGGAAATCTCTTTCATCCTCGATCAAGATGACCCCCGCATGCCCCCCCAACAAAACTACAGCTACTTCCCCATGCTCTCGCCCGATCAAAACCTCATCGCCTTCGCCGCCAGCCCCGATGACCACGATCACTTCAAAGCGAACTACGATATCTTCGTCGCCCGCATCGACCCTCATACCCTCGACCTCATCGATCGGCCCGCCCGCTTCACTACCTACGAAGGCACCGACCGCTTTCCCGATGTCTACCTCGCCCCCCACCCCCACGGGCGCCACACCGGCGCAGCCCCCCGCCAATTCACATTCAAACTCCCCCACCAGGATGCCGAATGGATCTGGGCCATCAACGGCCAACCCCAAGAAGCCCC
>JBCCIR010000145.1:0-13014 GCA_039028175.1 Verrucomicrobiota bacterium
ATTCCGGGCAATGTGGGCGGGAGTTTGCGGATGAACGCGGGGGCGATGGGAGTGCAGACCTTTGACCAGGTGGAGAGTGTTCGTTTTTTGGATGGGGAGGGCAAGATTCAGGAGAAGCGGGCGGAGGAGATGGAAACTTATTACCGGAATGTGCCGGAGTTGCAGGAGCACTATGCGGTTTCCGCGGTCTTTCGGGGGGAGCCGGCGCCGGTGGAGGTGATTGAGAAGGGGATCAAGGAGTCGAAGACGAAGCGGCGAGAGTCGCAACCGATCGCGGCGAGTGCGGGTTGTATTTTCAAGAATCCGGAAGTTTGTTCGGCGGGGATGTTGGTGGACGAGTTGGGATTGAAGGACACGAGTGTGGGTGCGGCGCGGGTATCCGAGGTGCACGGCAACTTTATTGTGAATGACGGAAATGCTTCGGCGGAGGAAGTATTGGAATTGATTGATCGCATCAAAGCGATTGCGCGGAAGGAAAGAGGGGTTGATTTGGAAACGGAAGTGCAAATTATCGGCGAGGACGATCCGTATGAACCGGGTCGATATTATGTGAAGTCATGAGTTGGGGACAATTATCGGACAAGACGATTGCGATTGCGAAGGGGGGACCGGGGACGGAGCGGGATGTGAGTTTGGCATCGGCGAAGAGTGTGCGGGAGGCGTTAGAGAAACATGATTTGAGGTTGGTGGATTTGGATATTCGGGAAGCGGACTTTGAAGTGCCGCCGGGGGTGGATTTGGTTTACAATGTCATTCACGGGACCTTTGGGGAGGACGGGCAATTGCAGGAGATATTGGAAGGGAAGGGATTGCCGTATACGGGGGCGGGGGTGGAGAGCAGCCGGGTGGCATTTGACAAGGTATTGAGCAAGGAGCGGTTTGTGGGGGCCGGGGTGCCGACGCCGCGGGACGAGATTTACAAGGTATCGGAGCATGGGGAATTGGAGTTACCGAAGATGGGTTTGCCTTTGGTGGTGAAGCCGCCGCGGGAGGGATCGAGTGTGGGGGTGCATATAGTGCGGGAGGAGGGGGAATGGGCGCCGGCGTTGGAAGATGCGGCGTTGTATGGGGATGATTTGTTGGTGGAAGAGTATGTGGAGGGGAAGGAATTGACGGTGGGGATTTTGGGGGGGGAGGCGTTGCCGATCGTTCATATTCAACCGCGCTCGGGGTTTTATGACATGAAGAACAAGTATCCGTGGCTGGCGAACGAGGGGGGGACGGACTATTTCGTGCCGGCGGAGCTTCCTGAGGGGGTCACGGAAAAAGTGCAAAAAGCGGCAATAGATGCTCACCATTCCTTAAATATTGAGGTATATTCACGAGTTGACCTCCTCCTCGACACGCAAAACCAACCATATGTATTGGAGGTAAACACGATACCAGGGATGACGGAGAGCAGTCTGTTGCCGAAGGCGGCGGCGGCTGTGGGGATTCCGTTTGATGAACTTTGCTTGCGGATAGCGGAGTTATCCCTGGAATTGCGGGCGCCTCGTTGAGTGAGGAATGAATCGGAATAATCGACGTCGCACCACGGCGCGGGCCGCGAACATGCGGGTGCCGCAGAGGCGGGACCGGCGCAAGGAGTTGCAGCAACTGGACGTAAAGATGCGTTCCAAGAAGGAGACGCAGTTGCGCCGGATAGCGGGGATGAAGACTGGGGTACGTGTGGCGGTGATGGTGTTAGCGATTGGGGCGACGCTTTACTCGGGTCGTTGGGTGTATAAGAAGGCATTTTTGGAGAACCCGGATTTTGAGCTTACGAATTTGAGTGTGAGCACGAACGGGACATTGACGACGCAGCAGATTTTGACGGTGGCGCGTGTGCGGGAGGGAATGAATTTATTAACGATTGATTTGGCGGCGGTGCGTGGGCGATTGGGCGAGGTGCCGCAGGTGGAGAAAGTGGAAGTGGTGCGACAGTTGCCGGACGAGTTAGTGATCACGCTTCGCGAGCGGACGCCGGTAGCGTGGTTGGAGTGTCCTCAATTGGGGACGCGTTCGTGGTCGACGACCGAGGGATACATGTTAGACAGTGCGGGTTATGTTTTGAAATGCAGCGCTTTACTTCCGCAGTATCGGGCGTTGCCGGTGGTGCGCGCCCACCAGGTGGACCGGATCAAATCGGGGACGCGGATCGGGGTGAACCAGGTGATGGAGGCCCTGGACTTGATGCGTGAGAGTGAGGAGTTGTTTTTTAACGATCAGTTGGCGATTCGGATGGTGGAATTGCGGCAGCCATACTCGATGGTGGCGACGTATGACAATGACGCGGAGATCACCTTTGGGCCGGATGATTTGGACGGCCAGTTGACGGATTTAAAGCTGATTTTTGCGAATGCGACGGCGCGGAACCGGCAGTTGGCGACAGCTAATTTGATGGCGCGGCGGAATATTCCGGTGCGGTACTTTGATTTTCCGTCGGATCAATTCCATGTTCCGGGAGAGACCGCACCGGGGCCGGCGGCAGCACCGGCGGAGGTGATTGGGGGAGGTGATGAGGCGCTGGAGCGTCTGGAGGCGCTTCGGGCGATCTTGGGGCGGGGATAGGATTTGTTGCAGCGCAGGGAAAAAATGGCGAAATCGAACATATATGTTGGCTTAGAGATCGGGACCTCGAAGATTTGCGTGGTGGTGGGCGAGGTGCGTGGTGATGGGGCGATCAAGATTTTGGGGGTGGGCCAGGCGCCTTCGCGCGGTGTGCGGAAGGGGGAGATTGTGGATTTTGCGACGGCGCAGACTTGTTTGCACGATGCCTTGGTGCGGGCGGAAGACCGGAGTGACGTGATGGTGCGGAATGTGTTCTTGGCGATCACGGGGGCGCACATTGAGAGTTTGAACAACCGTGGGTGTATTCGGATTCCGGATGATCAGAACGAGATTACGGAGGAAGATTTGGAGGAGGTGAAAGAGATTGCGCGGGACGTTTCGATTCCACAGCAGAATGCGTTTTTGCACAGTGTGATTCAGCATTATTACGTGGACGGGCAAGAGAAGGTATTGGACCCGGTGGGGATGTTGGGCCGGAAGCTGGAGGCGGATTACCACATCATTCATGGGATTCGGACACGGATTCAGAACACGATTCGCTGTGTGCGCGAGATTCCGTTGGAGGTTGAAGATGTGGTGTTCAGTGCGATTGCTTCGGCGCAGGTGGTATTGAGCAAGGAGGCGAAGCAGCGTGGGGCCTTGGTATTGGATGTGGGGGGAGGGACCTCGGATTACGTTTTGTATGCGGACGGGGCGATTACGGCGTCGGGTTCGTTCGGGATCGGCGGGGATCACATTACGAACGATGTTTCCTTGGTAACGAAGGTTCCCTTGGCGATGGCGGAGAAGTTGAAGATCGAAGAGGGGAGTGCGTCATTGGATGATTCGAGCGAGGGGGAGATGATTGATTTGAAGGGGGATACTCGATTTGCGGGGCAGTCGGTGGACCGGCGTTTGCTGCACCAGGTGATCAATGCGCGGTCGACGGAGATATTGAATTTGTTGAAGAAGCGGGTGGAAGATTCGGGGCAAGTGGGGCGAGTGGGGGCGGGGTTGTATCTGACGGGTGGTTGCAGCTTGTTAACGGGCTTTGATCGTCTGGCGGAGGAGATATTCGGGATGCCGGTGCATCGGGCGAGTTCGACTCCGATCAGTGGGTTGACGGCGACCTTTGAGAATCCGCAGTATGCGACGCCGATTGGCTTGATTCGGTATGCGCAGATACTGGAGGGGGAGCGGCAGCAGGTGGGGGTGATGGCGGGGATTGGGCGGAAGATTACGGGGATGCTTGGGGTTTCGCGGTAGCGGGCGTTTGGCTTGGGCGGAGGGGGCAAAGGGGCTTGGTTTTGGTCTGAAGTTTGGACTTTCTTTTTCGGGACATCCACGCGTTACTAGGAGGATCCTCCGTTCCGGGGAAGGGAACCTGAAACCGGGGATGGGAACCTGATACTAAGCTATGCTCGAATACAAGAAGACGACTCAGACTCAGAAGGAAATGGCGGACACCAGCGGATTTTCCGTTCGCGTTTTAGGCGTGGGTGGAGCCGGGGCGAATGCCTTGGACCGGATTGCGCTGGAGGGGATGGAGGAGGCGGACCTGGTGATCATGAACACGGACGAGCGGGCGCTTTCGACGTCGGTGTGCAGCAAGAAGATTCAATTGGGGGCGGATTTGACGAAGGGATTGGGAGCGGGTGGAGACCCTGATTTGGGGCATGAGGCGGCCTTGGAGGCGGCGGAAGAGATTCGCGATCAGGTGAAGGGGCAGTCGGTGGTGTTTTTGTGCGTGGGCCTCGGAGGCGGGACGGGTTCGGGATCGGCTCCGGTGGCGGCTCGGATTGCGCGTCAGGAGGGGGCGTTCGTGGTGGTTTTTGCGACGATGCCGTTTTCGTTTGAGGGCCGCCGGCGGCTGGAGCAGGCTAATCAGTCGCTCGACCGGTTGCGGGCGGATGCGAACGCGTTGCTGGTATTTGAGAACGATCGGATGGGTGAATTGATCCTGCCGAAGGAGGGGATTCAGAAGGCGTTTGCGGCGGCGGACAAGGTGATCAGCCAGAGTGTGCGCGCGATCACGCAATTGGTGACGCGGCCGGGTTTGATACGGATCGGGTTGGACGATTTGTTGAGTGCGCTGCGGAACAACGATGCGCGTTGTTTGTTCGGAGTGGGATCGGCGAAGGGATCGAATCGGGCGCAGGGGGCCTTGAAGAAGGCTTTGAAGAGTCCGCTTTTGGACGAGGGGAATTTATTGAACCGGGCGCGCAACGTAATGGTGCACATCAGCGGGGGCGAGTCTTTGACATTGTTTGAGTCGGAGACCTTGATGAATGATTTGCTGAAACATGTGCGGGATGACGCGCAGGTGTTTTTTGGAACCTCTATCGACCAGAGCATGGGGGATGAGTTGAGTGTGACGATTATTTCATCGCTGCAAGCGGCGGCGATGACCGGGGAGGGCGGGGCGGGAGAGGCATCGGCAAGTGGTACTGATGATGAGGATGCTTCGATTGAGGCGGAAGAACCGCAGGCGGCGTCTGAACCTGTGGCGGCTCCTCCGGAACCCGAGCCGGTGGCGGAGAAGGAGGTGGAGGAGGTGGTTGAGGAGCCGGAGCCGGAGCCGGAAGCCGAGGTGCAAGAAGTCGTGGAGGACGAAGCGGGCGAGGAAGTCGAAGAGGAGAAAGAATCTCCGCCGACGGGGGCTCAGTGGCAGGCGCCTCCGAGCCGGGCGGTGGGCGATGAGGGCGATGAGGGCGATGAGGGGCCGGGTAGTGAAGATACGATTCCGGTGCCGACGGCTGCGAAAGTTGGGGCGACGGAAGCCGTGGAGGAGGAGGCGGCGGACGCCGGGGACAAGGGTGAGGCTGGTGAGGAGAATGCTGCGGCGAAGGGGGGGCAGACGGAATTGGAATTGGATCCGGGCGCGAAGGGTCGTTTTGAGAAGAGCGAGCCGACGATTGTGGACGGGGAAGATTTGGATGTGCCGGCGTTTTTGCGGAAGGGGAAGTAGGCTCTCGAGGCTGCAGCTTGTCAGCGGAAGAAATTTCGTTGTTTCTCCGAGATGGGGAGATTTAGGGAAGTCATGACTTCGAGCATGTCTTCCCAGACTTTCCGGCGTTCGGAGAGGGCTTGATTGCGGAGGAGGTATGAGGGGTGATAGGTCACGAGGACGGGGACTTTGTTGATCTCGTGGGATTGGCTGCGCATGCGGCCGACGGATTCGTCAAGTCCGAGGAGTCCTTTCGCGGCGGTGCCACCGAGGGCGACGATGATCCTGGGTTGGATGAGATCGATTTCGCGGAGGAGGAAGGGGAGGAAGGCGTCGATTTCTTCCGGGGAAGGCGCGCGATTTTTCGGTCCTTGGTTTTGGCCGTTGCCGATGGAGGGGCGGAACTTGACGACGTTTGAGATGTAGACATCGGAGCGTTCGAGGCCCATGGCTTTGATGATCTTGGTGAGGAGTTGGCCGGCGGGGCCGACGAAGGGTTCGCGACTTTTTTCTTCTTCTTCACCGGGGGCTTCGCCGACGAACATGATGTCGGCGGCGGGGTTCCCGACGGCGAAGACCATGGTATCGCGGAGGGTGCCGAGTTGTTGGTTCAGGTTGGAGGCGGCGACTTCCTTTTTGAGGGCGTCGAGTTCCGGGGCGGGATCGTTTTGGGGCGGTGTTTCCTTGACGGAGAGGGTGGTGTCCGGGGTGTCTTTGGCGAGGCGGAAGGTTTTCGCGGGGATCGCGGTGAGGGTGCGCAGGGAGTCTTCGGAGATGGTGAGGCGTGATTCGCCTGAGTCCTTCAGTTGCTGGAGGTATTTTTTGACGAGGTGGAGGGCCTGGGCGGTATCGGGCGCGGGCATGGTGGTATGGGATTTGTTTAGCGCAGGGCGGGAGGCGGGGCAATTCTTTTGGCGATGGTTGTTACAAACGGGATGGGGGCTTGTAATCGCGGGAGTGAGCGGATTATGGCAGGATTCCCGCACATGATCGAAGGGCCTTGCGGATTGGGATTCGTCTTGAGAAGATGTGGGGTCTTCGGCATAAGTTCGATGGGGCCGGGAGACGGTTCAAAACAGAAAAAGGAGCACGACGATGTTTAAGCGATTGGGAAATTTGGTTCGGGGTTTTTTTGGATTGTTTGTATCCGGTTTGGAGCGGAGCAATCCCGAGGCGTTGATTGAGGTGGAGACCGAGAATTTGCGGAAGCAGATTTCGGAATACAACAAAGGGTTGGCGGCACATGCGGGCTTGTGTGAGCGGTTGATGAGCCAGGTGAAGAAGCAGGAGAAGGAGAGCGAAGAGTTGCGTGCGAAGACGGCGGCGTATTTGAAGACGGGCAACAAGCAGTTGGCGGGACAGTTTGCTTTGCGATTACAGGCGGTGAAGAAGGATTTGGTGGAGAACCGGGTGCAGTTGGAGGAAGCGGAGAAGACATACAAGGAGCTTTTGAAGGCGCGGGATGTGAGTGTGAAGGCGGCGCGGGATAAGATTGAAGGGCTGAAGCGCGACATCAGCGACATGAAGATGAAGACGGCCATTGCCGATTTGAACGAGATGGCAGCGGGCATGGTGGGAGAGATTGGCGGGGACGGCGATACCTTGAATCGTTTGGAGCAGATTGTGCAGGAAGAGCGTGACAAGGCGGCAGGCCGGGCCCGGGTGGCGCGGGACAGCATGGATGTATCGCAGATTGAAGCGATGGAGGCGGAGCAAGGGGCGATGGAAGAGATGGCCTTGGCTGATTTCGCCGCGGAAGAGGGTTTGGTGATTGAAGGGGGTGGAGGCGAGTCTTCCTCCGGGGATGGAGACGATGGCGGTGAGCAAGAAGTGGCGCGCGAGATGTGACGTGGATCGGGGATCGGTTGTCAGCATAAAGAGGGGATGACCGAGGCGACGATAGCGACACCGGAGTGGTCCGAGGAGATTCGGACGCTTTATCTGAGCGGGGCGGCGAATCAGTTTATCTTGAGCGGGAACGTCAATGACCGTCTCTTTTGGCGGGATGGGGGTGGAAGCGGGCGGTTTGGGAGTTTGCACGAGTATTTGCTGGAGCAGCAGCTGGCGAAGTTTGACGTGGTATTGACGTATGACGTGGGAGCGGGGCTGAGGGTGAATGCCGCGGGGGAGAAGATATTCGATCAATGGCCTTCGGCACGGTCGAAGCAGCATCTGCCGGAGAAGCCGCGGGATGTGATCGCGTATGTGGATCATTATTTGCGGTATTGCTGCAATTTAAGCCGAGCGAAGCTGGATACACCGGCTTCACCGGAGGCGGCGACTGAGGAGGCTGCGGGGGGGAGGGCCAAGAAGGAGATCAAGAAGCATGTGAGTGTTGCGGTGATTGTGCGGTCGGCGCACCTGGTGATTCCGGCGTCGCGGACGGGTTCGAGTTTTGAATTGAATGCGATGGCGTCGGTGGTTCGGTCGTGGGCATCGGAGACGCATTTTCTTGAGCACAGCGTGGCGACGTTCTTGCTGACGGAGAATTTGAATGATTTGAATCCGTTGTTGGTTAACAATCCGCGAGTGGCGCGGGTGCGGGTGCCCTTGCCGACGGCGGTGGAGTTGGAGGCGGCGCTGGGGGAGTGGTCGGGGTTGTTTGGGAAAGCGTTGGGGGGATATGGCGGGGAATTGGAGGCGCCTGCAGGCCAGTTGGCGGGGGCGACTTTGAGTTCGGTGGAGAGTTTGTTGCGGACGAAGGAGTATGCGGGTGAGGCCTTGTCGCCGGATGATTTGTCGGATTTGAAGAAGGAATTGGTGGAGAAGGATTGCCAGGGGTTGATTGAGTTTATTGAGTCGGAGCGGACCTTGGATGATGTGCATGGGCACGAGGGGGTGAAGGCGTGGATTCGCGAGGATGTGGCGCTTTGGGGGCAGGGGGATTTGCAGGCGATGCCGATGGGGTATTTGCTATGTGGTCCGGTGGGGACGGGAAAGACCTATATGGTGGAGTGCTTGGCGGGGGAAGCGGGGGTGCCGGTGGTGAAATTCAAGAATTTCCGGGACAAATGGGTGGGGAGCACGGAGGGGAATTTGGAGACGATTTTCCGGCTCTTGGAGGCCTTGGGGCGTTGTGTCGTGTTTATTGACGAGGCGGACCAGGCCTTGGGGAGCCGGACGGCGGGGACGAACGATTCGGGGGTATCGGGACGGGTGTATTCGATGATGGCGAAGGAGATGAGCGACACGTCGAACCGGGGGCGGATATTGTGGATACTGGCGTCGAGCCGGCCGGATTTGATCGAGGTGGATTTGAAGCGGCCGGGGCGGGTGGACGTGAAGATACCGTTATTTCCGACGCGGACGCCGGCTGAGGGGTATGGGCTGATTCGGGCTTTATGCGGGAAGCATGGGTTGGAGCTGCCGGAGGCGGTGCCGGCGGAAGTGGGGTTGCGGGTGCCGACCTGGGTGACGCCGGGGGCGGCGGAATCGCTGGCGATCAAGGTATATCGCTTGGTGAAGACACGTGGGATTTCGGCGGAGGAGGCATTGACGGCTTGTTTGGAGGATTACCAGGCGCCGGTGTCGCGTGATGTGATGGAATTTCAGATTGGGTTGGCGGCGGGGGAGGCGAGTGACTTGAGTTTTGTGCCGGACGAATTTCGGGTGGTTTGAGCACAGAATGTGGATTGTCTGTTAAAGACGGTGTTGAGGGGATGATTTTGGGTTGGGAGGCATTTTTTCTCGGAAATGAGAAATCGCAGACAGGGCTTGGGGGGCTTGGACTTGGGGCGAGGAGGAGTGGGAAGTCCTGTAGAATGGGGATATTTTAGCGTTTGACTTGGGGGGCACCCTGCCTTTAGTGGCCATTCCCCTGCGGTGGATTTTTCTAGTAATTTCTACCGGCTTTAGCTAGCATAGGAACTTCTTACGCTTGTCGCTATGATGCTCAACCCCAAATCTTTAGTAATATTTAGCGCCCTTGTGGCTGTTGCTTTCGCTGGTATTGGATGCGGAACTACGGGTCCTTTTGCAACGGCTGAGCTCAATGGGGTTCGGACGACGGCATACAGTCATTTGGAGAAGGACAGCTTGCCGTATGGCCGGAAGAGCGCGGCGGGCAATGATTTGAAATTCGGGCAGATACGGAGTGCGGCAGCGGATTGGTCTCGTTTTCCGGTGGGGACGGTCTTCAAGATCGAGGGAATGCCTTATGTGTACGAGGTGGACGACTATGGGAGTGCCTTGGTGGGGACGGACACGATTGATTTATACAAGCCGAGTATGAGTCAGATGCGGGAGTGGGGGGTGCGGCACGTGGATATCAAGGTATTGCGTTGGGGGAGTTACGAGCGGAGCTATCATATTATGAAGGATCGGACCAAGGCGTCGCATGTGCGGGAGATGGTCCGGACCATCAAGCCGAAGGTGAGCTGAGACGGTTTTTAGCCCCTGTTTATGGGGAATCCGGGGTGTGGAGGCAGTGAATCTCTTTCGGAGAGACGGATGGGGCCGGAGGTATCGGCGGGCGCAATGATCTTTCGCGGCGCCTTGGATCGCCAGATCAGGGAAGGGGAGAGGACTTTTGGGGAAGAGAGCGAGAGCGCAGGGCGCCTAGCCTTTTGCGGCGGCGACTTCCTTGGCGACCTTGGCGGGGTGTTTGAGTTTGGTGAGAACGTCGCGCGGGTTCATTTTGGCGACGACGTCTTCGTCCATGCCCAAGGCGATGAGGCGTTTCTTTTGGTCACGCTGGCGACGGGCTTTTTTCCCGGCTCCTTTTCTGGGGCGGGTTCGGTTTTTGTTTCGTTCTAGGGACGTGGCCATGGCGACTGGTTTCTATTTGATGACGGGGCGGGTCTTGTGGACATCCGGCCTGAGACTGGTGAGGGAGTAAGTTGGCTGATTTTTCTCCTTGGTCAATCGTAAATCCGCCTAGATTTCGGGGGGGCGAATTCTCTCGCCAGCGGGGTAACGAGGGTTTTTTCTTCTGATCATGACGAAGCAGGAACGGGCGGATTTTGTGCGGAAGCGGCTTGAGGAGCTGTATCCGGAGACGCCGATTCCGCTGGATCATCGGGACCCGTATACACTGTTGGTGGCGGTTTTGTTGTCGGCGCAATGCACCGACGTGCGTGTGAACGAGGTGACTCCGAAGTTGTTTGCATTGGCGGATACGCCGGAGGGGATGATGGAGGTGCCGGTGGAACGGATCCTGGAGGTGGTGCGGCCGTGTGGGCTGGCGCCGCGGAAGTCGCAGGCCATTTCTGATTTGTCCCGGATACTGGTGGAGGAGCATGGGGGTGAGGTGCCGGAGGACATGGAGGCCTTGGAGCGGCTGCCGGGGGTGGGGCACAAGACGGCATCGGTGGTGATGGCGCAAGCGTTTGGGGAGCCGGCGTTTCCCGTAGACACGCATATTCATCGTCTGGCGCAGCGGTGGAAGCTGACGCGGGGGAAGAACGTGGTGGAGACGGAGAAGGATTTGAAGCGCGTGTTTCCGTGCGAGGCGTGGAACAAGCTGCATTTGCAGATCATCTTTTACGGGCGAGAGCACTGCACGGCTCGGGGGTGCGATGGGAGGGAGTGTGAGATTTGCCGGGCGTTGTTTCCCGATCGGAAGCGCGGGGTGAAGACTCGGAAGGGATAGGGAAGGCCACGTGCATCGCTTCGCGAAAACGTAGGCTGCGCCAGAGGGTCAGGAGTCCATGGCGCAGCGGAAGCCGGTGTGGCAGGTGGCGCTGTCGGGAGTGTTGGCGGTGCGGGCGGCGGTGCGGTAACGGTTGCAATAGGAGTCGTGGCAGAGGAAGGAGCCGCCTCGAATGATGCGGCGATCGCCGTCCGGGGGGCCGGCGGGGTTGTCGCGGGCGAGATCGGGGTGGCTTTGGTGGTAGTTGGGGCTCCAGAAGTCGGCGATCCATTCCCAGACATTTCCCGAGGTATTGTAGAGTCCGAACTCGTTGGCTTTGTATGAGCGGGCGGGGGCTGTGCCATCAAAGCCGTCGGCGGCGGTGTCTTGTTCCGGGAACTTACCTTGCCAGATATTGCAGTGGTGTTTGCCGTTGGGGACGAGGTCGTTTCCCCAGGGATAGACGTTTTGTTCGAGGCCGCCGCGGGCGGCGTATTCCCATTCGGCTTCGGTGGGGAGGCGTTTGCCGGCCCAGGTGGCGAAGGCTTGGGCGTCGTGCCAGGAGACGTGGACGACGGGGTGATCCATGCGTTTGCGAATGTTGGTGCCGGGACCACCGGGGCGTTGCCAGGAGGCTTTATTGACGCGGACCCACCAAGGGACGCCCTGGACGCTTTCGAAGTGAAGGCGTTTGCGATGGGCTTTGGGGATTTGGTTTTGGAAGACGAATGACCAGCCGAAGCGTTCGGCTTCGGTTTGGTATCCGGTGTCTTCGGTGAATGCTTGGAATTGCTGGTTGGTGACGGCGGTGCGGTCGATGAGGAAGGGATGGAGGGTGACTTCGCGGACGGGTCCTTCTCCGTCGGCGATCCAGCAGTCTGGATTCTCGGAGCCCATGAGGAAGTTGCCGCCGTCCAGGGTGACCATGCCTTCCTTGGAGCCGGCGCTGGGGCCGGGTGTGATAGCGGGTGGGGGATCGGCCTCATTGTTTGGACGGTCGCCGGCGGAAGGGGTGCAGCAGGGTTTTTCTGGGGATGTATTCGGTTCCGAAGACATTTTATTCCGGTTCCGGGGGGAGGGTGGTGATGTGAATGGTGTGGTCTTTGATTTCGATGGATTGGAGACGTTGGAGGATGGGGCCGAGGGTGGGGTTGTCTTCGTCGAACTGGAGGACTTGGCGTTGGCCGTAGAGGTCGACGAATCCTTGAGGGATGTCGTGTTTGGTGGAGGTGATGTTTTTGACGTCGAGGCGGACGGTTTTGTCGTCGCGGAGGAATGGAGTGAGAGAGAAGGTGGCGTTGAGGTAGCGAGGATTGCCGGGGAGGATGCGGTTAATCATTTGCGAGAGATCGGCGATGATGAAGAAGTCGTTGATCTCGGTGACGAGAGCGGTGCCGCGATAGTCCTTGAGGATGGGGGCGGTGGCAATGAGGTGATTGAGATCGGCGGCGGATAGGGTGAGTTCGGTTTGTTTCTCATCGAGGGCGGCCTGGGAGAACGCGTCGAGGCGTTGGTAGAGGGCTTCTTTTTGGTCGGCGGTGGGTTCTTCGATGGGATAAGTGGCGGGCTCGGGGTCCGTGAAGGCGTTGATGGCTTTATCCATGCGAAGCCCTTGATAGATGAAGAAGATCGCGATGCCGATGAGGACGAAGGCGGCGCAGCCCATGATGAAGCAGCCGATGCCGGGGTTGGCGCCGGAGGTGATATCGGGAGCGGGAGGCGAGGATGGGGAATCGGTCATGCGCCTTTATGTTGGCGCGGAATATTAAGGGCCACCACAACTCGCTCCATGACTTGGAGCTGCCCCTCTTGCCAACCTGCCAAGCGGGACTCCTGCACTTTGTGTTGGCAGCGTTAGAGCTCCCGCCCGTGGGGGCCAAGTCCGGCAACGGCTGGTACCGCTCTCGCAACCAACGCAACCCCGTGGATGAGGAGGTGGACGCTCTTCCACTGCGTGGGGGTCGCGCTC
>JBCCIR010000146.1:0-12954 GCA_039028175.1 Verrucomicrobiota bacterium
AACAATTCTATGCATTCGAATAGCTAGCGATCCATAAGCATGTTCCTGATTTCTGTAGGACTGCGTCTGTACTACAGCTGAAAATCAGGAAGCCTGCTCTCTCCTTTCTCCAATTCCAAGGCCTCCTCATACGACTTCGTCAACGCCTCCTTCTCCCCCTCCGCCAACTCCTCATCCCCCGCCACCAACTCCAACCGGCTCTCCACCAACCCCCGATCCACCCCACCATCCCACTGCTGTCCCCACAATTCCCCCGCCGCCAGGAAAAACGCGAAGATCAACCACACAGTCGCAACCCGATTCCCCTCAATCATCCCTGCTCGCATCGATCGCCATCATCCCCCATCCCCCCCACGATCATCAATACAATATCCACTCGTCCAAGAACCAAAGGTGCGGCCCGTTGTCCCCAACGGGCCTCCGCAGTGAAGCCCGAAGGGCGGAGCGAGGACTACCCCGCACGAACGCCGGACACTACTCGCCTCACCTATAACCTACTCGTCCTTCACCCCACCAAACGCCTTGTCCCACTCCTCCCGCGTCATCAACTTCCGCATCGCATTACGCTCCCGCAACAGCTCCTGGTCATACTTCGCCAAATCGCTGTTAAACGAATCCAACTCCGCCTGAAAATCCGCCCGTGTCCCCGTCGGCGATACCAAAATACTCACCAACTTCGCCTCCGATGCCCGAATCTCCGCCTCTTTCTTTCGGTAGGTTTCAATCTGCTGATCCACCTCCGCCGCCACCTTGGCCTGCCGCGCCGGATCATCCTTCACCGCCTCCACAATCTTCTTCTTCGCTTCCGCCGGATCAAACAAACGTAGAGCGTCAGACCCACTACTCGAGAGAATTAACAAAATAATCAATGCTGCAATCATCGTTCTATCTCCTCCTTGTCTTTACGATTCAGGTTGAATCTTCTTGATCACCATATTGTTCACCGCGTCGTTAAAAGCCTCTCGTCCCACCGTCGGCCATACCGCCGCCGGCGTCGCCGCCTTCATCGCAAATAAGGTATCCGCAATTCGACTCTGCAACGGCGCCCGACGAATCCGAAAAGTCTGATTCGCCTGCAACAAGGCGTTGTCCGAGGTCTTGTAATTCGCACTCATCTCCGCCACTCGCGACAAGCCATTCGCATCAAAATCATTCAATTGCTGCACTTGCTGCTCCAATTGCGTCGTCAATGCCAGCAACCGACTCTTCGCCGCCGCATCCTTCACGTTCTTTTCAATCGCATCCCGCGTGTCGTTCAAATTCACCGCATCCGTCTTCACCGGACCCGATCCCTTCGACGCACACCCGGACATCGTCACGCTGATCGCCATCAGCACCGCCATTAGAAAAACACTCGTCTTCATAGCTCCAATCAGTCGCAGAGAGATTCCCACTGCTCAAAACCCATCCTGACCATCTCCCCCCCTTGAAAGCAAGCCCTTTCTAACAATTCTCCTAAACGATCCAATCTTCACTATCCTCCGTTACCTCCTAACCGGCCAGCGAAGGCGAAGCCAAGCCCGAAAAAGCTCCCAAAAATTCCTCCGCCACCTCTGTTTCCTCCTGTTCAAATCCGGGCCAGCGAAGGCGAAGCCAAGCCCGAAAACAACCAAAAACCTCCCGTCCAAACAACGCGCTACTGCGCCGTCACCACCTCTTCATTCACCACCTTGCCATCCACATCATGATGCCGAATAAACGCCGTCGGAATCCCATTCACCCGCTCCACCGTCGTCGACATAAACCCACCCTTCACCCGCATAAACCGGTGCATTGACGTCTTGATCGGCAAGGTCCCCCCCGCATGCTTGTCACACACCGGACCACAACTGTATTCCCGCACCCCGAACTCCGGGCCCTCCGACACATACTGCCAATGCCGGTCGCCACACAACAAAATGAAATTCTTCTGCTGACTCATAAACTCACGTAACTCGCGACTCTCATGCTGAAAACCCCCGTTCGCGTGACTGTCGTTCTTCGTCGGCCGGTCCGGCCCCACCATCGGCGTCGCATTAATCAATATCCGGAACGTCGCGTCCGACTCCTGCACCGTCCGCTTGAACCACTCCTTCTGCGTCGCCCCCCAAATCGTCTTGTTCGGCCCGTCCGGATCAGGGTTCGGACTCCGGAAATCACGCCCCTCCGTCAACCATATCTGCAAATCCTTCCCCCACCGAAACGTCCGATACGTCTTGTCACTCATCGGCACCTGCTCCAAAAACACCGCCTGCCCCTGCTCAAACGTAAACCCACGATACACCGCACCCGGCCAACAATCATTCACCACCAAATCATGATCATCCTTCATGAAATACGAATTGTATTGGTTGTGAAAGTCCACCAGGTTCGGCAACGAATACATCCGATGCCAATGCGTCCGCGCCACATTGATGTTGTCCGCAAACAAATCAAAACGGTCGTAATAAACGATGTCCCCGGTGTGAATTAAGAAATCCGGATCCAACGCCGCCATCGCCGGATAAATCTTAAACCCCCGCTTGCTGTCATCCAGCTTGTCATACTTCTGACCCGTGATCACCGTGAATACCACTCGCGCCGGCTGATCCGGCGCCGGTGCCGTCCGGAAAAATCCCTCCGTAATCGAGGTCAATTCTTCGCTCCCCGGAGGCCGCGCCTCCACCCGCACGCGGTATCGCGTCCCGGGCTGCAATCCCTGCAAGGCAAACTGCCGCGTATGATCGCTGATCGCCAACACCGGCTGCCACTCCGTCGCAAACGCCGTCTGCGCTCCCGCCTCAGGCCAATACACCACCCGCGCTTCCCCGTCCGCACCGGGAATCGAAAACGCCGCCACCAACTTCGCCGACATTTCGCCCACACCTTTCCCGCTGATGTCCGGATTCGGAATCGGAATCAGTTTTCCAGGTAACTTGAAAATTCCGCCGCCACTCTTCAAAGCCTCCTCCGGCCGCGGCATCGACGTCAACCGCGTCCAAACCACCGCAGTCGTCGGACTCACCTCGCCCACTTTCAACCCCATCCCCTGGAACGGCGCCGAAGCCGCCGCCGCCGCCTGCTGCCCACACAACGGTTCGGGTGCCGCCAACATCGCAAACGACGCCACACCAAAACCCCAAATCAATAATCGTCCCAAAAGAATTCTCTCTATCCAGGAACACGCCTTCATCATCTTCTCTGCTTCTCCTTCTCTTTCTCCCCCCTGAATTTCGGGTGAACATAGCGGTCGCATGCCCTGAACGCAACATCACTAGTTCGGTAATTTCCATACATACTGCCCCCATAATGCTTGACCTCAAGCCCCTTTCTGCCCCATTTCATGAATCATGTCTCACCGCATCCTTACCCTCCTCCTGCCCCTCGCCATCGTCCTCCCCGGCTGCCTCACCGCCAAAAAATGGGACGAAGATGCCAACCTGAAACCCCTCACGGTCTTCCGGCCCGAAGCCCAATCCGGCCCCTACAAAACCTACCGCTGGTTCTCCGAGCCCGCCTCAAACCCCGTCACCGGCCCCGGCGCAGACCTCAACGGCCCCTTCAAAATCATCCAGGCCGCCGTCGACGCCGACCTCGCAGCCCGCGGTTACACCAAGACCACCGGCGAACCCTCCTTCTGGGTCGGCTTTTTCGTCGCCATCAAAGGCGAACAAGGCGCCGTTACCATCGACCAATACGGCGGCCTCAACGCCTTCCCCGATCGCAGCTCCGCCGGCCTCGAAGCTGCCAACGTCCTCGGCACCACCCTCTACGAAGTCGCCAACCTTGTCGTCGAAATCGTCGATGCCCAAAATCACCAAACCGTCCTCCAAAGCCGCGTCACCACCGAAATCGATCGCAATCGCCCCGTCGAAGAAACGCAACAACGCATCACCACCGCCGTCAATAACATGCTCGCCGACTTCCCCGCAGCTCAATAAAGCTTCCCCTCTCCCACGACAGGTAGCGCGCCCTCGCCGAGGGCGCACAACGCTCCTCCCAAAACTCCCCGTTCGCCCTAAAACCAAAGGTGGGGCGAGATGTCCCTATCGAGCCTCCGAGCGAAAGCGAGGACCAAACCTCACTCGCTTCCTAAAACCAACCTCCCCCCCTACAACTTCTCCCGCGCCTCCGCCAGCGGACGCAACTTCTCCATCCCCTCCCGATACCCAATCTCCACCAAGTCATCAATCCGCCCCCACTCCAGCATCTTATACTGACTCACCGGCAACTTGATATACATGTCCGCCAAATCCTTGAGCGACTCCTTCTGATAAATACTGCTCAAACAAGTCGCCCGGTATAAAATGTTCCCCAAGGTCGGATACCCCTGACTGTCCCCGTTCTCACCATCCCCGTTCGGCCGCTTCCCAAACGGCAAGATCGACTTCAATACCTCCATCGCCCCCGGACGCCCGAAATAATCCACCGGCATCCGCAAATCCGTGTCCGGACTCACGTCCACCCCGATCACCGTCCCCGCCCCCTCGCCCTTGATGATGTCCACCGGCAAGTTGTTCAACAAGCCCCCGTCCACCAGCAACTCCCCCGACTCCACCAACGGCGGCGCTATCCCCGGCACCGAAACACTCGCCCCAATCCACTTCGCCAAAGGCCCCCGACGATGCACCACCGGCTTCGCCTGTGTCAGGTTGCAGCTGATACAGAAAAAATTCAGCGGCAAATCTTCAATCTGAAGATCACCGAACATCCGCTCCAACATCCCGATATACCGCTTGCCCGTATCGATCGACAACAACGGCAACGTAAAATCTGTCAGCCGCCCCTCCTCGATAAAATGCTTCCGCACTCGCTCCAAAACTCCCTGCCAATTCAAGCCCCGCGCATGCAATGCGGAGATCACACCCCCCATGCTCGTCCCGCCGATCCGATCAATCGGAATCCCCAATTCCTCAAACGCCCGCAGCATCCCAATGTGCGCAAATCCCCGCGCACCACCGCCACCCAAGGCCAAACTCACATCCGTCCCCGTCATCAAACGCGCCGCCCGATGCTTGTCCTCGTCCGAATCCAAACGCACATGAAAATGCCGCACCACCTCCCGCTCCTTCAACCACTCCGCCGTCCCCTGGTATGGCACGTCATCCTGAATCAATACCAGGAACACCGCCGGACACGCCGCCCCCTGCTGCATCTCCTCCACCCGCTCCTCGATCTCCCCCCGCGACGAATCCGCCCCGGCCTTCCCCACCAACAAAATCGCGTCCGCATACCGCAAACACCGCCGCGTCCACATCGACAAATCATTGTCCGCCTTCAAAAACAACATGTCACACGCATCCTCCCGGTCCTCCACCCACATCAACATCCCATCCGCCCCGATCTCTTCCCGCTCCAATAACCCGCGCATCTCCTCCGGCAAATCCTCGCTCCCAATCATGTCGCTCGTCTTCCCCGCCTCATCCATCGAATCACCCAGGTGACGACAATAATCGTCCAACGGAACCTCGCGATTGATCGGCACAATCGCCAAGGTCGACGGCAAACCCGGCCGCGCCGACTCCTGGCTCGACCGCTTCAACCGGTCCGCCAAATTCCGCATCAATTCCAACAAGGTCGCCTTGGGCAAATCATCAATGTCCTCCCCGGAAAACTTCATCACCCGCGAATCACGCACCGCCACCACGCTCGCCGATCGCGTCGTCTCGCCCAACACCGCCATCTCACCCACCGACTCATCACGCCCAATCTCCCCCAGCATCTTCGCGTCCTCCGTGCCCAAATCCTTCACCGCCCGCAAACGCCCGCCACGCACCAGGTAAAACGTCCCCCCGGGATCCCCCTCCTGAAACAACACTTCCCCCGCATTGAGATACTGGTCCTCAAAACCACAGTCTCCCAACAAATCCTTCAGATCGCGCTGGCTATCCACACTCACGGGCCCCCAACCTACCACCCCCTCCCCCAAAAGGCGACCCACTTAATCCCTCTCCCCCTGCCTCCCAGTTCATCACTCATCATTCCGTGTTCCCTGTTCACTATTCAAGAAAACCCAAGACGCCCCCCGGCCATTCATCCCCAACGCAGCTCCCCCCTGCCTCCCACGTCATCATTCCCCTCTTCCCCACTTCCCATCCCTCTTGTCATCCCCCACCCCCCACGCTATCCTGTCCCCACGCAACCACCCCGTACCCCATGATCACCAAAACCAACCGCCTGCTCGCCCTCACCCTCGTCACCACCACCTTCATCGCCTCCCCCCTCAACGCCCAGGACCTCTCCAAGGTCGATCCCGATGCCGCCCGCGTCTTCGCCCAAGGCTGCGAAATCCTCTCCTACTCCCCCAACTTCTCCTTCAAAGCCAAACAAACCATCAACCCCATGCTCGTCCAAGGCAGCGGACGCCTCGGCGAAATCGATCTCGAAGTCCACGTCTCCCGCCCCGATAAACTCCGCGCCGTCGCCCGCGGTACCGCCGGCGGCCAGGAAATCGAACGCCAAATCTTCATCCACCCCCTCGGCTCCGCCCTCTCCGATGTAAATTCCAAAATCTTCGTCAACCTTCCCGCCTCCGAATCCATCGACGAAGCCGTCGACGAAATTCGCACCCACTTCTCCATCCCCGTCCCCCTGATCGACTTCGTCGTCAACGATCCCTACACCAACTTCGCCTCACGCCTTATCGACGCCAAATACCTCGGGACCGATGAAGCCAATGGAAAAGAATGTCACCACATCATCTTCCTCGGCAAAACCATGGACTGGGAAGTTTGGATATCAAAAGACGAAATCCTCGCCCAAAGATTCCTCATCTCAATCAAAGGCATCCCCGGAAAGAATCACATCGAAGCCGTCTTCTCCGACTGGGACTTCGGCGTCGAACACGATGAAGCCCAATTCGACTTTAACCCCGGCGACGACTTTCAGCTGATCGGCCTTCCCCCCGCCGAATTCCTGGGCGACCCAAAAGAAACAGCCGCCCCGGCCGTCCCCGGCTCCCTCGACGCCGCAAACGACCCCGCCGCCAAGGCCGCACCGAAAACCGCCAAACGCACCATCAATCGTCCCCACCTCTTTCTCATCCCGCCCGGCTCCCCCACCGGCGAAGTCAACGGGCAACGCACCTTCATCGTCGAAGATCAACACTACCTCCCCTACCTCCACGACGGCGGCCCCGTCTTCATCGCCATCGACCCCGAGAATCCCCCCACCCCCTCCACCCTCCAGAATTGATCTTCCTCAATCCCCTTCGCTCGCCCAGAAAATGAAGGTGGGGCCCGTTGTCCCCAACGGGCCTCCGCAGCGTAGTCCGTCAGGACGAAGCGAGGACTACCCCAAACGAGCCACCTCGAACGGTTCTACCGCGGCGGAAATCCCTCAAACATCCGCACCACCGCCAAATCCACCCGCGATCTCGCCACCTCCGGGCCCCGGGGTGCATCCTCAAATATCTTCGCCTTCGCTCGCCCTCGCCACACCAACTGACCCGTCGACCGATCCCCCAGATTCACCGCCAAGGTCGCCTTCTGATACAAATTCGTCTCCGTCGTGATGTTCAACGGCTCGATCGAAAAATTGTCATACTGATACGCCCCCACAGTCGATCCACCCACGTTCTGAAACGCCTGCGTCGCATACGCATCCCGCGCCAGGACCGTGTAGCTCACCTCCAAATCTCCCGTCCCTTCGGCCACTTCCTCCAACCCCGCCGACCGCAACCGGCTCGCCACCGCCGATCGAATCTGCTCCTTCAAATACGGCCGCTCCGCCGTGACACTGCTCCGCCCCGTCCCCGGCACCCAGCTGAAAGTCTTAAACTGAGAAAAATCCACCCCCGGCAATGAGGTCGACGACGTCTCAATAGGAGTCGCACACCCCGCCAACACCGCCATCCCCATCCCCAAACAAATCACAATCGCTCGATTCTTCATTACTCCTCCTATCACCCCCACACACCCAGTCCAACCCAAAAACTCTCTCCACCACTCTCCCACGAGACGGTAGGGCGTGGCCTCCGGACGCGCCGGCTGCGAAGCAGCCTTCCAAGACCTTTTACCTTTCACTTTCCCACCTCTCACGCCGCGCTAGGCGGCCTCACCGCACCGGTGCGGTGACCGCCCTCCCATCCGCCCCAATCCGCACCTGCCGCACCCCCGCCGTGTTCGCCGGATACACCGGATCCCCAAAGGTATTGTGAAATCGAAATACCGCCTCCGGCCGCGAACCACCCTTCACCTGCACCGATAAAAACCCCCCGCGCTCCACCTCGTCCCGCCAATACATCAACGGATCCTCCTCAGGCGTCGGCACCCCCACCATCCGCAAGCCCGTCTTCGCATGAAAATCCGAAGTCGACCCACAACTAAACTCGTGAATCTGCGGATCACGCTTGCTCGGCCACGCCGAATGATACTTCCAATGCCGGTCGCCCACCACAAGGATCACGTTCCCCGCGCCCGACAACACCTCCGTCAACAACTCCTCCCGCTGCCGGCTCCAAATCGGATTCGTCAAATTGTCGATCCGCGGCGGCCGAAAAAATCGTTTCACTCCCAACTCCCGGTCCTCCTCAGGCGTCGCCTCCGGCGGCCGGTCCGGCCCAATCACCGGGATCGCAAAAATCACCACCTTGAAGGTCGCGTCAGACTCTCGCAACGTCCGCGCCAACCACTCCTTCTGCTCATCCCCCAACATCGTCTTCTTCGGATCGTCCCCATCCATGTCGTTCGGCGATCGATAATCCCGCGTCTCCGGCAACCAAATCTGCAGATGCTTCCCCCAGCGCACCGTCCGATACGGCTTCCCGTCGTTCAGCGACAAGTCATCATCAATCGGCAATAACCCGTCCACCGGGAACGGCGTCTGCTCATGAAAAATCCGCCGCCCCTCCGCGTAAGACAAACTCCCGTGCCGCTGCCCCGGCCAACAATCGTTCTTCAAGGTGTCATGATCATCCTTCATGTAATACATCGGCGTCACTCGGCTGTATCCCCGCATCAAGGGCAGCGAAAACATCCGCTGCCACCACACCCGCGCCATCCGCACCGACGTCGCAGATGCCCCCTGGTGATCGTAATACACCACATCCCCGGTATGCACCGTGAAGTCCGGTTCCAAGATCGCCATCACAGGATAAATGCGATGCCCCAATACCGATCGACTCAACTGATACGCCTGCTCCGGATCCGCCATGTTCAACAAATGCGCACTCGTGTCACTCACCCCCGCAAATGCCTCCCCGCGCATGTCCACGTTCCGATACGCCTGACCCGTCACCACCGTGAACACCACATCACGATCACTCGCCGTCGGGGCCGGCGCCGTTCGAAAACTCGCCTCCAACGTCGATGTCGCCTCGTCGCCGTTGTTCCGATACATCGTCGACACGACCTCATACTTCGTATCCGGCCGTAACCCCTCCAACTTCACCTGACGCGTGTAATCCCGAAAATCCCGCATCCCCAGCCGCTCCGTCGTCCTCGTCTCGCCGGGAGGATCCACCGCCCGATACGTCAACACCACCTCCCCATCCATCCCCTGCACCGCCCCGATCCGCAATATCCGCTCCCGCTCCGCCTTCGACAATCGCTTGCCCGCCTCCGTCTCCACCTTGTCCTGCTCCTGCCGCCACTCACTCTTCTCCGCCCCAATGTCCTCCTCCAACGACCCCGGCGCAAAAACCTCATCCCAATCAAAATTCAAAAAGAAATCCCGCTGCGTCGTCTTCACCCAGTTGTCCAATTCCGCCAACGGCACCCCAGGCTGATCCCCCTTCGTCCCCCGCGTCCAGATCACCGCGCTCGTATCCGTTACCTCCCCAATCTTGATCCCCGTCGCCTGATAAGGCCCGCCGCTGCCGCCGCCACCACCCGGCCCCGTCGCACACGAACTGAAAATTCCCCCCACCAATAAAACAGGCGCCATGCGCCAAATCAAAAGCCGCAACATACTCCCAACATAAAAACACACCCCGAACATTACAAGCCCGCCCTCACCCACCCAACAATCCGAAGAAAAGGTCAACGGGTCAACGGGTCAACGAATCACGGTCGACTCTCCACCCCATTCATGCTTAATAAAGTGTATGCGTCTCTCCCTGAACTCTTCCACCATCAAAACCACCCCCCTCCTCGATAAAATCCGCGTCGCCGGAGAAGCCGGTTACGAAGGCATCGAACTCTGGGCCGTCGAAATCTACCAACACATCGGCCGCGGCGGCGAAGTCTCCGACGTCGAAAAAGCCCTCGCCGATCACAACCTCGAAGTCCCCTGCTTCATCGCCGTGCGCAACTGGGGCGAAACCACCGACTGGGAATACACCCTCGCCCTCGACGAGGCCCGCCGACGCTTCGAACTCGCCGCCCGCCTCAATTGCCCCTACGTCGTCTGCACACCTCCCATCGAACAACCCGGCTTCGATACCCTTCACACCGATTACCGCGACCTGCTCAAAATCGGCGACGAAACCGGCGTCCACGCCATCCTCGAATACATCTCCTTCTTCGCCTCTCTAAACAACGTCCCCGATACCGTCACCGTCATGAACCGCACCGATGAACTCTTGGAATCTTCTTATGCTTCTCCTTCTTCCTCTTCTTCTCACCCCCCAAAAAAATCCATTACCATCCTCGACGCCTTCCACAACTGGAACTCCAAAACCACCCTCGACGACATTCGCAACCTCCCCCTCGAACGCATCGCCCACTACCACATCGATGACGCCCATCCCGGCATCCCCTCCGGCCAACAAAAAGACCCCGATCGCGTCATGCTCGGCGAAGGACAAATCGACCTCAAATCCGAACTCCAAGTCCTTGTCGAAAAAGGATACGACAAATGGATCTCCCTCGAACTCTTCAATGCCGAACTCTGGGAACAGAACCCCCTCGAGGTCGCCAAAACCGGCATCGAAAGAATGAAAAAACTAATGGCTTCCCTTTGAAAACAGCTCCCCTCCGCCAAAAACCTTGTCCAATCACCCCTCCAAAAGGGTGTTTAACCGTGCAACCAAACCATCAAGCACCATGAAAATCGCTACCTGCCTCTCCACCGTCCTCGCCGCTCTCGCCATTGTGGCCATCACCCAAGCGGAACCCCGCACCTGGACCAACGAGAGCGGCAAAGAAATCACCGCCGAACTCGCCCGCATCGACGGCGATAATGCCGTCCTCTCCATGAACGGCAAAGAATACCCCGTCGCCATTGCTTCCCTCAGCGATGCCGACCAAGAGTTTATCGAACAATGGGAAGCCGATCAGGAAACCGCCCATGCCTCGTCGGAATCCTCCCAACCCGCCGCCGACCTCCCCCAAGTCGTCGCGACCATGCAGGACAACCTCGTCATTCTCGATGGCCGCGACCTCGTCGCATACGAAATGGAAAATCCCGAAAGTATCGACGTCGTCGCCTTCTACTCCTCGGCCTCATGGTGCGGCCCCTGCCAGGCCTTCAGTCCCGATCTCGCGCGCGAATACAAAACCCTCAAACGCCGTTACCCGAATTTCGAACTCGTCCTTCTCTCCTCCGATCGGGACAAGGAATCTTGGGCCGAATACATCGAAGATCACAAAATGCCCTTCCCCTCCCTCGACTACGACAAGCTCAACTTGAAAGGCAAACTCGCCTCCGGCAGCAAAGCCCCCTTCATCCCCAGCATCGTCATCAAAACCGCCGACGGCGAAGTCCTCGACGACGCCTCAGCCGGCGCCCAAGCCAGTCTCGAACACCTCGAGGACATCCTCAAAGAACGCGCCAAAGGCTGACCCCCTCTCCCACACCTGCTCTCTTCTCACAAGGCGAAGCCGGTAGGGACGAACCTCCGGTTCGTCCGCAACGCTCCTCCCAAGGCCCAAGTTCGCCCCAAAACCAAAGGTGAAATTCGTTGTCCCCAACGCGCCTCCACCGCATCCCGAAGGGCGCGCCCTTCGTAACTCGAGCAACCTGCTCATCGTCCGCCCTTCGGTGCCCTATCCGTCTCCCGTCAAACTAGCCATCACGAACCCCTCGAGCGTCGCTCGAGCGAAGAAGGGCCGAAGCAAGGACAAAACCTCCCAGCCTTCCAAAAATCCCTTCCACCAGCAATAGCTAGTCCAACAACTCTTCCAGCTTTTTCTCCAAAGCCGGCCCTCTCACCCCGGTCGCAATCACCTCACTGTTCTTCACCAGGTAAACCGCCGGAATCGAACTCACCCCATACTCCCGCCCCAACTCATTGTCCCAGCCCTTACCATCGTAATACTGCGGCCACGGCATGTCATTGTCCTCAATGTAGTCCTCCAGGCTCGACTTGCTGCTGTCCAAAGAAATGCCCACGATCTCAAATCCTTTCTCGTGATACTTCTCATACGCCTTCTTCACATTCGGCATCTCCGCAATACAAGGCCCGCACCACGTCGCCCAAAAATCCAATAACACCACCTTGTCCTTCATCGACGCCAAATCCACCTCACCCGCATTGATCGATCGAAACGACATATCAATCACATCTCCCACCTTTAACTTCTCCCCCTCCTGGTGCGTCACCTCCGGACGCGCCACCGCCGCCGCCGCCTCTTCCTCCGCCGCCGCATGCTCGGCAATGAAGGTCTGATCCGCCTCACTCAGCCCCGCCAAGGGCACCTTTACCGCCGTCCCATTCGTCCGAATGATCGTCACCTCATCCCCTTCCACCCCCTTAAAATCCCCCTCCAACGTTCGCCCCGTCTCCGCCTGCGTCCAAGTGCGCCCCTCCACCCACATCAACCCGCCAACCAACATCACAAACATCACAATCAAACCAGTCTTCATTGTCTCACTAAGTGTTAAGTTTCGAGCACCCCCATTTGCCCCTCTCCCACCCCAAACCATAGCAAGCCCCCACCCCCTGTCCACCCTTCTCCCCCTGCCTCCTTCATACTCATAATCCTACTCATACTCATTCCCCTCCCCTGCCTCCTCCTTCATCATTGGATATTCCTTGTCGGATATTGGATATTCAAAAAACCCAAGACGCGCTCCC
The DNA here is from genome assembly GCA_039028175.1 of Verrucomicrobiota bacterium. GTDB lineage: Bacteria > Verrucomicrobiota > Verrucomicrobiia > Verrucomicrobiales > DEV007 > JBCDBW01. The sequence goes on from JBCCIR010000146.1 coordinate 12,917, forward strand.
GCCACCCCCCGTCCAACGCTCCTCCCCCTCCTCGTCAT
>JBCCIR010000147.1:0-12853 GCA_039028175.1 Verrucomicrobiota bacterium
AACATTCTTACCAGTCGGTAAAACGTTTCGTTCGCCGTCTCAAAGCGACCGACCCCAAACGGATTTGGCGCCTCGAATGCGCTCCCGCCGAGGAGGCTCAGGTCGACTTCGGTTTCGCGCCTGGGCGGAGGCGAAAGGGCAAGTGGTCAGGCTGCCCTTTCAGGGGGGAAGAACGCCGACCGTAATCGATGTCGAATCACGGGGGGCTGACCATCAATATCGTCGCCCTTTTGGAAGAATTTGTCGGCTTCCTTCGCAACTGTCAGGGCTTCGAGATTCACTGACACCCGCTACCCGCATTTATGTCTGATAATATATTTTATCAGACATAGACACCCTGATAGAATCAGGGTATAATCGGGGCATGACTGAGCTGGTCCGAACAGATGATGGAACTTTTGAGGTCGCTGCCAATGGCGAGCGGCGACTGACCCGTGCCGAATTCCAAGGGTTAGTGGATGTTCCAACCGAAGCTGAGTGGTTCGGCAACATCGAGAATCCCAACACCCGAAGAGCTTACCTAAACGACATCCGTGGCTTCATGCGATTTGTTGGCATCGAGAAACCCGATGAGTTCCGAATGGTGACCCGTGCTCACGTGATTGCCTGGCGAGACGAGCTGAAGCGAAACGTCAATCCAAGAACGGGGGAGCCTCTGGCCGCCTCAACGGTCCGTAGGAAGCTTTCGGCTCTCTCTGACCTGTTCAACTACCTCTGTGACCAGAACGCTGTTACAGACCACCCTGTGCGAGGCGTTGAGCGACCGAGTGAAGGCGCAAATGAGGGCAAGACGCCAGCGATTTCGGACGGTGAGATGCGAGAATTGCTCGATTCTCCTGACCGAACGAGTCTCAAGGGGAAGCGAGACAGAGCAATCCTCTCAGTACTCGGCTACCATGCGATTCGAAGAGCGGAACTCTGCTCTCTCAAGGTCAAAGACATGGGGCTTCGCCGTGGACTCATGCATTTCAAGATTCACGGAAAAGGAAGCAAGACTCGCTACATCCCGGTGAATCCTGCGACGATTCCGGTTGTCATGGAATACCTCGAGATGGCTGGTCACGGAGAGGACAAGAATGGTCCCCTGTTTCGCCCGACCCGACTCAACAATCCCAAGGGCATCAAAGAGAAAAGTGACAGGAAGAAGCGTAGGACACCGAAAGCAGCCATCGCGACTGAGGCGAAACTACGGAAGCTAAGAAAACCGTTAAATCCAAACTCAGTCTACCGGGATATTCTCAGCTACGGAAAAAGGGTGGGGATTAGCCTTGAGATGTTCGGGCCACATGCTTTGCGAGCAACCAGCGCAACGAATGCCTTAGAAAACAAGGCTGACATCGCAGGTGTTCAAAAATGGTTGGGGCATGCTAATGTTTCCACCACCCTGCTCTACGACAAGCGTCAGAGTCGGCCCGAAGATTCACCAACATTCAAAGTAGAGTATTGAAATATGCGAAACACGTTGACCATCAGAAACTATGCTCACTGACCAATACGGAAACCCGCTCTCGAAAAAGCCGACAAAGAGGGAAAAGATTGCTCGTGGCGTTAGATTGGGACGGATTGGACTAGTTGCTCTAGTTGGGAGTATAGCTTTGCTTGCAGCGAATATCGAGACCATTAAGAATTCGCTCTTTCCAGACCAGGGTCAACTTGATGTTGCCCTTGTTGTGACTGCGAAGCAGGGAGAGGGTGAAGACGATTTTGAATATGGACGGTATTCATACCGTGCTACACATAGTAAGGGTAATATTTCTATTCGCAAATCAGGCGAATTTTACAAAAATTATCATCAAGATGGGCGGGTTCTAGGGGGAAATTGTGGATACTACGAAGGAGGATTTCATATTATTCTTCCAGTGATAGATTTCATGGTCGCCAATAATACAAATGATACGATTGTGATATCTGAATTAGTGGTAGATGTAGCGGAGAGCAGTCCTGACCAAAGAACGCCAATCTATATGGTATCTGAGGCTGTTAAGTTTGCTACTATAACGCTTTTAAACCAAGGGTGGACTTCTATTGAAAGTTGCAAACTAGAATTTGATTTGATAACCGTCCCTCGTATTCAATACCCTCAGAATAAGCAAATTCCTTGGCCAAAGAGCGACCAAAGGAAGTTCGGTCACTCCATGTCAATTGACGGATTTAGTTCGTCAACAAATGTCGATTTCAGTCCGGTCCTTAGGAAGGAATTAGCGGACTTCGACTATGTGAAACGAGCATACGGAGAGACTCCATACAATAGTAAATCTCCAGGATGGAGGCCTATCGAAGACCTTAAGAACTTTGTAGACGCGGTCAAACCGTTTGAGTTCGAAAGCTTGGATGACCCCGCGAATTTAAATCTTGCTGCAATTGGAAGAATGACGGTTAAGCGGAAAGGACTAGTAGATGATAATGTTGAATTCGCTGCTTGGATTCCTCTAACTAGGCCCATTGGACTAGGGGGAGGCGCAGGAATTATACCGTCAAACAAGTGTGATATTACATTTAGGGAGTCATCAAAAAACTATCAGATAAAGTTTCCTCTCGCACTATGGGCTGAACCTCAGAGCCCATTGCGAATTCCTATTGTGCTAGGAGGCAGTAAGTCAGGATTTCATAGATTCACCTTCAGCCTATTAGGAAATGGTAAAACATTATACAGAAGTCCTGTAGTTGATGCTGAAATTGCGATTCCTCAAGCGGCCAGTTTTTGATACTAGCACCCAGGGCAACATAATGTCCTTTATGTTACTTGAAATAGAGAGGTGCCAACCTCGGAAGAATACTGCACACTACTTTGCACACACAACGCGCTAAGGCGCGCGGGGTGCATATATAAACTGTTCGGACAAGAAAATGGAAATCAACGCAGATATCGAACAACTTCACGAAGATATCAAAGCTGACATCAAACGAGCTGATTCAAAACGGCGAGATCAGAAAAACAAGTCAGCATTTATGGCCATTTATGTCGGCGTAGTCTCCGCGATTACGACTGTTTGCATTGGCATTGTGACCTTCTTAGAAGGAGAAGACTACAAGAACTTTTTCGGAATTACGTCCCTGCTTGCCAGTGCATCACTGACTGTAGTTTCCGCTTGGGACGGTATCTTCAATCATAAATCACTTTGGATCAACAGCGCAACGAGACTTACTGATCTTTACGAATTGGAGACCGATATTCGCCATTACCTCGCAACTGCGAAAGAGCCCGATCAGAATCAAATCAACGAGTTCTATAAGCGCTACAAACGGCTCCACAAAGAATCAAGCGAACGGTGGCTCGGCCTGAGAAAACAATAAGTCAAATCGGGCACCGTAAATGCTCATTAGTCTCTCATCCACAGCCGCATATGTTGATCTCTTTCTTGCAAGGATATCTCGATCCTTCGAAATGCCACTCGGCCCTATAAGTGTGCTTAGCATCCGCAATAAGACTTAACCAATTCCTTTCATTGAGATAATAGTAAGAACTAGTTTTTTGTTTTCCATGATAGTCGAGCGGAACCATCTCAGCGGAAATAGCAGGGCTGATATGCTCTCGCGCTTGCCCTTGTCGGTTAAGGTAAAGATCCATGACACGGTTGCCTGGCTGATTCACAATTGGAGACGAAATCAGTTGATGTATCCGGTTTGTTCTCATGTGATCTGTTTCTCCGTCTCGAAGTTCCGCTATCCCGTGTGCCGCAACATGAACATCTCCCGAGACTAACGTAACACGACAATTTTTTTCTTTAGAAAAGCTAAAGAGTGTTTCAAGCAGCTTCAATCGCGTGCTTTGGTGTGGCCTACTCCTCCATAGATCTCGGAGATCATCTTCAATTATCTGATCTCCAGGCAAAGCATTTAAGAGATTCTCGATCCAGTGAAGATCAGCGTAGATTAGAGGCGAACTCACACAAACAAAAAGATGCTGGACGCCATCCGGAAGCCTGCCTATCCAGCTATTTACGCGCTTCCAGCATGCAGCACTCATGATCTGATTTCTAGTTCGATTGGTTCGCGTGTCCAAATTTAGAACTGCAGCAGATTCACATCGATGACCGTAGGTTAAATTATCATTAGCCATTACTGCGCCCCCAGGGAGCTCGTCAGGTTTGCAGTGTTGTTGAAAGAGCAGGAATGCTTCGCGTGCTTGGTTATAAATAACTTGGTAGACTGGCCATTTTTCCCGATCGTCAATAAGTGATCCCCACCCATCGATGATATCATGATCATCCCACATCATCATCGTCGGACATGAAGCGAGCATCTCCATCATCGCCGCATTTGATTTTTGCCAGTATTTTATGTATAAATCAGAAAAAATACCTTTCAATTTGCTTTCCTGATTCTTTGTCAGCTTGGTTGCTTTTTTTTTGCGTTTGCGAGTCGTCCAATTCCAATCAATTTGGTCTTCTAAAAATGCTTCTATTTTTGCATCAGAGTATACTTGGTCGCCACCTAATATCAGAGCGTGGTAACGTTTGCTGTTTTCTTTGAGCATATCGTTCCACATCACAGCTGCTCTATCTCCGTAATTTTCGCGCGTCTTGGTGCTATGAAATCCGTTGCACGAGGCATACGCAAATCGAGGGAGCGTTCCAGCACCTGGAAGAGAAAACTGGTAGGTTCGTCCACCACTGACCTTGTAGTCTATACGCTGCTCTATTCTGCTAATAGGAATCTCGATGAGGCATCGAAAAAACGTTATTCCGCTACGAGCTGCGATCTTATCCATTGAGTATTGGGAACTACCGCCTCCTGCCGATGATGTAGCCGTGATCGTTGGTGGCGATGTTGTCGCCTTGCCCACGAGCACACTGATGGTCCATGAGCTCTCAGAGGTAGCCCATAGCTTAAGTGTTGGGCCAAAAGATATTGACATCAGATTTTTCTAAAAAGTGCCCTTCGGACGCCTTCTCTCACTCAGCCAGAAATTTGATAAGTAAAGTTCTGGCTCCAATCAACTCTACGAGACCGCATAAGCGTCTTGGAGGCTCTGCTCGGCCTGTATCCTTCAGGAACAGCATTAATCCATCTGAAGTTTGAAGGTCTTGGGGGCTTTTCTTTCCATGGACTTTTGGACAAAATGGGATCCGGCTTTTCGGATGGAACAGGATTTCCATAAGTGATTCCCCCAACCTTTATCTTGGGCGTAGGGCTGGAGTTAGCCATCAATCCATCCCCCTTGCCCCCTGATTTTATTTCGCCTTTTGATTGTCCATTTGCTTTCCAGCCTAGAGTAGAGACCCAGACAGTTCCGCTTCCTTGATCGTTCTTGTGCTTAACAAGTTCGTTTATTTGGTGTTCTATGAAATAGCCTTTTACTACTCTTATTACTGTTGCTGGAGAATCTGTATTTTGCGTTGTCATGATGTATTGTAATTTCCGTTAGCTATCTGAATTTTACTATTGGCCTATCCCGTTACGATTTTTGGATCTTCATACTTTGTGCTTTGTGATAAGTTTGTTCAAAAGTTATGGTTGTCCAGCCCGTTAATAATTTTGTAGATATACGCCAACCTTGTTGCTGAAGCATTGAGCGTCCACAAAGAGCAAGACCTGCATAGTGTCTGTCAAAACGGCACCACGGAGAGTTACAGGCCTTCTCAAGCGCCTTCGCCGAGGGAAGGACCCAGAGCAGCGAAAGAAGCATCCAACGCGCTCTATTCCTGAGAGGAAAGAATGCAGCCGCTTTGGAAAGTCCAAAGAGGCCGTAGGCTCCTATCCTGAACTCGCTTTGCCAACCATTTCCTATTATCGGTTCTCCGTCACCGTTATTCGTTATTCCCCTCTCCGTTAGGCTGTTTCTCCTCCCGAATCTGAGTCCCATGGGAAGCACAACCCGCTGACTGGGGTCAAGTTCGTGCCCGCGCCAGACCTGGACAGAAGGTCTACTGGTTCCAGTTATGGCTCGATCAACAATTCGTTGGTTATCTAAGCAACCGTCCGATTCCAGGCCCAGCGGGTCCGCCGGTTCATGTCAGAACGATCAGGCTAAATAATATTTCGGGCAACACCTCCTATCGGCTTAAGACAACGGAGTTCCAGATGAGTCAGTTCGGCCCCATGAAAACAGACCAATTTAACAACAAAGGCAAAATCAACATCTCCTCCAAATCCCTATTCACACTGAACCGTGGCCCTAACGGGTTTAAGATTGTGAGCAACAAGCGTCCCACGAGTGGAAAATTTGAGTAACAGCCTCCATAGTGATGAAGGCTAGCACCCCCGGCAAGGGTTCACGCCCCTCGCCATTTTACCACGTTGCAGCGCCAAGTCGGTCCTGCATTCGAGACACCAAATCCATCCGTTTATGCAACACTGCGAGAATAAGGATGGGTGGCCGAACCACATAGAAGATGTAATGATGCTCACATAGCGTCACCATCAGTTCAGGCCGATCGTCCAGAAACGTTTGGACCAGCCGATCAAAATGATCAGTCAGCAACGCCTCATAGCGCTTGGCCTGTTTCACCCCCCAGCGTGTGACGGTATAGCGAGCAATCTCCTTAAGATCGTCGCCCCTTGGGCGAGGTCATAATCAGTCACGCGGTTCGGCGTAGGCCTCGGCAAACGCCTCCCCTACTGTCCGATTGACGATCGCTCCTGATTCGGCCTGCCGCATGCGCTCGTCGAGTTAGGCCTCCAATTCCAGCACATCCCCCGCCCCAATTGTCCGAATTATCACAAATGCCTTCATGGATTGGCCCTGCATGGACGCCATCACCGTCAACATCTGGTGTTCCTGATCTGAGCACACAAAATTTTATGTCTCTTCTTCTTTAAGGCTCAATTCCATGTCCGGAGACAAAGCCAGCCAACTAACCGTAATCTTGTCGATCACTGAAAAAGAATCGCCCCTCACATTCCACGTTTTATATTCAACAGTAAATCGGTCCGGGTGGACTTCTTTCAGCCTAACATGCCATCGCTGACGATTAGCACCGTTGTCAACCGCATCGAGTTGCACCACTGAGAGGAATACTTCGGGAGTTACCTTGAAGGCAGACTCAAACGTCACTGTTTTCTCAAAACTTCGGTATTCGTTAGTACCCTTTGGATACTGCGCCCATCGAGTGCTTGCCGAACTTTCCGGAGAGTCAATTGAACCTTTCTGAACCATCCCGCTAGCTTTGAGGTTATCGAAAAGAAGCGTCTTTAGTTCCTTGTTCGTGGCAATTTCATTCGCGAGACGACGCAATGACGCATCATTCAGTTCTGCCTTCAAAATTCCACTCCAGACGGCGGCGGCTGAGGTAAAAAAGGAAATTACCAGTGCAGTAATGACGCCCACAAGCACTCCGTTGGCGACCTCGCGTCTATTTTCTTTTTTCGTAATAGCACCCCCTTTCGCACCCAAAGCCGTGCCTTGCTTAGCAAGGGCATCTTTCGTTTTTTCTTCCATGGTAATGATGATATGAAATACAACTTAAATGTTGCAGAAGAGAGGCTTCTGACGATTACAAAATCGCTGCTAATTTATAATCTGATATTTCGATCCTTATCCGCACCATGTTCGCGCGAAGCCAATAACCGCTCCACGTAACCACAACCTTCATTGCTATACACTATCACTCTTGATAAGAATAGGTGCCGAAGGAGAAACACGGGCGGGGGCAGGGATGGACAGGCTGGCAGAAGCAAAACGCATGGTAGACGCCTTTACCCGTGTCGGAGCGGATCGCTTTGACCTGACCCACACTCATCTAAGCGGTGAACGAAGAGGGTTCCGGAGAAGCCAGACACCAGCACAGATTCATACCTCCCTGCCCTACCTGCTCGATTCCGCTCCCAGGCGACAGAATAACATCATTCTGCGCCCCCACAGCAGTAGCGCCAGACTCATCCAGCTGGATGACCTGTCCGCTGACGTGATGGAGACGGTCAAGCCCCTCTCCTTTCTAACGCTGGCCACCAGCCCAGGGAGTTACCAGGCATGGATCGCGGTAGAGGATGCTGATGCTGATTTCGTACGGCGGCTTCGCAAAGGCACCGGCGCGGATATCAGTGCCTCCGGTGCCGTGCGTCTGGCCGGCTCCCACAACTTCAAACCAAAATACGCCCCGACATTCCCGGTGGTCACGATCGAACAGGCCCAACCCGGCCAGATCACGACCAAGGCACAGCTGGAAGCACTGAGCATCGTTGCCGCCCCTGAAAAATCAAAGCGTCCCCCACCCGCTTCCCGCGTCCGGTTTGAGGTTTCTGGCCCCCGTTCCTGGCCGAGCTATGAGCGGTGCCTGCAAGGCGCACCCATGAACCAAAGCGGCGACAAGCCGGACATCAGCCGGGCCGATTTTACCTTCGCCATGACCGCGATTGATTGGGGATTTTCTATCGAAGACACGGCCGCCAGGCTCCTGACGCTCAGCGCCAAGGCCAAACAGAACGGGGAATCCTACGCCCTTACCACCGCAGAAAATGCCGCTCAGGCCGTCAACCGCCGGCACAGCCATCAGGGTAGAGCGTAACCTACAAGAGTCGATTGCGCAGCATGCCCATTCCCCGCTCCTTGACATCACCCTCATTTTCCCGTACACTAACCTTACAAATCGACAATAGTCGCGTCCCGCCCCTTCGGGGGAGGGTTACAAAAAAGAGGCCTCCCACGTGGAGGCCTTTTTCATTGGAGGTAAGCAGCCAGGTTCCGCTTGATCGCGTCAAATTCCTTGAGTCCAAGGTGACCCATCCGACCCGTCAACCGGTTGGCATCCCATAGTCGGAGCTGCGTCAGCAAAGCGCACTGATCCCGGCCCTTGAAGGTGAAGGGATGATAATGGCGGTTGTCCTTGATCTGCGTGGTGAGCGGCACCCCCCAGAACAGGCGGCGATTGAACTTTTTTACTACCAGCACCGGGCGGCTGAATTCTGCGTTCTTGCCATCTTGTTCATGGCCAATATTGACCCCAACACAGCCCCACCAGATATCCCGCTCACTAAACCGAGGTAGCGTCACCTCGGCATTGAGCTGCTTCTTTAATCCATTCCACTGATCAAAATCTTTTCCCACCCGACCGCTTGTACCAGGCCCATGCTTCTATAGCAATAATGTTATACATTCTGGAAGCCGCCCCTCTCTTGCGGTGTGGCATCGCCCATCCCGCCTTTTTCCTTTTGTAGCGGTTCCTCGCCCGAATTGACGCCTTGATGGTGAGAACAGAAGCCCCTCACCCAGTCAATGACGTTCCCGCTCCAAAGCATCCGAGGAACTATGACAGGGTGATGGTTTCTGTTTACTCCCCGGCCTCAATCCCTTCGGGGAGAACCCTGATAGCGGAAGCGTTGACAGTCCTTATTCCTACCAAATGTAATCGTTACTTCTATGGGAAATATGCATCTAAACAATTCCCAAAGACGCTTCCAAGGAACTGTTTTGATTATAAGCATAGCGAATAAGCTTCCCGCTATGCTAAGCAGTAACTCTATGCCCATATCTTGCCTCCTTTGAATTTTTCAAAGGCCATTCTGTGCTTCGCCACACACTTAAAAAAACGACAGGAGTCCATTTTTGCTTTCATACTAGTCAGACTACGGTTTCCTTATTTCTTAAATTTCGCATTAACACGCTGCCACGGCTTAACTAAGATAGCTATTCGGCAGCATTCAAGAGCAGCAAAGAACATCTCATATAAGAACCAGATGTAGATTATCTGTCGCTGTTTGATACTAATTCTATAACTAGCTAATGCTATTCGCAGAACTCTGTCATGATTCGCCGATATGAGTTCATACTCAAGTTCATTCAATGAATCCTGAAACTCGCCTTTACAGGGCACAAACCGTGCTAGCTTTCTTCCAAAGCTCCTATATGCCCCTATGCATGTTATCGCCTGCTCTTGTCCTAGCGCCTGCTCTTGTCCTAGCGCCTGCTCTTGCCCTAGCGCCTGCTCTTGCCCTAGCGCCTGCTCTTGTCCTAGCGCCTGCTCTTGTCCTAGCGCCTGCTCTTGTTCCATCCGAGCCTGAAGCTTTTTCTTTCGCTTCAATTTCTGCTTAGCCTGAGCCTGCCGCTGCCCTTGCTTTTCTCTCCTCCGCTTTTGCTTCCGCGCATAGTTTCTCGGTCTTTGTGTTCTAGACATACACGACCTCCCACGAAAGATTTTCAAAGAACTTCTGCGCTTGAAGCATAGCTTTCGCTCCACACCCTGTCATCCTGAAATGCTTCTCGCGAACAGTGTGACCATGTAATTGATCTACTGTATACCTGCTCTTGACTAGCCCAGCTGCGATGAGCCGGTCCATAGCTTGATAAAATGCTGGCCGCGATTTTCGAAACCCTCCCTTCTTGAGCTTCTCGCGAAGCTCAACTCCTGAAACTTCGCTTGCTCCAATCGTGTCGAGAATCAGAATTTGTAGAATGCTTAAGTGTGGGACTTCCATATTCGGGGTGATTGCCACCTAATAAAGGTTACCTTATATCCGATATTGAGAACTGCAACCATATTCAGGGGCCGCCCATCCCGGAGCCTTAGAACGCATCGACGACTACCTTGGCCGGGAGGCCATGGCAGTGATGATGACGCTCCCTCTTCCAACCCGTGAAGAACAACCGAATCGGTGAGCTTGCGAAAAGCCCTCAGTTCAGATGGCGGTTACAAGATGATCAAGAATTGGGCCACGAAAGCGGGCGTTCCTATCTGGTGGAGATGGGGCTAAGCCCTGCGCAACCTCTGAAAATATGGGAATGTGAGCTCGATGAGCTGATCAGCCACCAGGATTCGACGACAATCGAATATGCCTTACCGCTTCGCCTAGTGTGGGAGAAATCCATCGCTCAATGTGCACCGGAATCGACCGCATTATTGCGGATGCTCAGCCTACTGGCTCCCGGCGAGGCACTGGAACTTAAGTATCTCGAAAAAGCCACGAATCATCTCTTCCCACTATTAGAGGCGGAAGGACACGAGACGCCGCTTCGGATTAAGAAACTCGTAAACGACCTCAGTTTCTTTCATTAAACGAACAGGCGAAAAGGTTATGTTGATTCCCGTTCTGGCGGAAATCACTGCGAAATCCCTATCAGGTAAAGAAGACAGGGAAATTCGCCAACGCATTATGAGCTGGTTTTTGGCTGTTGTCCCGGGCGCTGAAGCATTCGACCGTTGGCATGAGTGGGAGCATCTGAGTAACCACCTTCAACATGTCCTCGCTCATACTCCAGATGTTCTCACAGCCGAGAGTTCCACGGAAGAGAACTGCCTTCCCCCCTTGCTCAGTAATTTCAGTGCTTACCTCTTCCGCCGGCAGCATGGGAAGAGGCGGAGCCGCTGATGAGGCGAGTGGTAAAAATCTTCGTTAACTTCACAGCTACCACCGGTCACCAGCATCCACATCTGGGCGCAGCGAAAAATAACTATGAGATTTTGCTCTCAGAGATGGGCCGCGACCAGAACAAGATTCACCAAATCCTGGAGGACATCCTCAAACCTCTGAAGCAGCTGTAAATCCCCGAAGAAGGCCACTTTTAGGCTCAGTCGCCCCGATTTCAGGATGGGGAAACCCAAACCGGGCTAATGCACAATAATATTGGGTTTTTACGGGGGATTTCGAAAAAGTGCACAATAACATATATCCTTGTGCATCAAATCTTTACGTCGAATTTGGCTCGATCACGCCGCCTATTAACTTAATACAATCCTCGGAGCATTAAATCCCCCGTAGAATCGCGGTTTTCGGTCGATTCCTGTCCGTTGGGTGACAAATCAGGGCGAACGGACTGCTTGGTCTGGGGAATTTGACCCGCTTATTGCTCGTCGGCGTCCGATGACGCCAGCTCGCTCAACTCCTTCACCGAAGGCGTCGAAGAACCATCGATCCGACCACCGTGATTCATGAGCCTTGCGAGTTGAACTTTGAGATTCTCTTTCGCTTCCTCTTCGACCAAACCCATCTTCTCAGCCTTCTCGAAGAGCTCGAGAGCTTTATTCATGTTCTCAAGCTGCAAGTTTGCTAACTCCAACTTCTTTCGCTCCTCTTCTTGCTGCTGGCCTTCGATCTCTGCCCTTTGGATCTCAACAGTCTGTTTCGCTGCTTGTGCTCTGTTGACGTGCTGAAGGACTACGGACTCGATCTTTTCTTTGATATCGTCAGGGTCTAGATCGCCCGAGAGTTTCGAAATGAATTTGTCCCACTTTCCTTTTTCCTCCGGCGTCTTTTTCTCCGGGGATCCTTTCCAAAGCTGAGCATTGGATTCTTCTTCCTTTCCTCCGCTCATGCTGGCACCCCCTCTCTGGCAAGGGCCGGAGCCACTCCTTCTTCTCGGAAAGTTATGCCCGATCCCCCTCGGGCGCGATACAATGCATCGATTGCCGACATAAGGTCCGCGATCACTTCAGGCGGCGCGCTTCCTGGATCAATCGTCAGAAGCAGATCGTCGAAATTGAGATCTTCATAGGAAGGTTCTTTCTCCAACGGCGGAAATGCAGAAGGCGGCACCGGCGTGTTATCGTCCCACCCTTCGGCTTTTGCTTTTGCGAGCAGGGAGTCGAAATCCTATAAAACATCAAACTATTAATAGCGTGAATGTTACGCAAGCGATCAGCCGTGTGTAGTAAACTCCAACGTTTTGCACACCTGGACGTATAAATAAGTTGAAAACATTCATTTGTTTCATTTGATCATGCTTTAATTAACTTATTGTTGAAGTTAAACACATTTGAGACATATTTTTGCGCGACTGGTATGTGTGATCAGTTCTATTCAATTTTTGTGTGAACAATAGAAAATCTTTAATTTGCCATATCTCAAAATGCTTTTTTACTGAACTTATCCTACTTTGCGGAGTTCCAAGTCCCCTCAGGATTTACGAAATGTTTATAAAATACAGATTTTCTGAATCAGTAGGGATGCAAGAAAAAAACTTTGCCACATTTTTTTAAAA
>JBCCIR010000148.1:0-12794 GCA_039028175.1 Verrucomicrobiota bacterium
CCGCCACCCCCGCCGACGTCCCCACCATCCACCAATTCATCACCGACCTCGCCGCATTCGAAAAACTCTCCCACGACGTCCACGCCACCGAATCCGACCTCCACGACGCCCTCTTCGCCGATCCCCCCGCCGCCGAAGCCCTCCTCGCACTTACCACCGATGATACCCCCGCCGGCTTCGCCCTCTACTTCCACAACTACTCCACTTTCGCCGGCAAACGCGGCCTCTACCTCGAGGACCTCTACGTCGCCCCCGAATTCCGCAACCAAGGCTTCGGCCTCGCCCTCCTCACCCGCATCGCCCAGATCGCCGAAGAACGAAACTGCGCCCGCTTCGAATGGACCGTCCTTGACTGGAACGAAAACGCCATCCAATTCTACCAAAACATCGGTTCCAATATCCTCCCCGACTGGCGCATCTGCCGCATGACCAAAAAAGAAATCGCTTCCCTCGCCAATTCTCCAAGCCCCAATTCCTAATTCCTAATTCCTAATTCCTAATTCCTAATTCCTAATTCCCAATTCGGCAGCCATGCTGGCGTACTACCTGCACAACCTCGACCCCTTCGTCTTCCGCATCACCGAATCCTTCGGCCCCCGCTGGTATGGCCTCGCCTATGTCCTCGGCTTCCTCTGCGGGTATCTCGTCCTCAAAAAACTCGCCGTCAAAGGATACTCCCAGCTCAAACCCGACCAGGTCGCCGACTTCATCGTCCTCGCCGCCCTCTTCGGCGTCATGCTCGGCGGACGCCTCGGTTACATGCTCCTCTACAACCGACAAGAATTCTTCGCCAACCCCCTCTCCCTCTTCAATATCCTCGGCGGCGGCATGGCCAGCCACGGCGGCTTCCTCGGCCTCTTCCTCTTCGTCCTCGTCTACGGCAAAATAAAAAAACTCTCCTTCGCCGGCCTCGCCGATGACCTCGTCTGCGTCGGACCCATCGGCGTGTTCTTCGGCCGCGTCGCCAATTTTATCAACGGCGAACTCTACGGCCGCGCCACCCAGGTCGCTTGGGCCGTCCAGTTCCCAAACGAACTCCACGACAACCCCTCTCTCTACTACGAAACCGCCCAGGCCGCCCCCGGCGAATTCCAGGACGTGAACCACCTCCTCTACGAATCCAAAACCAACCCCGCCGTCGCTGACGCCCTCCGCGAACACCTCACCCCGCGCCATCCCTCCCAACTATACGAAGCCTTCCTCGAAGGCGCCCTCCTCTTCGCCATCATCATGTTCATCCGCCTCAAATTCAAAAACCTCCGCTACGGGGTCCTCGCCGGCACCTTCTTCATCCTCTACGCCCTCGCCCGCATCGGCGTCGAGTTCTTCCGCGAAATCGATAAAGGCCAAACCCCCATCCTCGGCCTCAACCCCGGCCAGTTCTACTCCTTCTTCATGATCGTCCTCGGCATCATCTTCCTCCTCCACGCCCGCACCCACCCCCGAAAAACCTGATTCCCCCTCCCACGGCACGGTAGGGCGTGGCCTCCGGACGCGCCAAGCGCCCCCCCAAGCGCTTCCCCCTTCCCACCAAGCCTCTATTCTCCCCCTGCCTCCCCCTTCATCATTCAGAATTCCGTGTTCAATATTCATTATTCAACAAAACCGATCCCCGTCCTCCCATCCTCACAAACCCCACCGCTCCCCCACTTCCCCAATGTAGGAGCCCGATACCGCTCGGGCGATTCCCCATCCCCCTACCCCTCCTCCCAAAACACCAACAAATTCTCAAACGGATCCACAAAATTCATATCCGTTTCTCTTCGCCCCAAAATCTCAAGAATCGAAATAAGCCCCACCCGCGATTGCCTCCACAATGCGGAGGCTATTCGCCCCTCTTGCGCTTCTCAATAACGTCCATGGTAAACCCACCCTCCTTGGAACCATCAGCGGAAAGGATCACCCAATCAGAAACCTCAGACGGCAACGGAGCAATCACATCACCCTTCTTGTGTTTCTTAATCGCAACTGGATCCACTGCCAACACACCCAAGAGTCCCGGATCGTTCCATTTGACCGGTTCCAGCCACACATGCTCGACTTCCTCGTTCTCCTCCAACCTTACCTTCAGCAGGTAACGCTTTTCCTCATCTCGATTCTGAATGGCCTCGATAAAGGTCTCGAGTGTCTCGAGAGCCTTCTTCTGCGCGGCGACCATCTCCTCGTCATCTCCATCCACCCCGGTCACATCATCACGATCCGGATGCTCGCTGGTCGAATCTTCTGCGAGAACGCAGTCTGCAAATCCAATGGCTATAGCAACTAGCGACGTAAAGATGAAAGCTTTCATAATCTCCAACAAGCGTGCAATGGAATCCGGATAGATGCGATCAACTATAGTCTTCTACTTCGCATCCGAAACGTCATCAATAATCTCAAGAATTCTCTCGACGGCGCGTCGATCATTAGGAACAAACCTTGCCTCATTCAATCCATCATCAACTTTAAACAGACCGTCCGCATTGGATATATCCACGGTCTTCTCCGAGTTGACTCTTCTCGACGTAATGCGCTCACCATCCTGCTGATGCACGTAATGATTCCCGGCCTCGAAGAGATCGCAATACAGCTTGCCAATCATCGACATCGCAATCGTTCCGCAATAGGTTCAAGTCCGATCTTCACGCCCACTCCAACCCCCCCGGCAACGCCGCCGCACTATATTCAAAATGCAGCACCCGCCGATTCCGCGGCACAGACGCTTTCGCCGATGCATGAAGCAACAGCGGCCGCATCAACATCATCCCTCCACTCAATACCTCGCACGTCTCTTCAGTAATCTCTCCCCGCTTCTCCTGAATCGCATCACGCGAAAGCAGCCCGAACCGATGACTCCCCGGAAGCACCCGCAAGGCGCCGTTGTCCACCGGCGTATCATCCAAATGAAGCCGCAAGGCCAGCACTCCCTCCAACACTTCCGCCGGAGGATGAACGTGCACCACCCCTTCCTTCACCGACCACCCGACAAATCCGGGCGTCTCCCTCCGCTCCCGCACGGTGATCGTTGAATCCTGGTGCCACCGAATCAACCAATTCGCATCCGGACTCTTGTTGAAAACCGTAAGCTTCGTCGGGCGCGCCCCAGGCCCCAAGACCCGCTTCGCAAACCGAGCCGCCACCCCGTCCTCCGCCTCCGCTCTCAAACACGCCGACCGCTCCAACACATTTCGCGCCCCTCCCCTGGCCCGACTCTCTTCGAGAAGCGGATCGGTCTCCTCCCGCAACGCTTCCACCGTGGTCGCCGGCATCACGTCTTCCGTCACCGCGAACCCATCCTCTTCTAACCGGACCTCAAGAGACTCCTCCATCGATTAAAAAGTGAAACATCTACCAATACGAGTCAACCACCCCCCTCAGCCCGATCCCACACCCACTCTTTCCGTCACCAATCGCCAGCCAATTCCTAATTCCTAACTCCTAATTCCTAATTGCCAACGGCTCAAAACTTCCCGTTCTCATTCACCCACTCCTCCCGCGGCGGCACCTCATCCACCGTATCCCAATGCTCCACAATCTTCCCTCCCGACACGCGAAATAAATCATAAAACGAAACATGCTCGTTCCCAAGAAACCCTTCGCACACGCAAAGCACAAAATTTCCCTCCGCCAATAACCGGTGCACCCTCTCATACCGTCGCCCTCGCGCATTCCCCGACAGCTCGCCCCGCAGCGCCTCCAACCCATCCTTCATCTCCGGATTGTGCTCCACGTATCCCGCCCCATCCACATACCCCTCCAATCCACCCAGCTCACCCCCCACCAACACCTCCTCCACAAAGACACGCACCAGCTCCCGATTCGCCTCCGTCTTCTCCAAATCACAAACCGTCGTCTCCCCATCCAACATCGTGTGCCCCGACGGATTCGGCCCCTCCGGCTTCAACTGCAAGTTATCCCAGTGCTCCACCACCATCCCGTCCTCAAATCGAAATACCTCAAATCCCACCTCCACCACGTTGAAATCGTAATCCGTGTGCGCAAACACAAAATCGCCGTCCTCAAATACCCGCACAATCTCCACCCGCGGCGATGTCTTCGCCAACCGCTTGAACAATTCCGCCAACCCGACACTCCCCTCGCGCGTCAACGGATTGTGCTGAATGTATTTCCCCTCATTCACCACCGCCACCGCCGCCGCATCCCCCGTCTCAATCCCCTTTAACAGCCGGCATATCTGCTCCTTCTTCATTGTGCACCCAAAGAATGGGGAACCTTACCGCCCATCACTCCACCCTTCAACTAGCGCGGCCACGCCAAGTCACGGGCACCCCCGCCTCCCGCCGGATCAAGCTCACCCCGGTATACCCAGCCCGTATCAGAAACCCGCAAATCCAATCCCCACGGCGAAAAGCCACTCGCGTAAATGACTCCCACGCCATCCTCTGGAAACGGCGAAGCCCGCATCGACCGCACCCGCGCCAACCAGTCCGGTTGCGGAGCGTGCTCACCATCGAACACCTCACGCACCCGGTATCGCACACCACCATCTTCATCCCGGCTCCGCTCCAGGTAAAACCCCTGCTTCGCCCAATGCACTTTCTTGTCCGCATGCCGATCCAAGACATGACTGGTCGGAACGTCCGGATGCGCCTCGATAAAATCATCCTCGAACATCACTTCCAGCCCTATGAAGGCCACCCGCCCCCGATCCGGCAATTCCAGTTCATCAAAGTGCTGCGCCTGAGCATAGTGAATCTCCATCCCCAGCTGATCTCGAAACAAATCACGAATGTCGACTTCCGCCTCGATCACGTCCGTTTCCGGATCAAGCCGAAATATCCGATTGAGGGAACCAAATACCAAGATCTCACCATCCCCTTCGTCAGCCTCCTCCGAAACACCCAAAGCACGAAAGTGATCATACTTCACCCAACCCGGATGCAACCCGTCACTGTGCTCCGTCACAAATTCGTTCGACGGTCGCTTCTCCAAAACCGTCTCCCACCGCGCTTCCGGACCGTCCTCCACCCGCCGGTAAAGAATCCGCTGCGTGGCCGCATAAAGCACGCCGTCCACCACGGAAAAATCCATCACCCGCTGCATCGACGCCGGACGAAATTCCGGTTCCTCGCTCCAGCGTATCCCTCCCGATCCCGCCGAATCCCAGGTCCCCGTGTAAATCCCCGCCCCGGGACCCACCCCCAGGAACACCATGTCCGCGCCCGTCACCCGGTCCCGATGAAAGCCGATACTGCGCACGCCGACCGCCCATTTTTCCGTGTCCGAAAAACCAAGCTCGTTCTCGACCCACTCGCTGCTCGAATCATCCCGAACAAAAACCACCGCCGGTGTCTGGCCACCGCGAACACGTTCCCGGTTCACCCCCAGCAGTAGCACCGACCGAGGATCAATTTCGTTCCCATCACCATCCGTCCCAAAAGTAACCGACCGCAAATACGTCGTCCGGGTGATCTCTTCCGGCAATTCCACGTCGAGCTCCCACGATCCCTCCGGACCGTGGAGCACAAAAACTTGCGTCGGCCGAGCGTCCCCTTCCGCATTCCAGTGACTGTTCCCCGCATACAACGCCCCCTCGTGAGCCGCCAGTTCCATGACCTCGGTTCCCGTCAGCCGATCCCCATTGCGATCAACATGCGGCAGTTGAAGGGATCGCGTCCACCGTATCCCGGGATCAACGGCCGCCCCCACAAATCCCGAGTCTGTCCCCGCATCAACAGTCACGTCACCCGATAGCGGCGCCCGTTTCACAATCTCGCGAAACGTTTGAAAAGTCGGCGCCCGATACCGCTGCGTCTGCACCATGAAAATCCCTAACAAGTCATTCTCACGATCAATCCAAAATTGCGTGCCGTTCGCTCCCCCCCAGGCATACCCGCCCTCCCCATTCACCGATCCGCCCAAGCCATACTTCTCACCAATGCCCTCCAGCTGATTCTTAAAAATCTCGTCCACCGTCTCCGCCGATAATATCCGCACCCCGCCCAGCTCGCCTCCATTGAGAAGCATCTGGCAGAAACGCTCGTAATCCGCTGCGGTCGCACACAGCCCCTGCCCACCGAGAAACATCGTCGGCTTGGTCGTCAGCAGCGCCGCCTCCCGCCCGCGCTCGAGTCGCCCCGGCTCGCTCTGCGTGTAAATCTGCGCAATGCGATCCGCCCTCGCCGGCGGCACCCAAAAAGCCGTGTCCTCCATGCCAAGCGGACCCAGCACCATCTCTCCGACAATCTCATCGAGCGGCTGGCCCGCGACCGCCTCGCAATACCGCCCCAGCACATCAATACTCGTGCCGTAAGCAAAGCCCTCGCCCGGATGAAACTTTAAAGGAAGCGCCGCCAGCGCTTTTGAGTGCGCTTCAAGATTCGCCGACCGCGCCCGCGGAACTGGATGCCCCGGTAGCGAACCATAGTAAAGCCCGCTGCTATGACTCATCAGCATCCGCGGCGTAATGTCCTCTCGCGCCGCCACTAATTCCCCGTCCACCAATACCTTCGGCGCCGCCCACTCCGGCAAATGCTCGGAGATCGGATCATCCAACCCAAACGCACCCGCTTCATGCAACGCCAACGCTGCCACCGTAACCACCGGCTTACTCATGCTTTGCAATCGAAAGATGGCATCCCGCGGCATCTCGCGATCCGCTTCAATGTCCTGCCACCCGAACGCTTCAAAATATCCACGATGCCCGCCTCGACTGACCAGTCCCACCACGCCCGCCACCTCCCCATTCGCCACCGCCGCTTCCATAGCGATATCGAGTTCACCCAACACCGACGCATCCAATCTCGCATCGACCGCTTCCCGCCCGTGCGAACGCGCTTCAATGTCACTTCCTTCCCCTTGTGACTCCGACGGCTCCCCTCGCGCCTCCGCGCCACCACGCCCACCCCTCAGCGCCTTCGACTCTTCAAGAGAGACATACCCGTCATCATCAACATCAAGACGCTCGAGAAGATTCGCGTAAGGCAATTCCTCCCCCGAAAGACGCCCGTCACCATCGGCGTCAAATTGCTGAAAACGACGCTCGGCAGATCGGTCCTGGGCAAAACTCGAAGACAAGACCAATCCCCAAATCAACACACCAAAGAAACTTCTCATCGCATCCTTCATGTCTAACCCTCATCCAAAACCCAAGTTGCAGGTCAAATTTCAACATCACCCAGAAACAACCGCACCAAAGCCCTCAAACCCAAAAAAAGGTCGCCCCAGATCACCATACACCACACCGCACCGCACCCCTCGCTCCCGTCTCATTCCCCTTCCGGCAACGGACGGCCGTAAGCCTTGTATTCCATCCGAAAGAAAACAAAACCCATGAGAAAGAAAACAATGACAATGGGAATGAGCTCTACCACCGGAAAACCGCGGAAACTGAAGAGCGCCCGGTATCGTCCATACCAATCCAGCCCCCACTGATTCGTCGCCCACCACGCAAACGTAGCCTGCAAACTCGCAATGACAATCGCCCACGAAAGCGCAAACCCCAACACTCTCACGGCCTGCAGCCAATTCTTCGGAAGCGGCCACCCCAAAAAAACTCCGCGTAAAAACCGAGCACGCTCCAGCTTCGATCGAAATAACTGCAGCGAAACATACTCGCGAAACGAGCACGCCTTCTCCCCCATGCTCGCCGGCCCATACACGATATAGACCAGCAACGGCACAAACAAAAACACCACCACCGCGACAATATTCGTCACCACCAACTGTAAGGCGTCAAAACCAAGCACCGATGACAAAGGATTCGCCTCCCGACTCAGACTCGGATTGAAATGCAGCGTGGTCGTCACATCCGCCGCCCGCGCCGCAGACAACGAAACAAACGTCACGATGCCAATGAAAAGGCGCGATTTAAAACCAGAATCAAGCTTTCGTGCCATGATCGTTGAAATCCACACCGTCGAGAATGCCCGACATTAAAAACCAAATACAGCTTGAAGAAAATAGTGAAAAGGAAGGTGACTCAATTCACACCAC
The DNA here is from genome assembly GCA_039028175.1 of Verrucomicrobiota bacterium. Taxonomy (GTDB): domain Bacteria; phylum Verrucomicrobiota; class Verrucomicrobiia; order Verrucomicrobiales; family DEV007; genus JBCDBW01. Next base: position 7,936 of record JBCCIR010000148.1, read on the forward strand.
CGGGAGATCGAAACAAAGGAGTCCACGCGCGACAATGCATGGAGTCCCTCTGCTGGTTCAACTTAACGGCTTCCTCGACGACGACGCGCCAACAAACCGAAAACTCCCAGTCCGAAAACAAGCGAGGTGGATGGCTCCGGAACAGGAGCCGCACTATAGACGACGGTGTCGCCCAACGTGGACGTCCAGGCGGTGGTGTTGCTGAACCCATCAATACCCAAACCGGCGAGGGGTGCCACGATGCAGCGGACCGGGGCGCGCTCAAGACAGGATAAGGGAAAGAATCGCGGTAAATCAGACCGACTCGCGGCGGGTCAGCCGCTGCTTGCCCCCGCCCCGGCAAGCCTATCGGGATGTTTCTTCGGCAGGCTTCGGGGTCTCACGCTGGTAGGTCGCCGTGTAATACCCGTTCTCCTGGGTGGCATCGAAGGTATCGGGATAATTCTTGCCGGAAAGGTCATAGCAAATCCGAAGGCTGTCCTCGTCATCCATCTCATAGACCGCCAGATAGGTCATTCCCTTGTTCGGACCGTCCGTTCCCGTGATGGTCATCCGCTTCGGAGTGGTAGCCGCATCTACGATACAATCCCCGCGATCGACTTCGGCGCCAACCATCGTCTCATAGCGATCGCCCTCAATCTTGACCGTAATCGACCGCGTCACCGCCTCATCAAACGGCGTTCCCGCCATGATGGCAGAAGTCGCCCGCCAAAACCCCTCGTGCGCCACCCGCGGAACCGGTTCAGAAACGCTCCGTGAGCCAGACTCGGATTCCCGGCATCCCGGCGAGAATACCAATGCGGCAAAAACGAAAGCCCAGGCCAATGATCTCAGACGAATCGGAGTGGTTCTTTTCATAGATTTTTAGGGCGAACGTCAAAGAAATCTCACACCTGACCAGGGGTGGACTTCGACTTTTGAGTTGATGGTTGAATGGTCATGATGCTTTCGAATCGCCAAGGGTCAGGTGTTGAGTTCGGAGTTGTGTTTTGCCGTTGATTTTGAGTGCTCTCGCTCCCGAATACTTGGTGTCTTCACCTTACTAGCAGAGACAGCTCGGATGTATTCATATCGACTGTCTGTCCAGTGAAAGTCGCGAACGGATGCGAACATGCAACTGCCGTCTTCGATGGATCGACAATCTTCAGTAAAGCTGGTTCCGACGATTAGCACGGGGATATCGCTCCGATCTGAATCCCTCTTTCGACGTTTAAGTGCCTTATGGATCGCCGAGGACTTCACCACCGATTCAGTAAACACGATTATATCAACCTCAACCGGCAGCTTCGAGCTAGGTGGTATGCAATCGGCCATTGCAGGCGGAACCCTGTCGGCTACCGACGTACTTGGCACGTTCTTATGAATCGTGAATCGCAAAATTTCTTACCAGAACGTTCAAGCTGTGTCAGCGCCTGCTGGCAGCGAGCTCCGCTTTCAGGTTTAATGTTAGTGCGTTCATGCGAATTCTATTTTACAGCTGCAGGCGCTTGATCACCAGCGCCTTGTTCTTCCTCTATTTTTTCTTGGAGTCTCCCTAACCACTTGGCTCGAATCCCCTCCATCTCTTCCTCCGACGGGTATCGGGAGTACAAACGCTCTTCGTTCCATTCAAAGTCAGTGTTCGCCTGGATGTAGCGAAGCATGCCTGCCATCGCATAGTCAAACTCACCCTCATACCACTTGCCGTTCAGCTCCAACAACGAACTGGTGATCATATAGTATCCGCGCCCATCTGGAAACTTCACAGTAATATACTCGCTGGCTGTGAGCCCCTCCGGCGGCGTGATCTCTTTCGTCGCATCTTTCTGAAGCCGGTTATAAATCAGCCCGATTTGGTCAGCATGCTCAAGAGGCTCCAACGAAATCATCTCGACTGCGCCGCGATCGGCGCCCTGCAGCCCACCCAATGCCCCGCCCGTAATCTCGATCTTGTCTGGCCGAGAGGGCTCCTCCGCTATCGGGTCAGCGTTCCTACCACACGACGCCACAACCAAACAAATCGCTGTGAGTGCCGCTCGCATTTTCTTGGGAGAACAGTATGATGAGTGACTCGGACCTAGTTGAATCTCTCTATATCGGATTCTAAGTCAGTTTATCTCCCGATTTCAGGATAATTAATTCCAAGTCATTTATCCTCGCGAGAGCCAAAAAACTTCCTTCCGGCAATTCTCTTCCCAGCGCTCCAAACGGCCCCGAAAACCACCGGCCCTCCCCAAACCCTCCCGCAATTTGCCCGCCCGGGCAGAGCACCCCCCCAATTAAACCCTTGCCCATCTCCCCTTTTTGCGGAAAATTCCCAAAACTTTAGAAATCTTAACTTTTGTGGTATCTTAACTAATCCATCCGTCTATGGGTATCGCGGCCTGCCATCTCTCCGGCGTCCCCGTCCTCGGGAGCGCTTTCATCTACGCCATCCAGGAGTCACACCTCCCCGGCCAAATCGTCTGCGCCATCCTTCTCCTCCTCTCCACCCTCTCCTGGGCCGTGATGATCACCAAGTTCGTCACCGTCGCCCGCGCCCGACGCGCCACCACTCGCTTCCTCGAAACGTTCCGCACCGCCCGCGCCCCCCTCGATATCTACTCCGATTCCATCCGCTTCGAAAACGCCCCCGTCTACTGGGTCTACCGCGCCGGCTGCAAAGAACTTTCCTACCAACTCACCGGCTCCTCCGACCTCGACGAAGAATTCATCGCCAATATCGAACGCGGCAAAAAAATCGCCCCCTCCCAAATCGATAGCGCCACGAACGCCATGGACCGCGCCGTCGGCGAAGTCGGCATCCGACTCGAAAACCAAATGACTTTCCTCGCCACCGCGGTCAGCGGCGCGCCCTTCCTCGGCCTGCTCGGCACGGTCTGGGGGGTCATGGAAACGTTCACCGGCATCGCCGGCTCCTCCGCCGCGACTTCCCTCCAGGACATGTCCCCCGGCGTCTCCGCCGCCCTCGTCACGACGGTCATCGCCCTGCTCGTCGCCATCCCCGCCATGTTCGGATACAATTTCCTGATCAATAATATCAAAACGCTCCTCGCAGAGATGGACAATTTCGTCGCGGAACTCACTTCCGCATTCGAACGACGATACCGCGATAATATCCCCGTCACCCCCCTTCCCGCCGGCGCAAGCGCCAAAACCCCCGCCCCGGACCTCACAACCGAAGACGAATCACCCATACCCGCCAAATCCGCCGCCACCACCGAAAACGAACCCAAGATCAACGGCACCAATAAACCCAAATCCGAAGAGCCGCCGCCCGGTTACTACAGCCCGCCCGCCGATTCCGCCGTCGCACCCAAAAACGACGACCCCGCCCCCGCGTCCGAAGTCTCTCCCGCCCTCGATAAAGTTCAGGACCTCAACGAACTCCCACCCCCGTCCTCATACAAAGCCGCCGCCCCCGAAGACCTGCCCGCCCCACCGTCCGCAGCCGACAAACAAGAGGAACCCGAACTCGACACGGACGAAGACGACGACGAACTCGAACCCGAACCCTTCTTGGACCAGGACGACGACGACGAGGGCGAAAGAGATCAAGGCGACGACGCACCCGCAACCGCCGCCGAAGACGATGCCGAAGAAGAAGACGACGACGACTTCATCACCGGCCTCCGCAGCAAACCCGGCGAAAACCCCCTCGAAGACATCCTCTTCGGCGACGACGATGACGAAGAAGACGAAGCGCCCGCCGCCAACCACAAAACCGGCTCCTCCTGATCCGACATGCGCCGGCACGCTTCCAAACATTCCCTCACCACTCTCTCCGAGCTCAACGTCACTCCCCTGCTCGACCTTGCCTTCGTCCTTCTGATCATCTTCATGATCACGGCGCCCGTCCTCGCAGAAAGCGCCGACCTCATCATCCCCACTTCCAAAGCCTCGAACGAAGCCGTCGATCCCTCCGCGGTCTTCGTCGTGTCCGTCGACCAAAATCTCGCCCTCGCCGTCGATGGTACGCCCGTCACTTTCGCCGACCTGCCCGATCGCCTCCTCTCCCTCCACGAAGGCAATCCCGATCTCGCTGTGGTCATCCGCGCCCACAAAGAAATTCCCGTCCAGGAAATCGTAAACATCATGGACGCCCTGAAAGCTTCCGGTATCACCAAGGTCGGCATCGTCACCAAGCCGGAAGCTTGAACGAGGCGCCGCCCGGCCCGATCATTCTCTTAGAGCGCTCGCCAGGAAATCGAATGACCAAGAACCGACAGTTCCCCGTCACCTTCGTCCTCGTCCTCCTCGTCCACCTCGCCCTCATCTTCTTCCTCCTCCGCACTTTCGTCCTCAATTCCGACGCCCAGTCCGCCGCACCACTCGTGGCCGCCGCCAAATCCACCGTCAATCCCGCCGACGTCAATTGGGTCGACACCAATCCCGCCATCGAACAAGCCGCCACACCCCCGCCCCAGTCGACGCCAACGGAAAGACTCCCCTACAGCACCTCCGTCGATCCCGACAACGATCCCAAAAGCGACATCGCACTCCCCATCCGCCCACCGGAACCCCCGCCCGAGCCTGAACCCGAACCAAAGCCCGAACCGGTCCCGCAACTCGCCGCCGCAACGCCACCCACACCCAAACCCGAACCAACGCCCGCTCCCAAACCCAAGCCCGCTCCCGTCCTGGCCCCCGCGGACGCACCCGCGCCCACTCCCAAACCCGAACCAAAACCCACGCTCAACCCCGCGCCAAAACCGGAGACCAAACCCGTCCCCGCTCTCAAACCCGCTACCCCTCCACCAACACCAAAACCCGAACCCAAGCCGGAAACCAAACTAACCCCCGCCCCCGCTCCGAACCCCACACCCCCACCCGAACCCAAACCGGAACTTCCCAAGCCCGCACCCACTCCCGAACCACCC
>JBCCIR010000149.1:0-12749 GCA_039028175.1 Verrucomicrobiota bacterium
AATTCAATTTGAAATCTGATAGATCATTTGAATGGGAGCAAACCACTCTGGACCCGGTTTGCCAAAGGGCTTTGGAAGCATCCAATGTGCTTCTGAGGCGGCGGTGTCGTGGGTGATGGATTTTTGATATGAGTGATTCGGGTCAATATTTTGCTGGTTTGGACGTTGGTGGAACGACGATCAAGGCGATTCTGGTGGATGGGGCGGGTGAGCAGGTGGGGGATTACGTTGAGGTGCGCAGTCATGCGTCGGAGGGGTATCGGCGGACCTTTGAGCAATTGCAGGAGGGGTTGAAGCTGTTGTGTGAGCAGGGGGGGATTACGGAGGAGAGCGTCGGCGGGATAGGGTTGGATGTGCCGGCGCCGTGTTCGAAGGGGGTGATTTGGGGGAAAGCGAATTTATCGGCGGACTGGGTGGGGGTGAACATTCGGGATGAGTTTGGTGAAGAGGTGGGAAAGAAGGTTTGGATGACGAACGACGGGAATGCGGCGGCCTTGGGGGAGTATTTGTTGCGGGCGGACCGGTTGGATTCGGGCTTGTTGTTCGTGGCACCGGGGACGGGCTTAGGTGGGGGATTGGTATTGCCGGGGGGTGGTTTGTATGAGGGGGCGCGGGGTTTGGCGATGGAGGTGGGTGACATGTCGCTTCCTTTTCTTGAGGAGGGGCGTTTACCGGTGGACGGTCGTGGGCGGGAGGGGTGTCTTGAGGCTTGGGTATCGTTGATTGCGATTCGGCGGCAATTGCAGATTGCCTTGAGTGCGGACGAGTATCAGGAGCATCCTTTGAACGAGGGGGATGCTCCGATTGAGGAGAAGGCGTTTCAACTGAGAGATTACGCTGAGAAAGGTGATGCGCTGGCGACGGAGATTTTCCAGGATCAAGCGTTCAAGTTGGGGCATGCGCTCGGGGATTTGGCGAGCCTTCTTGATCCCGGCCTGATCGTGATCGGGGGAGGATTGGCGGAGACGGGGTTCCGGGACTGGTATATGGAAGCGGTGAAGAAGGGGTTTCAGTCGCGGGCGATGGACAGTTTCCAGAAGAGTCCTTTGCCGCCGCATGAGGAGACGACCTTGTTTGAGTGGGCGATCGGCGGGGATGGGGCGGCGGCGTTTGGGATGGCGCGGAAGGCGCAGGAAGTTTTTGGCAAATAGGACTTATGTGGCTTCAGATTGCGGTCGTCGGGGTTTTATTGATCATACTTTTTTGGGTGGGGAAGATTTTGTACACGGTCCAGCGTGGGTTGATTGAGACGATTCGGGGGTTGAATTCGTTGGATGAGCGGTTGGCGGCGATTGAGAAGTTGTTGGGGAAGAAGGACGAGGAGTAGCTCCAGGGAAACGCCCGAGCCCATTCGACTTCGCTCAGGGCGGGCTTATATCGGGCTCCTACAAGAGGTGGTCAAGGCACCTTCGCGTAAGAGCGGACGGATTCGGTTGGGAGGAGCGTTGCGGACGAACCGGAGGTTCGTCCCTACCGGCTTCGCCAGGAAGTTAGTTCGTCATGGAGAATAGTTGGCCGGTGGAGTCGAGGACGCGGCGCCAGTCTCTGCCTTGGGGGTTGATTTGTTTTTGGGGGAGGTTTTCGACGGCGGAGTTTGGGACATAGACGACGCGGTGGCCATTGTATCCGACGAACATATCGGTGTAGCCGGCCATGGCGGCGTGGACGGCGCATTGGGCGAGGACGGAGCAGAATTCGGAGTCGCGGGGACCGGCGCGGAGGCCACGAATGGCGTAGCTCGGGTCGAGGTATTTGATCGCGTGATCGATTTGTTTGTCTTTGAGGTGGGAGCTGATGGTGTGTTTGAGGAAAGTGCCGATGTCTTTGAGGAGAGTGTTTCCGGATTGATCGGTGGCGGGTTGGGTATGGGAGTCAATGAGGTTTTGGCCGGCGCCTTCGGCGACGACGACCACGGCGTGATTTTTCTTTTCGAGGCGTTCTTCGAGGAGGTGGAGGAAGCCGTTGGGGCCGTCGAGGTCGAAGGGGACTTCGGGGATGAGGCAGAAATTAACGTCGTGATTGGCGAGGGCGGCATGGGCGGCGATGAAGCCGGAGTAGCGGCCCATGAGTTGGACGAGACCGATGCCGTTGTAAGCGCCGCGCGCTTCTTCGTGGGCGGCTTCGATGACGCGAGTGGCCTCGGAGACGGCGGTGGTGAAGCCGAAGCTGCGTTTCACGAAGTGGAGATCGTTGTCGATGGTTTTTGGGATGGCGATCACGGAGATTTTGCGATCCCGTTTGGCGACCTCATCGCAGAGGGCGGTGGCGCCGCGGAGGGTACCATCGCCGCCGATGGTGAAGAGGATGTCGATGTTTTGTTCCTCGAGGGAATCGACGATTTGTTCGGAGCTTGGTGTACCCCGGGAGGAGCCGAGCATGGTGCCGCCGAAGCGGTGGATTTCGGCGACGGTGCGGGGATTGAGGGGGACGGGGTTTTCGACGGGATTGGGACCGAGGCTGCCGTATCCGTAGCGGAAGCCGAGGATATTTTTGACGCCATAGAGGTAGGTGAGCGTGAGGACGAGGGAGCGGATGACGTTATTGATGCCGGGGCAGAGGCCGCCGCAGGTGACGATGGCGCAGGTGGTTTTGTCGGGCTCGAAGTAAAGGGATTCGCGGGCGCCGGCGAGTTCAAAGGAGGGGAGGGGGTCGCCGCGGTCGAGGTATGGTTGGAGGAGCTCCATTTCCGAGAAGGCGGCGATGCGGAAAGAATTGTCGATAAAAGTGCGATCGGATTGTTTACGGAGCGGGGAGGGGACGGTGGCGGGGCCGAGGGTGGGGATTTGGAGTTTCTCGAGGGTGAGGGAGGCGTAGAGGGATTGTGGGTCGTGGGGCATGGGTGGAGATTTATTGAAACCACGAATGGGCGCCCTTCGGCAAGCCCGGGGCTGATACGGGACGCGAAATATTTGTCTTAACTTCCCGACGACTTGGTTTGTGGCGGTACGGAATCGCGAGTGGGGCTAAATTTGGAGGCGGCCGGGGATGGGGGAGTCGATATCGGTGGAGTGTTGGAGGGCAGCGTTGATGGCCAGTTTGACCCCGGCGGTTGCGGTATCGGCGGGCATGCTGGGGTTGCCGAGGTTGTGGGAAAGGGCGGCGACTGCGGGGAGGTGAGGGAGATGAATCCAGCCTGCGCGGATGGGAAGATCCTTGGTGGCGAGGTGGTGAAGCACCCCATACATCAGGTGGTTGCAGCAGAAGGTGCCTGCGGTATCGGAGATCTCGGCGGGGATGCCGTTGTCCAGCATCGCTTTGACCATGGCGCGGATGGGAAGGGTTGCGTAGTAGGCGGCAGGGCCGTCGGGGGCGGTGAGTTGGTCTTGGGGGGCGTTGTTTTGGTTGTCGAAGAGGTTGTATCGGGTGGCGTCGTTTCTATTTTGGGCGATGCGTTCGACCGTGATGGTGGCGCGACCTCCGAATTCTCCCATCATCACGACGAGTGTGGGTTCTGTTTCCGCGATGGCGGCGGTGACGAATTCGATGCATTCGAAGAAGGTGTTTGGGACGATGCGCGAGATGAGAGTGGCGTCGTCGAGCTGGGTGTTATCGAGCGCGCGGGCGACGGATTCTGCGGGATTGACGGGGGTATTGCCGTAGGGTTCGAAGCCGGTGACGAGGACGTTGGGCATGAGAGGAGAGTGGGGGCGTTGAAGGGCGAGTAATGGGGGAGGAGACTAGTTGACGCCTGGGATGGGGGCGAGGGGGAGTTGGGGGAAGCTGCCGGCGAGGTCGGGGTCGCTGGCGGTGTAGGCTTCGAGGAATTCGGGCCAGCTCAATTTGTATCCGTCTTTGGAGGGGTAGATGGCGACATCGAAGCGGCGTTTGTCTTGTTCGAACTCGAGTTCGAACCAATGGACGTGGGAATGGGTGTGGGGCGAGGGTGATTGGTCGGAGCGGGAGTATCGGACCTGGACGTTTTGGGGGGTGCGATGGAGGATGAAAGCTTCGAGTGATTTGAGGTGATCGTTGGGGTTTTGGATGAAGAGGGCGGATTGCGGGGCGGCGGGGGCGGAGATGAAGAGGAAGAGGGATTCGGAGGCGGCGGTGATGGAATCGGGTGGGATGGCGCCGGGGGTGGCGGAGGCGTGGGGCGCGTTGTTGGTGGGTTTGGGGGCGAAGGCGAGGAGTTTGAGGGCCCCGCCGATGGCGAGGACGAAGAACAGAAGGTAGATCCCCCGGGCGATATGGTGAAGGACGCGCACGCCTAATTAGTTAAATTCCCCCGAATATTTAGAAATATTAACAAATTTGATGGGAATGGGAAGGAAAAATGGGGATAGTTTCGCAGGTACGCCGTTCCACAGTTTCGCAGGGGGAGTATGGGGAAGGTTTTGCTTTAGGGGGGTGATGTGGGTAGCGTGGTTTCAGGGAGCCTTTTCGTATCTTCGCTAGGATGATGAGAGCAGTTTGTTTAGACGGGCGTGGGTTTTGTATTTTGGCTTTGATTCTTGTGGGGGTGGCGAGTTGTTTGGCTCAGGAGGGTGATGGGGTGGTTGAGCGTTCGAAGTATCCTTTGGAGAAGGTGGTGGCGGTGGAGGGGGAGGATGAGGAGTGGGTGTTGCATCGGGAGGATTTTTCGGAGGATACGTTGTATCGGATTTGGGGGACTTTGTCGGAGAACACGGAGATTGCGGACGGAGTGATGAAATTGCGGCGGGACGAGCCGGGGCGGGGGAAGTTGAAGGTGAGCGTGGAGCCGTTTGTGGATGCGGAGTTTACGTTTCGGTTTCAATTGGTGGATGGCACGGCGTTGAGTATCGGGTGGGACGACATGACGGCGAAGCGGGTCACGCATGCGGGACACCTGGGGCGAGTGACGATCGGGACGCGGGAGATTCGGATGGTGGACAGTCGGACGGGGATATACGACATGAAGCATTATCATGCCTATCGGGAGGGGAAGGTGACGCCGGAGTTGGAGGCGCTATTTGCGCGGTGTGAGAAATCTGTGCCGTCGATGGTGGAGACGGGGAAGTGGTATGAGGCGCGGGTGCGGTTAGCGGGGGACGAGGCGGTGTTGTGGTTGGACGGGGAGGAGGTGATGCGGTTTCGGTCGCCGGGGTTTGCGCATCCGCGGAAGGATATGTATCGGTTCCGGGTGATTGGGGAGGAAGTGGAGTTGGATGATGTGTTGGTGGTGGGGGGGTAGCTTGTTGTATAGAGGTGTGAAGATAACGGAGGGTTTTTAGGTAGGGGCGACCAGCCAAGAATTGTTGGGAATTGAGAATGGACTACGCGATTCCAAAACGGTTTGTGCGAAGGGTTGCCAGAATGAGCGAGTTTGCTATGGGGGGAACTCAGGTTCGTGTAACTTTGACGGACGGTAGACGATTTTACCCTGTCACAATTTCGACATGCAAGTGGATCATTGGAGTTGAGGACTATGCAGACCTTCCGTTTCTCGCATCGGAGATTGCGGCGATAACGCAGTCAGACGATGATCGTGACTGCTCTAAATCGGGGCGATGTCTATTTCCCCATGCGAAGGAGATTATTGAGGCGAAGGGGAGAGTGCTGGATAAGTAGCGTGATCGTTTTGTGAAGTTGTGCGCACTCCGCGAGGGTGCGCTACCTTTTTCGGAAGAGAGCGGCTTCGTGGGAGCGTCCTCGCTCTGCGAGTGGTCACGCGGGAGCGCGCCCCTCCAAAGAGGGAGGAGGGGGGCGTCGTGGGAGGGAAATCGCCCGAGCGGTATCGGGCTCCTACAGAGGGTGCGCGAAGGAAACAGCGGGGATTGCGAGGTGTGCGTTGTGCGCAAGTCTATCTCGTTCGAGATAGATACCTCCTTCCTTTGTCAGGATCGGCGAGGGCGCGCTACCGCCTTCGGCAGATGGAGGTGGACGTTTTTGGGGAGGGGGCGTTACTGTTGGTCGGGGCCCCAGAGGTCTTCGGCGGTGTATTTGCCTTCGGTATTTTTTACGAGGTTGGGGTCGATTTTTTAGAGTTAGGCGAGGTGTTGGGCGGCTTATGGGAGGGGGCAGGTGCGGAGGAAGAGAATGATGGGTTCTTTGAGGAAGGCGAATTCTTCCCCGTGGGTTTGGTAGAGTTCGAGGAGGCGGGGGATGGAGTCCCAGTCTTCGAGCAGGGCGAGGTCGGGGATGGCGAGGTCGGCGGATTCGGGGTGGTCGAGGGCGAGGCGGAAGGATTGGATGAGGCGTTCTTTGGGGATGGCGCCGGGGTTTTGGAAGGCATGGAATTCGAGGGCGCCGAGGGCGGCGAAGATGTCGTCGGAGTTGGCGGTGGTGTCGGCGTTGGCGGGCGGGGCGAGCATGGTGGTTTCGACGAGGGGGAGGCCATCGGCTCCGGTGAGCTTGAGGTATGCGGCGGCGAGGGCGTCGGCGCCGACGGCGTGGCGGCGTTCGGGGTCCGTTATCCAGTCGGCGAGGGTTTCGGCGTGGGTTTGTGCGTTTCCGCATACGCCGAGGAGCGTGAGGAAGAGGCGTCGGCGGTCGACGGACACCTCTTCGTCCTGAATCCATTTGAGGAGGGCATCGGGGTCGAGGTTGGCGGCGATCTCGGTAACGGCGGGATAGGGTGATTTGGCGAATTCGCCGTAAGCGGCGGTGGAGAGGGTTTCGTCTTCGTGGTAGAGATAGGGGGCGAAGAAGGAGAGGTATGCGACGACGGCGTCCTCGGGGGCTTCTTTTGGCGGGGGTGTGAGGGTGCGGTATTCTTCGATGAAAGTGAGGGCGGGATCGGTGAGGGGGACGGGTGCGAGCCATTCGAGGGTTTCGGGGCTGGGGGCGACGAGGAGGTGCTTGGGGCCGGCGGGGCCGGGCATGAGGAAGGGGACGGTGATGGTGTCGCCGGGGGCGAGGGTGGGTTCGCCTTTGAGGACTTCTTTGGCGGTGAGGGCGGCATTGGGAGCGCCTTTGGTTTTGTCGCGCAGGGAGAGGCGCATGCGTGTGGCGGCGTCGAGCGAGGGAGTGGTGAGTTCGGCGATGGTGACGACGCCGTGGTCATCGATGAGGTCGACGATGGTGGCTTCTTCGAGGAGTTGGCAGAAGGGGCAGGCGAGAGTGGTGGGGAGAGAGAGGGCGAGGGCGAGGAAGAGGGTGATGTGGGGGAGGCGGGGCATATTTGCGTAGTATAGCATGGGAAGGGAGTTGCGCAGTTACGCAGTTTTGCAGGTACGCAGGGGGGGAGGCGGGGTGCTCGGGGAGGCAATGGGGAGGGGGACCGCGATCGCCGATCGCGGCTGCGGAGGAGGCAGCGCGGTCGGGTGCCCGCGCCTCCAGGCGGAAGTGGCGGCGGGGGGTATGTTCTTGTGTGGCGGGGGATGGCGTGGTTGCATCTTTGGGTTATGGAGACGACGAAGAAGCGGCATCAGTTTTTGGCGGACGTGGAGTTGGGGGAGCATGGTTCGGCGATAGAGAAGCGGTTGGCGGATTATGCGGGGCGATTGGAGCCGGATGATTTATCGAGCCTGATGGACCCGGTGACGGCGGATATTTTCGGGAAGGTTTTGCGGGAGACGGGGGCGGATTCTGGGGTGATTTGGCTGGCGGACCGGGAGCGGACGAACCTGGTGGTGGGATACAGTCACAAGGTTGAGAAGTTGCTGGGGATGCGGCAGCCCTTGGACGAGGGATTGATCAGTCTCGTATTGGGATCGGAGCACGCGATTTGTGAAAACGAGGTTTATGCGGACGAGCGGCACTCGAAGAAGATTGACGAGGAGATTGGGATGATTACCTGCGCGATGATCGCGGTGCCGTTTTACCTGGGCGGGAATGTGCGCGGGGTGGTTTCCTGTGTGCAGTGGAAGGAGAGGGAGTCGGACCCGGATCCGCCGGGTTTTACGGGGTCGGAGTTGAACCAGGTGAAATTGTTCACGGCGGCGGCGGAGCGGTTGTTGAACTATGAATTACTGAAGATCATCCTGGACGTGGAAGTATGACTGAGGGATCGGGGCAGAGGCCGTGGCTCTCACCGGAGGCGGCGCGCGAGGCGATTCGTGACGGCACGGGTGCGGGGGTGCGCGTGGCGGTATTGGATTCCGGGGTGGACGTGTTTCACCCGCGCTTGGAGTCGGCGAAGATGGGTGAGCAGGTGGCGATCGTGGAGGAGGATGGGCGGTTGCGTTTGCGTGAGGGTGACGGGGACGATGTGTATGGGCATGGGACGGCGGTGGCGGGGATCATTCATGAGGCGGCGCCGGAGGCGGAGATCGGAAGTTTTCGCGTGATCAACGCGCGGAGTTTGTCGCGTACCGCGGTTATTTGTGAGGGGGTACGGGAGGCGATACGACGGGGGTATCACATTTTGAACTGCAGTTTTGGGTGCAAGGGCTTGGCGAAGTTTGTGTTGCCGCACAAGGAGTGGGTGGATGAGGCGTATTTGCGGGGGGTGCACGTGGTGGCGGCGTGCAGCAACTATGATGTGTTTGAGCCGGAGTGGCCGGCGCATTTTACGAGCGTGATTTCGGTGAACATGGCGCGCACGGATTCTGATGATTTTTATTATCGGGAAGGGGCCTTGGTGGAGTTTGCGGCGCGTGGCGAGAAGGTGGAGGTCTTGTGGCAGGGGGGTGGGACGCGGATGGAGACGGGGAGCAGTTTTGCGGCGCCGCGGGTGACGGGGATTTTGGCGCGGATGTTATCGGTGGCGCCGGGGCTACCGCCGGCGCATGCGTTGGATTTGCTGCAGCGGGTGGCGGAGCCGTGGGAGGATGGGTTGAGTTGTGGGGATTGAGGGGAGCTCGTTGATCGGGTGGCTGGGTGGTTGGGTTTAGGGGGCGGCCGGCGTTGGGAGGAGGCTTTTAAAGTGTTTGTAATTAGCGAGTTACGGATCGATTACGAGAAAAACGTGAAAAAGTGGTTGCGCGTTATAATTTTTATAATTAATATAACCTTGGTAATTTTGCCGCGTCTATGAGCGATGGTTCAGGCGATGGAGGGGATTACCGGAATTATATCCGCATACATACACCGATCCGTGCTGGGGAATGGCTCATTCTTACTGAAACGGATTTCCGACGGCCGGGCTGCCCAATAATAATCAATGGCGGTACGGCCGTCTTCTTTTGGACTGGGACCAGTGGGGAGGGATGGCGAAAGAGGGAGGAAGGGATTGACGTGTAGAGGGGGTGCGGAGGATGCTCTGCGTTTCGTGTCGAATGTTCGGTACGGGTGAATCTTGAACCTTTGTTTTTCTTATGACTCAGCGAAATTTGTTTTTGGCGGTGGTGATGATGGCGGCGATGTGGGTGTGGGCGCTCCCTGAAGTGTGGGCGCAGGGTGAAAAGTCGGGCGCGCCGGCGAAAAAGGCGAAGGGGAATGCTGTGGTCATTCCGGAGGTCGAGCGGGACGAGGTGATTTGTTTTGCGTTGTATACCGTGCAGGACGAGATACTGAAAATGACGGCGGTGTTGTATCCGCTGGAGGAGGGGGAAGCGCGGGAGGTTCGCTTGGAAGTGGAAGAAACTCCGGGGGAATGGATAGAGATCGCGACGGCGGAGGTGAACGAGGAAGGGTGGACGGCGTTATTTCGAGTGGAGGAATGGGATCATGCGCGTGACTGGCCGTATCGGGTGCGGCACGGGGAGGCGGCGACGTATGAAGGGTTGGTGCGGCGGGATCCGGTGGACAAGGAAGAGATTGTGGTGGCGGGTTTTACCGGGAATTCGAACAGGGATCGCGGGCAGCGCGAGGACATGATTGCGAACCTCAAGGCGCAGGATCCGGATTTGTTGTTTTTCTCGGGAGACCAGAGTTACGATCACACGTCGCACACGGCGGCATGGCTTTTGTTTGGACGTCAATTTGGAGAGATCATCAAGGATCGGCCGACGGTTTCGATTCCGGACGATCACGATGTGGGGCAGGGGAACCTGTGGGGGCAGAGTGGGATTGTATCGACCCTGAAGGGTGGTGCCGACGGGGGGTATGTCATGCCGCCGGAGTATGTGAACATGGTGCAGCGGGCACAGGCGGGGAACCTGCCGGACCCGTATGATCCGACGCCGGTGGAGCAGGGGATCACCGTGTATTACACCTCGTTAAACGTGGGGGGAATTGATTTTGCGATTATTGAGGATCGGAAGTTCAAGACGGGTCCGGCCGGCTTGATCCCGCGCCAGGGACCGCGGCCGGATCACATCAACGATCCGGGATACGATCGTGCGACGGTCGACGTTCCGGAAGCGATTCTATTGGGAGATCGGCAGTTGGAATTTTTGCATGCCTGGGGGCAGGACTGGGACGGGGCGGACATGAAGTGTGTGTTATCGCAGACCATTTTCGCGGGCGGTGCGCATTTGCACGGCAAGTTGGGGGGCAGACTGTTGGCGGATTTGGATTCGAACGGGTGGCCGCAGAGTGGCCGGGCGCGGGCCTGGGAAGAGATGCGGCGTTGTTTTGCGTTTCACCTGGCGGGGGATCAGCATTTGGCGACGGTGATTCATCACGGGTTAAACTCGTGGGAAGATTCCGGGTATTCGTTTTGTGTGCCGTCGATCGTGAACTATTACGGTCGTTGGTGGTGGCCCTTGGAGGACCCGCAGGAGGGGGGACCGGAGACCACGATGGAATTTGCGGGGCGTTTTTATGATGGATTGGGGAACAAGGTGACGATGGAAGCCTATGCGAATCCGACGGAGGATAATTTTAAGGCGGCGGGGCATGGCCTGGTGCGGTTCAACAAGAAGACGCGGGAGATTACGATGGAGTGTTGGCCGCGGTTCGTGGATGTTACGGATGCGAGTGCGGAGCAGTTTGAGGGGTGGCCGATTACGATTTCGCAGGCGGACAATTACAATCGGGAAGCGATCGCGCATTTACCGGAGTTGGAATTTGCCGGTGAGGAACGCCCGGTGGTGCAGGTGGTGAAGGATGATACGGGGGAAGTGGTGTATACAGTGCGGGCTTGGGGAGAGCGACTGCGTCCGAAGGTTTTCCAAGAGGGAAAGTATACGGTGTTGGTCGACGGGAAAGTCGTGCAGGACGGAGTGGTCGCGGAGCCGGTGGAAGTGGCGACGGACTGAACGATGGTTCAGCCGGGTCACCAGAGGAGTTACCGTGTGAAGGGTGTGGTGTCGAGGTATTCGACGAGGTCGACTTGATCGGCGAAGTCGTTTTTCTGGCGGAGGGAATTGAGCTGGGGATTTTGGTCGAAGCGTTGCAGGTCGAGCCGGAGGGTATCGCCGGGATTGGCTTGGGCGCCGGGCATGGTTTCGGAATCGAGGATGGCCCAGTGGTAGACGAGGATGGTATCGGCGAGGGGTGAGCCGGGCGGTTTTTCGAGGACCTTGTATTGGTGGGCGACGAGGGCTTCGGTGTAGGGTTTGATTTCTTCGAGGGTGGGGAGAGGGGTGGCTTTTTCGAGTTGGGCTTCGATGGTCCAGGTTTCGGGATCGGGGATACGGGCGCGGATGAGTTGGAGGGCGTCGGCGTTCTGGCGGGCTTCATTGGGTTCGAGCATGCGATCGTAGATGGCGACGTTTTCGATGAGACCGTGCCAGGGGGAAGCGCCGCCGTATTCGGCGCCGAAGGTGAGGTCCATGGGTTCCCAGTTTGAGAAGTCGCCCTGGATGCGAGGCCGGGTCCAGACTTGTTCGCCATCGATGAAGACGGTGATATCTCCGTTCGAGTAAGAGAGGCTGAGGTGGTGTGGTTTGCCGATCTTGAGGCGGGAGAGCTGGCGTTCGTATTTGTCGCCGTTGAGTCCGTTTTCGGGGGTACGGAGGCGGAGGAAGAGATTGCCGCCGACCTGGCCGAGGGAGAAATTGCGGGCATCGGGGCCGCCGGAGAGGGTGATGATGGGTTCGAACCCATCATCGGCCCGGCCGAGCGGAGTGAAGGTGGCTTCGACCGTGATGGCGTTTGATTCTATAGCGGCGGCGGTGATGCGGGGACCGGCATCGGGAGCGGTGAAGTGTCCGCCGTTGGTGCGCATCGCGTATCGATGATTGAAGAGCGCGCGGCCGTGGGGTTTGACGATGGACGCGGTGCCGTCGGGGAGTTTTCTCTTGGCGTCTTTGGCGTTGTTTTGCCAGAGGAAGACGAGGCCGGTATCGTTGGTGGGCCAGATGCCGGGGGCGATGGGGACTTTGGTTTTGGGGATGGCGTTTGGGGATTGGGCGCGATCGGTGATTTGTTCCAGGGTGAGGCTGTCGGGTTCGGTGAGAGGATCGGCGAGTGTGATGTGGAGGGAGCGTTGGTCTGGGCGGGGTTTGATCGTGTTGATTTTGATACCGGAGGCGAGGGCGGCTTTTGCTTTGTCGGCCTGGATATCCTGGTCGAAGAGAACGACGATTTCTTTTGGTGAGCTGAGGCGGAGGGACGTGATTTGTGGCGGGGCAGCGGGGTGGACATGGACGTGGCCGAGTTTTGATTCTGAGTTCTCGGCGTCGATCTCGCGGGTGGCGGTGATGCGGTAGTCGCCGGGTTCGGTGAAGACGTGGGTAAGATCGGCGGCGGCTTCGATGGGTTCGCCGTTGATGGCCCAGATCCAATCGGCATCCTGGTCGGGGCGTTTGAATGTGAATTCGAGTATTTTGTCTTCTTTGTATTGGTTTTTAATCCAATGGTTTCGAAGATGGCCGTTAAGAGGTTGATGTCATGTTGTAGCGCTTTATGATCTTGGTGTTCCAATAGCCCATCGTCGGCGTAAAACATCGTTGAGCTATTCTTGTATGTGGGTTGTTTGTACAACGTCCTCAGGACCGCGTCTACGATGACATTGAAGATGATTGGGGAATCGATGTCCCCCTGTGTGCATCCTCTTTGAACATCTATCTCCTTGCTGT
>JBCCIR010000150.1:0-12597 GCA_039028175.1 Verrucomicrobiota bacterium
CAGGTACGCAGTCTCGCAGTTACGCAGGGGGGGCGATGAGAAGTTGCTCGCTTGGGTTAAGCGGCTTTTTTGCGGCGGCGTCTGGCGGCGAGTAATCCGGTGGCGCCGGCGGCGAGGAGGAGTGAGGTGGAGGGCTCGGGGATTTGGCCGATGGTGATGGCGCCGTTGGGGGTGGAGTTGAAGGCGGCCTCGAGGACGGTGACGCTGCCGACTTGGAGTTGGGCCCAGCCGAAGTGGGTATCGCCCCCGACGGTATCGACGCGGAGGCCGACGTAGAAGGGGTCGGTGCCCGGGGCGGTCCCGAAGGGGATCGTTGTGAAGCCAAAGTTGTAGATGTTATTCAACCAGACCGGCACGGCGTCATAGTCGTTGTCAGAGCCGAACGCGGTTCCGGTGATGGTGGCGAGGTTGAAAGATTGGGTGTTGGAGAAAATTCCGAAGGCGTAGGGGCGGGAGCCTGTGTTTGAGAAGGGTGGATTGGCGAGGAAGAAGTAGCGGTTTCCGCTGTACGAGCCGAAGGCGGACTGTCCTGCGTTGAAAACTGAATAGTTGGCTTCGCCATAGAAAAGCCATCCGGCGGTGACGGCCTCGAAGCCGGTATTGGTGCTTGGATCGTAGTCTGACTGGATACCGATGGCATTGGAGCCGGGCGTGGTGGGGTCGAAGGTCAGGCGCAACGCGGCGGAGAAATTTCCGGGCGAGGTGACGGCGATGGGGCCGGTGTATTGGATGCCGTCGATCGTCAAGATGGCTTCGGCTTTTTCCGGAAGTGAGGTGGTTGCGCAGAGGGCGGCGGCACCGCCAAAGGTGATGGAGTTCAGTTTACGGGCGAAGTTGGCGGCGGAACGGTCCGAGTGGTCGGTCATCGATGGAGTGAACGGTTGGCGTGCTGAGGGCCGTGGAGAGGGTGCCTCAAAGGAGTCGATTTGGCAAGTTGGAAGGGGGCCTTATTCGGCAGTGGTGTCGTTCTGGCAGAGGCTGAAGCGCTTACGAATGAGATTGGCGCGGCGGGGCATCTCGGGGTCTTCGAAGCCGAGTTGGGTTATGTATTCGAGGTGCTCGAGGGATTGGGTGCCGGAGAAGAAGGAGGAGAGGCCGGCGATCCTTTCGTATTGCTGGGAGACGGCGGCGAGGACCCAGTTGGAGGTTTTGGATGCGGGATCGATGGTGTCGAAGCGGGGGCAAGCGGGGAGGAAGGGTTCGTCGAGGGCGAGGGGGTGATTGGAGCGGGCGGCTTTGATGATGTCGCGGAGAGTCGTGGTCGCTTCCTGGCGTGCGCCGACGGTGAAGGCGATTCGAGCGAGGGTTAGGCGGCGGGCGAAGGTATCGCATTTCTCCAGGGCGTGGCGGGCGAGGGCGTGGGCGCGGCGGGCGAGAGACCAGCGGGTGTCTGGGTCTTCGGTTTGGACGATGGAGCAGAAGCAATCGAGGGCGAGGTGGTATTCGTTTTTGGCGGGTCGGACCTCGAATGTGAAGGAGGGGCGAATGATTTTCCAGTAGGGGAAATCAGCGAGGGCTTCGGCGTGGGAGACGATAGGTGTTATGTTTGGGTATTCGGTTCGAACGAGGAGGTTTTGCTTGGCGAGATTTTG
The DNA here is from genome assembly GCA_039028175.1 of Verrucomicrobiota bacterium. Taxonomy (GTDB): domain Bacteria; phylum Verrucomicrobiota; class Verrucomicrobiia; order Verrucomicrobiales; family DEV007; genus JBCDBW01. The sequence continues at coordinate 1,593 of JBCCIR010000150.1, forward strand.
GGCGAGGGTGGCTTTGCAGGCGAAGAGGTTGAGGCAGTAGGGATCGAGGTCGTCTTTGTCGAGGTTGACGGGAGCGAGGCAGTGGAGTGGGCGGATGTATCGGTATAGATGGTAGTCGATGTTGAGGAGTTGGCGGGCGAGGTCGAGGTTGAGGCCATCGGGTGTGCGGACTTCGAAGAGGACGAGGGGATTGGCGGATTGGAAAAAGGTGCGGGCGCCTTCGAAGATGGCGAGCTCTTCGCCTTCGGCGTCGATTTTGATGACATCGATTTTTGGGTGGTTGAGTTGGGTGAGGAGGTCTTCCAGGGAGAGGGCGGGAACGGTGAGGGGAGTCGGCGTTGGTTTCTCTTTTTTGAGGGTGGAGGGATCGGGTGGGGAGAGCGTATTGAGTTCGACGTCGGGTGAAGTGAAGAGCGTGGTTTCGCCGGAGGCGCGGGTGAGGGCGGCTTTGATGAGGTGAGCGTTGGGGAGGTGGTTTTGGGTGATGCTTTCTTCGAGGAAAGGGTGGAGGTCTGGAGTGGGTTCGACGAGAAAGGTGAGGCCGGTTTCGCCGACGAGGCGGGCGGCGGTGAGGCCGTAGATGCCGTAGTTCGCGCCGACATCCAAGGTGTTCATTCCGGGTTTGAGGTAGGCGCGGAGGAATTGGAGTTCGTCTTCGAACCAGTCGTTTTGTTCTTGGACGATGTAGGGGGTGGCGTGTTGGAGGGAGTCGGGCAGGCAGAGCTTGAGGTCCGGGGGGAAGGGGAACGGGTTTGGGGGGAAGGAATTGAGGGGTGGAGGAGATGGGAGGGGTATAGGCGGGTCGTGGTTTTTCGGAGTGAGCATGGCAAGTGCGGAAGATGGAACGGACGTATGGTGGTTTTCCGAGGGATCGCCCCCTCACCCTAGCCTTCTCCCGTGGGGAGAGGGAATAGAAGTTTCGTGCGGTCCAAAAGAGAAGTGTGGCGGCAAACAGGGGTGGGTCGTAAAAGCGGCCGGCAAGGTTTGGTTTACGAGAATGGATCAGGCATTCGTGGGGTCTTGCGACTTGCTTCGCTCGCTCAGGAAGACAGATATTTTGGCCAGACGGGCCGTTTCCTCAGGCTGCCTGTTTCCGAAGGGCTTGGATGGTGCTTATCAGGGTTGGCGAAGCTGGATGGTGTCGATGACGTGGTCGTGGGCTAGGGCGTTGGTGATGACGACGAGATTATCGTCGTGGTGGCACCATTGGCGGCGGAGGAGGTAGGCGAAGGCGTCCTTGATGGTGGTTTCGTGGTCTTCGGAGAAGTTCATGAGGAAGGGTTCGACGCCCCAGAGGATGAGGAGGTGGCGGAAGACCTCTTCCTGGTCGGTGAAGGCGTAGATGGGAACGCCACGGGGGCGGAGGGCGGCGAGGACGAAGGGGAGGAAGCCGCTCCGGGTGAAGACGACGATCCCGGCACCGCCGAGGTCGAGGGCGAGGACGGCGGCGGCGCGGAGCATTTTGGCTTTGGCGGTTTTGAGTCGGATGGTTTCGTTGAGGGGAGCATCGGCTGGGCTATCGGCTTCGATGCTGGCGATGATGTGTTGGAGGACATCGACGGAGGCTTCGGGGTATTGTCCGGTGGTGGTTTCACCGGAGAGCATGACGCAGTCGGCGAGTTCTTTGACGGCGGTGGCGACGTCGGAGATTTCGGCGCGGGTGGGGATGGGGGAGGCGATCATGGATTCGAGGAGGTGGGTTGCGATGATCACGGGTTTGCCTTCGGCCATGCAGGTATTGACGATGGTTTGCTGGACGATGGGGAGTTGGTGGTATTCGATTTCGATTCCGAGGTCACCGCGGGCGACCATGATGCCGTCTGATTCGCGGACGATATCGTTGAGGTTTTGGAGGGCGGATTGGTCTTCGATTTTGGCGATGATGCGGGCTTGGGAATTGGAGAGTTTGAGCATGGAGCGGAGGGCGCGGATATCGCCGGCCTCGCGTGCGAAGGAGAGGGCGAAGAAGTCGACGCCGAGGGCGGTGCCGAGGGCGACGTCGTTGCGGTCTTTTTCGGTGAGGGAGGGGAGGTTGACTTTGACGCCGGGGAGGTTGATGTGGCGGCGCGAGCCGAGGTGACCTGGGATGAGGACTTCGGAGCGGATGCGGGTATCGGTTTTCTCGAGGACTTTGAGTTGGATGAGGCCGCTGTCGACGAGAACGGTGTTATCGACTTCGACGTCGGCGGGGAGGCCGGGGTAGTTCACGCCGACGCGGGGGATGCCGGGGACTTCGGGGTCTTCGCAGCCGGTGGTGACGAAGTCGATATGGTCGCCGACGTTGAGGTTGATGCCTTCTTCGAGGAAGGCGGTGCGGATTTCGGGGCCCTTGACGTCCATCATGATGGCGACCTGTCGGGACACCTCGGCGGAGATATTTCGGATGCGTTCGACGATGGTGCGGGTCCATTCCTCGTTGGCGTGGGCCATGTTGAGCCGGACGACGTCGACGCCGGAGGTGATGAGCGAGCGGAGTTTTTCTTCGCTTTCGGTGGCGGGGCCGAGGGTGACGATGATCTTGGTGTGACGGTAGGGGGCGGGCATACCGTCTTAGGGAGCATTAAGGGTGCCAGCGCGCGGAGCGCGAATTTTGAATTTGGAATTTTGAATGATGAATTATGAAGGGGAAGGCAAGAAGGGAATTTGTCTCGCAGTTACGCAGTTACGCAGTTACGCAGGTGCGCAGGTGCGCAGGTGCGCAGGTGCGCAGGTGTGCAGTTACGCAGGTGCGCAGGTGCGAGGGCGCTGGGTGGGGGCGACCGGCTTACAGGGAATGGGTGGAGCGTTTGCGGCGTCGGCGGGCGGTGAGGAGGCCTGTGGCGCCGGCGGCGAGGAGGAGCGTGGCGGAGGAGGGTTCGGGGACTTGGCCGATGGTGATATTCGAGGGATTGTTGAAGTTGAAGGCGGTTTGCACGTGGGAGATACTGGCGAGGTCGAGCCGGGTCCAGCCGTTTACGTCCACATTGAGGATGGTGTCGGTGCGGCGGAGGCCGATGTAGACCGTATCGGGCGGGCTGAGGGCGATGGAATTGGAAGCTTGGAAGAAGCTTGAGTCGAAGGACGCCAGGTCAAAGTTTTGAGTATCGGAGTAGAAACCGTTGGCGCCGTAGCTACCGGCGAAGAATTGGTATTGGAGGAAGGAGCCAACATTGATGCCGTAGATGCTCAACGTGGAGCCGTTGAAATCGAAGTTCCAACCGATCGAGCTGCCGATGTTGAGGCTAATGGGTTGGACTAGATTTAGGGGAACGAGGTTGATATTGAAAATGGTGCCGTTTGAGACGGTGACGGGGTCTGAGTTCACGAAGAAGCCGGAGACGATGGGCACACCGGCTTCGGCTTTGGGGGCGAGGCCGATGCCGGCGGTGGTAGCGGCGCCGGCGGAAGCGCCGAGGGCGATGGTTTTCAGGTGGGACGCGATGGTTGCTGTGGAAGGCGAGCGATTCACGGTGGGGAAGATAATGGGTGTGATTGGAAAAGGCGAGTGGATTTGAGAGGCGATGCTCCCGGTGAACGCCAGTTGTGTGATGGCATTTCCGATGATGGGAAAGGGGAGATGTGCGGGATTTGGAAGAGAGGGAGGGTTCCGTCCTCGCTGAGTCCTGCCGTCTTAGCTTTGCCAAGCTGTTTTACGCTTTTCGAGCTTCGAAGGGCACGCCCTTCGGGCTATGCTGCGGAGGCTCGTTGGGGCCAAGGGGCTCCACCTTCGGTCTAAGGGCGAACGGGTGCTTGTCTGTCTAAGCGGCTTTTTTGCGACGTCTTCTGGCCGCGAGGAGTCCGGTGGAGCCAACGGCCAACAAGAGGGCCGCGGAGGGTTCGGGGATTTGGCCGATGGTGATGGGGCCATTGGGGTCGAGATTGAAGGCGGATTGGAGGTGGGTGAGGCTGCCGGATTGGACGTGCATCCAGCCGTGGACGGTGCCGACGGCGGTGCCGGAGGCGCGGAGGCCGAGGTAGTAGGTTTGGCCGACGGTGAAGGAATTGGTGTCTTGGTAGAAGGAGGTACTCCAGAGGCCACTGGTGATTGCGGCGAGGTTGAAGGTTTGGGTTGCGGTGTAGTAGCCGGGGAGAAATTCGTAGGTGATGGAGCCGAAACCGGCGCCGCTCAGGAATTGGGTACTGGGGCCGAAATTGACGAACTGGAGGTTCCATCCGTAGGAGGTGCCGGCGCCGATGACGATGGGGGCGGCGGTATTGGTGAGGTCGAGATGGAGATTGAGGTAGGTGGTGCCGGGGGCGGTGAGGATGGTGGAATTCACGTGGAAGCCGTGGGCGAAGGGGATGAAGGCTTCGGCTTTTTCGGGGAGGGCAAGGCTGGTCGCGGCGGCGGCGGTGGTGGTGACGCCGAGGGTGAGGGTTTTGAGGCGTGGATCGAGAGGAGAGGACGCGTTCATAGCGGGATTGGTTTGAGAGCTCAGGATTAGGAGCTTAGCGAGAATGGGGGGTAGGAGGCAAGAGGAAAGGGAAGGGGGGAATGGGGAAGAGGAGTAGCGCCGTTACGCGGTCTCGCAAGTGCGCAGGGGTGGGAGCCCTTTTGGAATAGTGAACAGAGAACACAGAATGATGAAGTTCAAGGCAGGGGGAAGCTTGCCGGGAAACTGATTCGTGGTTTCGCGGAAGTGACGGGATAAGGATCGCGCGGTTCAGGCGGCTTTTTGGTGTCGGCGGCGTGAGAGGGCGAGTTCCCTTCTTTGCTCTTCGAGCTACGAAGGGCACGCGGCAAACGCTGTTATTTTTTGCGGCGTCTCCTGGCGGTGAGGAGGCTGGCTGAACCGGCGGCGAGGAGGAGGGCGGTGGAAGGTTCGGGGACTTGGCCGATGGTGATGTTTGAGGGGCCGCCGGGGTTGATGTTGAAGACGGTTTGGACGTGGGAGATGCTGGCGAGGGTGAGTTTGGTCCAGCCGTTGATATCGCCGGTGGCACCGCCGGCGCGGCGGAGGCCGAAGTAGTAGTCGCCGGGGGCGAGGAATGAGAAGGAGTTTGTGGTGTAGAGGAAACCGGATGAAAAGTCGGCGAGGTTGAAGGTTTGGGATTCGGTGTAGTAGAAGCTGAAGAAGAAGTAGGTGTAGAGGCCGGTACTTTGGCCGGACTGGAAAATATTGATGCCGGAGCCGCTGCTGGCGGAGAGGGCGATGAAGTTCCAGCCGTTGTTGAAGAAGGAGTTGATCGCGATGGGTTCGGTGACGTTGTCGAGGTCGAGGCTGATATTGAGGAAGACGCTATTGGAGACGGTGATGGGATCGGTATTGGCGTAGAATCCGGAAGGCAGGGCGATGGAGGCTTCGGCTTTTTCGGGGAGGGAGAGGCCGGCTGTGGCGGCGGTGAGGGTGGTCGCGCCGAGGGTGAGGGTCTTGAGGCGGTGGTCGAGAGGAGAGGGCGTGGTCATGGACGGGAGCGGTAGAGAATTTGGTTTCAGGAGCTTAGGGGTAATGGTGGGGGGAGGGCAAGGGGATACCGGTCCACCGGTCTGTCGGTCGATCGGTCCGCCGGTCTACAGGCCGGTGGGAAAGCAGAGTCGAGCCGTCGCTTTCCGGAATGGGGGTTTGCGCCGGACGGTGCTCTTGGCCGGGCGGTGCTCTTGGGAGGAGCGTTGCGGACGATCGGGGACGATCGTCCCTACCGGGCGTCGCTTTGCGTCGCCCAACCCAAAACGCGAGTCGCCTGCGGGTCAGGCGGCTTTTTTGCGGCGTCTTCTGGCCGCGAGGAGTCCAGTGGCGCCGGCGGCCAGCAAGAGAGCCGCGTGGGGTTCGGGGATTTGGCCGATGGCGATGTTGGAGGGGTTGGAATTATTGAAGACGGTTTGCTGGTGGCTGATGCTGGCGATGGTGACGTAGGTCCAGCCGTTCACGGGGGTGACGCCGCCGATTTTGCGCAGGCCGATGTATACATCGGTGACGCCGTCAAGACTGAAGTAGCCGCCTGTGCTGAAGAAGGAATCGTCGTAACTATTGAGATCGAAGGTTTGGGACTCCGTGAAAAAGCCTTGGGACCAGAACAAGTATTCGCTCATGATCCCGACCCCGTTCAGGTCGAGTCCGGCCTCGGCCAAGCCGATATTCCATCCGCTGTAGCTGGTGTTGGAGAATACGCCGATGATGATGGGATTGGGTTCGACGAGGGGTGCGAGGATGTTGATGACGTTCCCGTATGTTGCGGTGGCGGGGTCGGTGTTGATGATGAAGCCTGAGGCCGTCATGGCGCCGCCGGCATCCGCTTTTTGGGTGAGGGCCAAACCGGTGGCGGAAACGGCGAGCGTGGTGGCGCCGATGGAGACGGTTTTGAGGCGGGAGTCGAAGAGAGTGGTTTTGTCGGTCATTGCGTGTGTCGATAGGGGACGGGTAGGAATTTGTAGACGAAGGGGCTGGGGATGGCGAGCAAAAACGCCCGTGCCCTTTTAGGGAGCAGGAACCATGCCCCGCCGGGGAGGCGGGTGGGAAATGGGGAATGATGAACGGGGGAAACGAGGGAGGGATGGGAAGGCGGGCGAGGTATTACTTGTTGGACTTACGGCGTTTGCGGGTGGCGAGAAGGCCCCTTCTTCGCCGAGGCTACGAAGGGCACGCCCTGCCGTTTTGGCGTTGCCAATCCGTTCTTCGCTCTTCGAGCTACGAAGGACACGCGGCAAACGCTTTTAATCTTTGCGGCGTCTTCTGGCCGTTAGGAGGCCCGTGGCGCCGGCGGCGAGGAGGAGGGCGGAGGTGGGTTCGGGGATTTGGCCGATGGCGATATTGGAGGGGGTGCTGATGTTGAAGGCGGATTGTTGGTGGGAGAGGCTTCCGATTTCGAGTTGGAGCCAGCCGTTGATTTCTCCGGCGGCGCCGCCGGTGCGGCGGAGGCCGAAGTAGACGGTGGTGCTTGGGAGGGGGAATTGGGTTCCCGGGTTTTCGGCGAAAAAGTCGCTGCTGTAGTCGGCGAGGTTGAAGGTTTCTGTCGCGGTGAAGAATCCCGCGCTGTAGACCCAGTAGGTATAGGAGGTTGCGGCGAAGGCGTTGCCGCTGATGATGATGTAGCTCAATCCGTAGGCGAAGTTCCATCCTTTGGCGGCGGACCCGCTCATGACAAGAATGGGATTGTTGGTGATGGACAGATCCAGCTGGAGATTCATGTAGGTGTAGTCGGGCACCGTGATTTGGTCGTTGCTCACGAAGAATCCGGACGCGAGGGGTATGCCGGCTTCTGCTTTCTCGGTGAGGGTGAGACCGGCGGCGGCGGTGGCGGTCAGGCTGCCGAGCGAGATCAGTTCAAGGCGGCGGTGTCGCTTGATCCGGGTGGGTGACTCGTTCATGAGGGTGGGTTATAGCACGGGGGTGGTTTTGCGACAAGACCGGAGCGGACGAGCGGAGGGGTGCGGCTAGCGATTCGAAATCCAGGTATGCCACCATTGGCGGTATGCGGATTCGAGGTTTCGGGTGAAGGTATCGGGGTCGCAGAGGGGGGAGTTTTTCATTTGCTCTCGGATTTGCGGGCGGAGGGCGTCGAGTTTTTGGGGATCGCTGGCGAGGTCGACGGCGATTTGGAAGTATTCGTCTTCGGTTTCGGCGATCCATTCGTCGCGGCCGATGCAGTGGAGGAGGGATGCGGAGATGCGGGCGCGGTGGACATTGCCGAGGAGGGCGACGGAGGGGAGTCCCATCCAGAGGGCTTCGAGGGTGGTGATGGTGCCGTTGTATGGGTAGGGGTCGAGGTAGATGTCCATTTCGCCGTAGAGATCGAGGTGGCGGAAGGCGGAGGGGGTCATGCCGACGAGGCGGATGCGTTTCGGATCGATGCCGTGTTTGCCGAGTTCTTCGAGGAGGCGAATTTTGACGCCGGCGTGTTGGTAATCGCCGCTTTTGAGGAGGAGGCGGGAATCGGGGACGGCGTTGAGGATGCGTGCCCAGAGGGCGAGGACTTCGGGGGTTTGTTTTCGGTAATTGTTAAAGGAACCGAAAGTGACGACGCCGTCGCGGAGGCAGGGGGCGGGACGCAGGGGCGGGTCTTCTTCGGGCGGTTGGTAACAGTGATAGGTTTCGGGCAGGCGGGTAACGGTTTCGGTGCTGAGGTTGTTGTAGTGGGGGGTATCGGGTTCGCCGTATTCGTCGGAAAGGCGGTAATCGATAGTTTTGAGTCCGCGGGTGTTGGAGTATCCGAGCCAGGCGGCCTGGACGGGGGCGGGGCGGCGGGCCATGACGCCGAGGCGATGGTGGGCGGTGTGGCCGGCCATTTCGATGAGGATGTCGATTTGGTCTTCGCGGATTTTGTCGGCGAGTTCCTCATCGGACATGCCCTTGGTGGCGATCCAATGGTCGGCGGCGTCCTGGAAGCGGAGGGTATTGAGGTCGGCGTTCTGGTATTCGCCGTAGCAGTAGACTTCGATTTGTTTGCGATCGTGAGCGCGGAGCGGGGCGAGGGCGACGTGGGCGACGGAGTGCCAGCGGAAATCCGGGGACATGTAGGCGACACGGAGGGGGCGATCGGGATCGGGATCGTTTTTGAACTCGGGGTCGGCGGGGGTGAGGTCTTTGAAGTGGGTGTTGTATTGGGCGATGCGATTGAATTCGTCTTTGGGGTCGTCGGGTTGGAAATAGTTTATGACGAAAAGGATGTTGCTGTCGTTTTGGGGGTCACCGGGTTTGCGTTTGAGGCCGGCTTCCATGTGGTCGAGCGCTTCGCGGACGCGACCGGGTTGCTGGCAGACCTGGGCAAGGATTTGGCAGGGTTCGTGGATGGCGTCGTCGAGGTCGAGGGCATTGCGGGCGTGGGTCTCGGCTTTTTCGAGATCACCGGCGCGGAGGAAGAGTTCGCTTGCGAGGTGATGAACGGCGGCGTCGTTTTGGTTTTGTTCGAGGAGTTGGCGGAGGAGTTGGAGGGCGAGTTGTGGTTGTTGGGGGTTGAAGCGGAGGCGGGTGATTTCGACTTTGGCGGGGAGGAAGTCTTCGTCGAGTTTGAGGGCTTCGTTGAGGGCCTGGGCGGCTTCGTTGGGTTTTTGGTCTTTGAGGAGGGATTTGGCGCGTTCGACCCAGGCTTCCGGGGTGGACGCCCCTTGATCGCCGTTCGGTTCCGGGCTTGGGGTGTCGGGCGTTGGCGATGGGGAGGATGGGTTAGTGGTAGGCACGGGAGCGGGGCGAATTTTGAATTTAGAATTTTGAACGTTGAAAAGGGGAAGAGCTGGTGTCGGGCGATGCTTTGAAAGAAGACGGATTGTGATGGGATACGGGGGTATTGAAGCAGGGGGAGAGGGAGAGGCAAGGGGAAGGAATTGAATATCCAATAGCCAACGAGGAATATTGACAAGGCTTGCCCGCCTTGCCCTCCGGGCTGCCTATAGCAGTCTGGCTCGCTCCGCTCGGTTCAATGATGAAGTGGGAGGCGGACAGGCTATCGCCAGGGCGGATACTTGGAAGCCGGCGGAAGGTGAAAAGGGAAATGCGACATTTGGAGCCCGTCTCGTGGGGTCCTTCGGCTTCGCTCAGGATGACAAGGTTTTCGGGCGGACGGGCGAGATTTGGACGAAGAGGGATAGGGGAGCTGGCGGGTCTGGAGGGGTTAGTTTCGGCGGATTTCGGTGAAGTGGTTTCTTGGGGGGAGGGTGATGGGGATGGTGGTGGTGGGGGAGGCGGGGGTGCCGGTGTGGTTGGCGTTGATGTTCCAGGTGGAGAGGTCGGTGCCGAAGCGGGAGGTGTATGAGAGGCCGGGCCAGGAAGACCAAGTGACGTCGAAGATGGGGTAGCTGTTCGGGGGTGGGCCGAAGCCGATGTGTTGGAAGGAGAGGACTTGGAGGACGCTGGTGGCATCGCAGGGGTTGGTGTGATTGCCGAATTCTTCGAGGTTGGTGGAGCCGTCGCCGTCTTTGTCGAGGTTGGCGTCGTTGGTGCCGACCACGAGGCCGAAGAGTTGTTCCCAGAAGTCGTCCATGCCGTCGGCGTCAGAGTCGGTGATGACGAGGCCGACATCGGATTCGACGGCGCCGATGTCCGGGGCCGAGCCGATGGGGCGGGGGTGACCGCGTTGGTCTTCGGTGACGATGCCGGCGGCGGCGGCGTTGACGGCGGGGCTGGAGGGGTATGGGAAGCGGGAGTCGGTGGGGCCGCAGTAATCGGCGAGGGGGGCGAGGAGGGGGGGTGAGGTGATACGGGAGCCGCCGGAGAGGGTGGTGGCGGAGGGGGAGAGGTTCGGGATGACGTTGACGCCGGCGCCGGTGGCGGTGCCCGAGAAGTCGACCGGAGTCGTGGCGTCGGAGTTATTCGCGATGATGGTGTTTTCTATAATGACGTTGGCCGGGGAGGTTCCGACGGAAAAGATGGCGCCTCCGGTTCCTCCGCTGTTGTCGGTGATGGTGCAGTGGACGATTCGAAGTGTATTACTCGGATCGTGTAACAGGGAGAGGGCACTTCCGATGCCGGGGCTGCCGTCGCCACCTGGTGAAGTGCCGCTACCGCCGGCGCCTGGGATACCGATTGAATTATTTACGAATGTGCAGTTTTGGAACGTGAAAGAACTAAAGTCTGTCCTGGCCAGAGCTACTCCGGCCAGGCCGCTGTCTCCGCCGGATCCTCCTTGTCCGTGTGTGCTGTCTCCACCGGGGCCCCCGTCGCCCACTGAGTTTCCCTCGAAGAGGCAGTTCGTGATGATTGTGGTGGCAAGTGTCGGATCTATTGCCCCACCGTTTCCGCCGCGACCTCCATCCCCTCCATCGACTCCAGCGGTATTTGTCTGCGCGCCTGCTCCGCCATTTCCTGTTGAATTACTGCGGAAGGTGCAATCAGAAAGGTTCAGGGTTCCTCCCACGCAGACAAGTGCTCCCCCATCTCCTCCGGCTCCTCCGAGGGAGGAGGCAAAGATTGTCTGGCCTTCGCCGCTAACCCCACCCGGTCCGGTGGAGTTTTGGGTGAAGAGGCAATTGGCGCCGCTAAAGTTTCCCATGAAGTTGAAAATAGCGCCACCCAATCCGCCGCTTCCTCCCATGCTTGCGTCGCCGGATGTGGGATCATTGGCTGCGCTTCCTGAACCGCCCCGGCCGGTTCGA
>JBCCIR010000151.1:0-12577 GCA_039028175.1 Verrucomicrobiota bacterium
AAAAAATTAGCCGAGACATCAAACTACAGGAAGGCGGCCCCGTTTGGGGAATCTTTCATAGGAAAGAAAATGCAGATGTGCTTAACTTTAAATTACCGGCGATTGCTTCCTATGCCATAGCCTCCGATTATGTGCCTAACGAAAAGCTAATTGATAGCTTGTGGGCAGCGCTGGAAAAAGCCATTCCTAAAAAACTGGAGCACGTAAGTAGCTTCGACCCAGTTGAGAAGCGGATGGCCATTATCAATAACTATCCCGCTCCGGTCGGTGAGAAATTGAGATTATTGATGATTTCTCAAGGCCCCAAACAAGATGGCCCGGATAAGCCCAGTAAGGAACCCTTCAAATCCACCACCGCACGCAACGACCGCCCAATTAATCGCTGAATCTCCGAACTCCGCCCATCCAGTTTCCCCCGGGATATGTCCCGCGGCTTCCGGTCCAAAGTCGAATACGGCAGCATATTATACTCCGCCGTCAGCCATCCCCCGGGCACATTCTGATACCGCATCCAGCTCGGCACCCCCTCCTCGATCATCGCACTGCAAATTACCCGCGTGTCCCCGAACGATACCAAAACCGACCCCGTCGCATGCGGCGCAATATGCGGCAAAAACCCAATCTCCCTCAACTCATCAAACGCTCTGCCATCAACTCGTTCCATAAATCTCCTCCCGTCAAAAATTTGACACTGCCATATCACCGGTTTTTGTCTACAACCAACCAAGGCAATCCCGCCCCGCCTTTGCCAAACTAAGTAGCAACCCCAATCGTCGCCCCGGGCGCCAGCGCGGCCAAGGGCCGCATCCGCATCAAAGCGCAGCTTTGTCGTGTCAGAGTGGAAAGAAAACCTCGAACAATTCGCCATCGACGTCATCCTTGAACGCCGAAAGGGGCCCCGTGCCGCCATCCTTCGCACCGGCCTCTACGGTCTCTCATACATCTACGACGCCGTCGTCCGCCTCCGCCTCGGCCTCTATCGCAATCGCATCCTCCGCGAACGAAACCTCGGCTGCCTCGTCGTCTCCATCGGCAACCTCACCGTCGGTGGCACCGGCAAAACACCCGTCGTCGAAAAATTCGCCAAAGCCCTCACCGACGGCGGACGCAAAGTCGCCATCCTCAGCCGCGGATACAAAAGCGTCAAACCACCCTTCCGCCAACGACTCAAAAACAAACTCAAAGGCAAATCCGCCATCAACCCCCCGCGCCTCGTCTCCGATGGCAAATCCTTGCTCCTCGACTCCCGCACCGCCGGCGATGAACCCTACATGCTCGCCAACAACCTGAAAGACGTCGTCGTCCTCGTCGACAAAGATCGCGTCAAAAGCGGTCTCTCCGCCATCCGCGAACACAAAGTCGACACCATCCTCCTCGACGACGGCCTTCAATACCTTCGCCTCCGCCACCGACTCGACATCGTCCTCGTCGACCGCTATGCCCCCTTCGGAAACGAATACCTCCTCCCTCGCGGTACCCTGCGGGAACCGCCCAAGAACCTCCGGCGCGCCTCATACATCTTCATCACCAAGTGCGATGGCGAACCCAACGACGAACTCATCCAACGCATCCGAAAATACAATCGCACCGCCGAAATCATCGAGTGCATGCACCGCCCCCTCTACCTCGAAAACCTCGTCACGCGGGAACAAAAACCCCTCGACTTCCTGAAGGACAAATACGTCGCCTCCATCTGCGGCATCGCCGTCCCGGAATCCTTCGAAAACGGCCTCCGCAAACTCGGCGCCAATATCGAACTCACCCGCCGCTATACCGATCACCACCGCTATACCCCCGAAGAAATCCACGCCTGCATCGAATCCTCCTTCGACCGCGACCTCGATTGCATCATCACCACGGAGAAAGACTCCGTCCGCTTCCCACCCCTCGAAAACCCCGAAGTCCCCATCTACTTCCTCCGCGTCGAAATCGGCATCCTAAGCAACGAAGAATCCTTCGCCGAATGCATCACCCGCATCTGCTCCCCCAGACCCAACATCCCCACCCCCGCCTACACCTAGCGTCCCTCCCCCTCCATCATTCCCCATTCCCTGTTCTCTGTTCTCTGTTCTCTGTTCAAAAACAACCAAACACCCCCCCCAAAAAAAAAGGGCCCGCCGTAGCGGGCCCAAAATCAGCGCAATCTGTGGACAAAAACTAAACCTCTTCCCCCACCGCATACCTTACAAACCGCCTCACCACCACTCCGTCATCCCCCAATTCACTCGCCACCCCTTTCACCACCTCATCCACCGTCTTATCCGGATCCTTCACAAAGCCCTGCTCAGACAAACAAATCGTGCTGTAATACTTGTCGATCTTACCACTCACGATCTTCTCAATAATGTTCTCCGGCTTGTCCTTCACCTGGTCCATGTAAATCTCGCGCTCCTTCTCAATCAGCGCCGACGGCACCTCGTCCCGCCCCACGCAAACCGGACTCGCCGCCGCGATATGCAGCGTGATGTCCTTCACCAACTCGCGAAACTTCTCGTTCCCCACCGTGTCCGCATTCGAACAACCCACCTCCACCAGAACCCCCACCTTGCCCTGCAGGTGAATGTAACTCGACACCACACCCGCCGCGCCGTCTTCCACCGTGTATCGCTCAAAACGACGCGCCACGATGTTCTCACCCAGCTCCGCAATCTTCGCCTTCACAAAATCTTCCACCGTCCCGTCACTGTCACCGGTAAACGGCTCCGCCAACAACGCATCCAGATCACCCGCCGAACTCCCCGCCAAATGATCCATCATCGCCGTCACGAAGGATTGAAAATTCTCGTTCTTCGCCACGAAATCCGTCTCGCAATTCAACTCCGCCAGCACGCCCGTGCGCCCTTCCGCGTTGATCTTCGAAGCCACCACGCCTTCCGAAGCCGCCCGCGACGCCTTCTTCCCCGCCGAAGCAATCCCCTTCTTGCGCAGCACCGTCTCCGCCGCCTCCAAATCACCGTCCGCCTCCGCCAGCGCCGCCTTGCAATCCATCATCCCCGCGTTCGTCTTGTCCCGCAGGGTCTTAATCAACTCAACTGTAATCTCAGCCATCTCTCTCGTCTCGCTTCTAACTCTTTGTTAAATTTAAAAATCCGCGCCTAGCTCGCCTTCTTCTTCACCCGCTTCCCGGAAGCCGTCTGCTCCACCTCCATCTGCTCCGTCAGCATCTCAACGATGATCTTGATCGACCGAATCGCGTCGTCATTCCCCGCGATCGGATAATCAATCAAATCCGGGTCCGCATTCGTATCCACCAGGGCCACGATCGGAATCTTCAAACGACGCGCCTCCGCCACCGCGATACTCTCCCGCGCACAATCCACCACCACCACCGCATCCGGAAACTTCTCCATCTCGCGAATCCCGTCCAGGTTGCGCACCAGCTTCTCACGCTCGCGATTCAGTGCCGCCAGCTCCTTCTTACTCATCTTCTTGTAATCCGGCGACTTCTCGATGTTCTCCAATTCCTTCAAACGACCCACACTCTTCCGGATCGTCTCCAGGTTCGTCAGCGTTCCGCCCAGCCAACGATGGTTCACGTAAAATTGTCCCGTCCGCTCCGCCGCTTCCTTCACCGAATCCTGCGCCTGCCGCTTGCAGCCCACGAATAAAACGCGCCCGCCTTTCTTGATCGTCTCCGCGAGAAACTTCCCCGCCTCATTGACCTGAAGCACCGTCTGCGAGACATCAATGATGTAAATCGCGTTCTTCTTCTTCAGAAGATACGGCTTCATCTTGGGATTCCACTTCTTGCTCTGGTGCCCCAAGTGCACACCGGCATCCACCAACTTTTCCAATAGCTCTGTCGACATCGTTTCAAAGGCCCCCTTTAAAGCAAGAGAGCGATGCTCTTTATTTGTGGAGATTCACCTTAATTCCCCCTGCCGGCCAGGGACTCAGCGTCCCCATCAATCTCCGGTTTCATCAAAGGCAAAACCAGCAGGGCCGCCAACTATGCCCAGCTTCCCCCCCAAATCAACCCCTCTTTCCCCAAAAACTCCCCTGCCTCCAAATGGAGGCGCGGGCACCGTGGCCTTCGTAGCTTTAGCGAAGAATGGCCCGACCGCGCTGCCTCCCCCATCGTGCCTACCGCAGCTGCCTCCCTGCCATCCCCTCAAAATTCGACACTCACCATTGAAAATTCGCGCCCAGCGCGCTTCCCCTTCCTCCTCGACACCCCCTCCCTTTAACCGCTAAACTGAACAACGCGCTGATCACGCTCCCAGCCCCGCGAGAACCCCGAACCCTCAACACAAAATCCGATGACCAAATCCTTCCCTCTGGTCCTCCTGGCCACCGCAGCCGCTTTGCTCCAACCCTCCCCCGCCGGCGCCACCAACGTCACCAACACCAACGACGCCGGCGCCGGCTCACTCCGAGATTGCATCGCCATCACCACCGCCGGCGGTACCGTCACCTTCGACGCTTCTCTCGCCGGCCAAACCATCACCCTCGGAGGCTCCCAAATCCCCATCGCCAAATCCCTCTCCATCGACGCCTCTACCCTCACCGAGGGCATCACCATCGCCGGGAACAACGCCTCCCGCATCTTCAACCTCTCCGGCGGCACCGCCAACACCATCAACCTCACCAAACTCACTCTCACCAACGGCTCCGCCACCGGCAACGGCGGCGCCATCCAGAACGACGCCATCCTCACCCTCACCGACTGCGCCCTCACCAATAACACTTCCACTGGCAACGGCGGCGCCATTTACAACACGGAGTCCCTCACTGTCGACCGCTGCCTCTTATCCGGCAACACCACCCCCTTCGTCGGCGGCGCCATAAACAACGAAACCAGCGGCGCCACCCTCGTTGCCATCAATTCCACCTTCACTGAGAACACCGCCAACGCCCAAGGCGGCGGCGCCATCAATAGCGCCTTCGACGCCTCAGGCACCACCACCATCGCCCACTGCACCATCACCAATAATCACGCCCCCTCCGGCGCCGGCGCCGGCATCCGCCGCGTCAACGGCTCCTACACTCTCGAAAATACCATCGTCACCGAAAATAACGCTCCCACCACTCCCGACATCGACGGCACCATCGCCACCACGAACGGCATCAACTTCGTCGGCGTCCCCGGCACCGCCACCATCCCCGGCACCCTCGGCACCACCCTCCTCACCACCGCCAGCGAAGGCCCCATCCTCCTCTCCCCACTCGCCTGTTTCGGCGGCTGCCACCCCACCTTCCACCCCCTCGTCGATTCCCCCGCCATCGACCCCTCAGGCGGCACCAACGTCTCCTCCCTTACCACCGACGCCCGCGGCCCCGGCTTCGCCCGCGTCATCGATGGCGACAGCCCCCCCGACGCCACCGCCACCCTCGACATCGGCGCCATCGAAGCCGGTCCCGTCGCCCTCGTCACCTCCGCCGCAAACACCGGCGCGGGCTCTCTCCGCACCGCCATCGTAGGCGCCACCACCCCCGGCCATCGCATCCTCTTCGACTCAGGAACCTTCCCCGCCACCATCACCATCCTGACCACCAACCTGGCCTTCAACGATAGAACCGTATTTCTCGACGCTTCAGACCTTCCCGCGCCGGTCGTCATCGATGGCAATAACACCGATCGCGCCCTGAACGTAATCTCCAACGGAAACGCCGCCTTCCACTCCATCCATGTCACCAACGGCAACAGCGCCGGCTCCAGTGGTAACATCGGCGGCGGCCTCCGCAACGACGGCGTCGCCACCCTCATCAAATGCCTTTTCACCGAAAACACATCCGGCCTCCACGGCGGCGCCATCCAGAACTCCGGTAAACTCAGCCTCTTCGACTGCACACTCACCGATAACATGTCCGGCGCCACGGGCTTTGGAGACGGAGGCGCCATCCGCTCCAGCGGCACCGGCGGCACCACTCAAATTGTCCGCTCCACCTTCGCCCGCAACATGGCCTCGCGCCACGGCGGCGCCATCTACTTCGTGAACAATCCCCCGGACAATGCCCCTAACACCATCACTAACTCCACCTTCGCCAACAATGGCACCACCATTCACGGCGGTGCCATCTCGATCGCCAACCTCAACGTCAACACCCATATCTCCTCCTCCACCATCGCCGAAAATCACGCCGGCGATCAAGGCGGCGGCATCCGAAGCAACGGCCCCCTCACCCTCACCAATACGGTTATCTCGCGGAACACCTCGCTGAATATCGGACCCGATCTTCGCAATACCGCGACCGCCACCACCATCTCCCTCGGCGGCAACGTCATCACCAACAATAATGGCTCAAACGGCCCCACCCCCGACCCCTTCCCCGACGGCACCGGCCCCAATGCCAACGGCGACTACGTCGGCTCCAACGGCACCCCCCTCCCCCACCAGGTCGCCCCCCTCGCAGATCACGGCGGCTGCACCCAAACCATGCCCCTGCTCAACGTGTCCTTCGCTATCGATAACGCCGACACCACAAACACCACCCCGCCAACCACCGACCAGCGCGGCTTCTCCCGCATCGCCTCCCCGGACTCCGGCGCCTTCGAAACCGGCCCCGTCATCCTCGTGAACATCGCCGCCGACGAAAACGACCCCGGCCTCGGCCAAGGCACCGGCGACTCCCTCCGCGAAGCCCTCAACGCTATCGCCACCGATCGCGACCGCATCGACTTCGACAACACCGTCTTCACCGGCGGCGCCACCAACCTCATCACCCTCACCAACGGCGAACTCAGCATCACCGGCGGAAAAACGCTCGCCATCGACGCTTCCAACCTCTCCGAAAAAATCACCCTCTCCGGAAACAACAGCTCCCGCGTTCTCAACATCGACGCCGGTAACACCCTCACCCTCGCCCACCTCATCATCCGCGACGGTAAAGCCCCCGACGGCGCAAACAATCCCACCGGCTCCGGGGGAAATGGAGCCAATGGCGGCGGTATCTTTAACGCCGGCGATCTCACCCTCCTCCAGTGCACCGTCACCGAGAACGCCACCGGCGACGGTGGCGACGGCGACAGCATCGGCTTCACGAACGGCGGAAACGGCGGAAGTGGCGGCGGCATCTACAACGACGGAACCGGCGCCCTCTCCCTACAACTCACCAGTGTGGATGAAAATAAGACCGGCGACGGTGGCAGCGCCACGCAAGGCGGCTTCGGGGGCGACGGCGGTGCCGTCTACAACGCCTCAGGCACGGTCACACTCATGGATTCCGGTATCTCAAACAACTATGCCGGCACGTGCGGCCCAAGCACGGGGACCCCAGGCGGTGCCGCCTCCAAAAAGGGAGGGTTTCGCTCCGAGGGCGGCGACGGCGGCAATGGCGGCGGCATCGCTTCGTTCGGCGGCCTCGTCGATCTCATCCGCAGCGCTCTCTTTGGCAACCGGGCCGGCGACGGCGGACAAGGCACCGACAACGGCTTGCCCCTCGACGATGGCGGCGACGGCGGCAACGGCGGCGCCATTTACATCAACGACGGCCAATTGATGGCATCGAATACCACTCTCTCAAACAATCGCGCCGGAAACGGCGGCACCCCCGGCACCTCGTCCGCGGCAGATGGCGGGTTCGGCGGATTCGGCGGAGGGATTTTCGCGTCCGGAGTTCCCGACCTCGACATCGATCACGCCACGATCGCATGCAATCACCCCGGACTCCGCGGAATTCCAAGCAGTTTTAGTGACGGTGAAGGAGGCGGTATCCGCCTCCTTTCCAATGGCACCCTCAATCTAGAAAACAGCCTCTTTTCCGGTAATACCGGCGGCTCCGGCAGCGCAGATATAGACAATGCGGGATCAGGAACCGTCAATACTACCGGCGCAAACCTCGTCGGCGACAGCACCGGCTTCATCATCAGTTCCGGACCCACCCCCATCCTCGAATCCGATCCCCACCTCTCCCCCCTCGCCCACTACGGCGGGCCTACCCCATCCCATCATCTCCTCGCCGGATCACCCGCCATCGACGCCGCCGTCGCCACCGCGAAAACCACCAAATACGACCAGCGCGGCCAAGGCTTCCTCCGGGAAATCGCAACAGCACCCGATCTCGGCGCCGTCGAAACCGGCCCCGTCCTCCTCGTCAACACCCTCGTCGACGAAAATGGCACTGGCCCCGATCTCTCCCTCCGCGAAGCCATCGACGCCGCCAACACCCCCGGCCAGGTCATCCGCTTCGACCCCGCCATCTTCCCCGGCATCATCACCCTCACCAACAACCAAATCACCGCCAACGATCAATCCTTCTTCATCGACGCTTCAAACATCGTCCAGCCCGCCGGCCCCACCTACGGCGTCGTCGTCGACGGCAACAGCCCCGGCACTTCCAGCGGTCGCATCTTTAACTTCGACAGCGACAACACCATCGCCCTCCACTCTCTCTCGCTCACGAATGCCCACACCACCTCCGGGGGCGGCGCAATCCGCTCCGGCGCACGCTCCCGCAATACCATCATCAACTCCGCCCTCTACAACAACATTGCAACCCAGGGCGCCGGCATCTTCTCCATCTCCTCCAGCGCCTTCTACCTCATCAATTCAACGCTCACCCAAAACATCGCCACCAACGGCGGTGGCGCCGCCATCCGAGCCAATGGCACCGCATCCGTCGAAAATTCCACCATCGCCGGAAACACCAGCGACGCCGGCAGCGGCGCCGGCATCCGCTCGACAGGCGACGGCCTCACCCTCAAAAATACCATCGTCGCCCAAAACACCGCCGCTGGCACCGACCCCGATCTTTCCGGAAACTTCACCACCAACGGCGGCAACCTCATCGGCGATAATACCGGCGTCACCTCCACCTTCCCCGCCGGAACCCCCAACCCCAACACCGACCAAGTCGGCACCGCCGGTTCCCCCCTTGACCCCAAACTCGACCCCTTCGCCCAAAACGGCGGCCCCACCCCCACCTTCGCTCTCCAATACGACTCTCCCGCCCTCGACAACGGAGAAGCCTGCACCCCGCCCACCGACCAACGCGGTCACGGCTTCGCCCGCCACCGCCCCGCCGTCCTCGGCTCCCCCCACACTATCGATATTGGCGCCTACGAATCCAATCCCATCATCCTCGTAGACGAAGTCGCCGACGAGAACGCCACCACCGGTCCGGGCGACACCTCCCTCCGGGAAGCCATTGGCCTCGCTCCCGACATCCTCTCCGACCCCTTCGGCACTCGCATCCTCTTCGACCCCGCCGTCTTTGACGGCCAACCCGCAGACATCATCCACCTCGGCGTCGGGGGCGCCTCCGGCCAACTCACCATCAGTAGCCAAGCCCTCGAAATCGATGGCGCCTCCAGCGGTGCCACCGGGGTCACCATCGACGGCGACGTCACGGGCGACGGACCCACCAACGACGACTCGCGTGTCTTCTTCATCTCCGGCAGCGCGTCCGACGCCGTCATCTTCCGCCACCTCACCATCACCGGTGGTTACCCCGGCTTTTTCGTGCCAGGCGGCGGCATCAATATTGCCGCCAGCACTCCCGTTTCGCTCCATCATGTCACCGTCGCCGGCAACACTGCCGACACAGAAGGCGGCGGCATTAGTGGTTCCGGCGGCGATCTTTCCCTCACCAATTGCACCGTCACCGACAACGCCACTATATTGGGATTTGGAAGTAGCGGAGGAGGCGGAATTCTGTACAGCGGTAACTCTTTTCGCCTAGTCCACTCCACCATCGCCCGCAATTCCGCTACCATCATCGGCGCCGGGATTTCCGTTGGAGTCACCGGTGCGTTCGAAATTGACTCATCCATCATCGCCGAGAATTCGGCCCTCTCCAACGCGGACATCAACATCAACCTCGGAACCCTCACCGACCTCGGGAACAACTTCATAGGCGACAACTCCTCCGTATCCGCTCTCTTCCCCCCCGGCGCCCCCAACGCCAACGGTGACTTCGTCGGCACCACCGCCTCTCCCCTAGATCCCCTCCTCTCCCCCCTCGCCCACTACGGCGGCAATACCTTCACCATGCCCCCCGCCCCGGGATCCCTCGCCCACGAAAATGCCACAAAATCCGCCATCCTCGTCGGCCAACGCCAGGTCGCCCGCCCCGCCGGCAACCTCCCCGACATCGGCGCCGTCGAAGGCTTCTGCCTCACCTCACCGCCCTTCGTCGATACCGATAACGACGGCATGGACGACACCCTCGAAGTCCTATACGGCTTCACCGTCAATCCCCCCAACGACACCGAAGGCGCCGAAGACGCCGACGGCGACGGCTCCACCAACGCCGAAGAACTCGCCAACAAAACCAATCCCCTCGACCCCAACGACCTCCTGCGCATCCTCAAACTCGACCTCATCGGCGTCAACGGCACCACCGGCGACAACATTTACGAAGTCACCTGGACCTGTTACCCCGGCCTCACCTACAACATCATCGCCGACACCCTCCTCAACTTCCCCGCCTCCATCCGCATCTCCCCCAACATCACCCCCACCACCCTCATCCAATCCGCCACCTTCGAAGTAGACCCCGCCACCCGAAACGACTTCTTCACCATCCGCCGAAACTAACAATTCCAGCAGGCCCCACCCCGCCTCTTAATCTTTCTCTTAATCTCAATCCCCACCGCACCCCAAGTTCGCGTGCGCTACACCCTCTGCCTCCCCCTTGGGTATTGAAGTTTGAGGCTTGAGATTTATTTGGAGCTTGGAGCATGGGAACTTTCCACCCTCGCGAAGCCCACCCTTGCGTGAAGCGCTGCACGTGGCCAAACCGCCCCCCCGACTGCCTCCCAAAGCTGAAGTCAGAAGTCTGATAGCTGAAGTCCCCTCCCCCCTGCCTCCCTTTCACCTTTCAAAATTCAACATTCAAAATTCGCGCAAAGCGCGCTCCCACCGCTCCACCAATTCCCCAAACCCCCCCGCTTTCCCCACCGCCCCCAACTTCCCCAACCGCCGCCGCGATCCCTCCAAGTCCGCCCCCTCCACCTCCAACATCGCCAACTCCATCTCCAGCGTCGCCTCCAGATCCTCCCGCACCCGCTTCCCCAGCGCCGCCCCGTCCCATCCCTTCACCACATCCCCCGCCGCCCGCACCCCCTCCATATACTCGCGATACTCCCCACGAAACAATTCCCCAAACAACGCCACCACTTCCTCCCGCTCCATCCCCGCATACAACAACCCCAAAACTTCCGTCCCGATCTCCCGCACAAAATCGCCCCACGCACAAAATCGCACCCCATACGGCACCTCGATCATCGCCGGCCACCCTACCCCCTCCGTCAGCTTCTTCGTGATCGGCGTCGGCCGATGATTCACCCCCAATCGAAAACTCACCAACCCCGAGGGACACTCAAACCCCTTCGGAATAATCCCCCATCCACCCGTGCTCTGGCCCACCGAGACCGCCCGCCCCGTCTCCGTCATCGCCCACGCAAAAGTCTCCGCCGATGACACCATCGTCTCGTCCTGCAGCAACACCACCGGCCCCGTAAACTGCCACGCTCCTTCCGGCCCCAGCTTCTCATACGGCCCGTTCTCCACCCCCTTCTCAAAAAATCGTCCCGCCATCGCCCAGGCTGAAAAATCACTCCCGCCCCCCATCCACCGGCAATCCAAAATCAACGCCTCCATCCCTTCCAACGAATCAAACACCTCGTTGAACGCCTTCACCGTGGCCTCATCCATACTCCCCGTGATCCGCAAATACCCCACCTTCGAACACCAGGAATACTCTAACATCGTTCCCACCGCGCCCTCTGCCCACACCACGCCGTCCGGCAACTCCAAATCCCACGGCACAAAAGGCTTCCCCTCCGGCCCCCACCGCAGCGTCTCCACTGTCGTCTCCTTCCCTTCCTCATCCATGAACACCAGTTCCAGCTCATGCGCCTCGCCAAACGGCAACAGTCGGTTCGCCGCCACCGCGTAAAACTGCTCCCAACGCGAGATCCCGCTAAACTCCGCCACCCGCTCCCGGTCCCGCGCCAGCACTTCCCTTACCGGTTCCCCCCCAATCCCCACCAACACCATCCCCGGCGACACCTTCCCTTCCAGCGGATGCCCCGCCATCACCCCTCGCAACATCACCCGTCCGTCCTCCCACCCAAACAACATCCCGCCCCCATACAACCCGTCCCACTTCGAAGGCAATTCATCCCACGCCACCGTCGACTGCGTCACATTCGTGTGACTGTCCTCCAGCACCGCCAGCAATCGCATCACATTCGCCACATGCTCCCCATCCGACGTCGCCGACACAAACCGCGGCCGCATCTCATCACACCACTTCTCCCAATCCACCCCCCGCACCTCCACCGCCGCCCCCGACTCCCCCACCGTCTCCCGAATAAACTCAAAATCCTCAAGATATGCCGCCTCCTCTCCAAAAACCCCCACCATCCCACCTCCCCACACAATTCCAAACAACACCAACCACCTCATACCCAATAGGACACCACACCCTCACACCCTCTTAGAAGCATTTTTCCCCGCTCCCACCAATCCCCACCCCCCAATACGATCAATTCCTAATGGCTATTTAATATTTCCCAATTGCCCGCAGCCCTCGCCTGCCTTCCCTTCAAAATTCAACATTCACCATTCAAAATTCGCGCGCAGCGCGCGCCGCCCCTCCCTGATCCCCAACCCCTCACACCCTTGACTTT
>JBCCIR010000152.1:0-12495 GCA_039028175.1 Verrucomicrobiota bacterium
CCCTCTTGTTCCTTCCTATCCAACGAAAAGCAAGCACCCCCATACAAACAAAGTAGAGAACGGTCCCCCCAATCCAAAGCTTCTCCCGCATCGCCATCGCTTCAGGTGCCTCCTCCAGACGCCCTGAACTAGTCGTCACAAACGGCAACAACACCGCGACAAAGCACACGAAAATCACAAACGCGATCAACAACATCGAGGAAACCTGGAACAAATAAGACCGATGCAGCGCAACTGGCATGTCCTCCGCCGAAAACAAAATCATCAATCCCACAAAGAAATAGGTGCCTACAATCATCAGCGAGAGATACGGCCACTCAAATTCGATCGACTGCAGACTCTGCCCAATACTCTGCACCACCTCCGACAAAGCAGGCAGCGGCTTCCCAGGCAACAGATAAGCTATCGTCTTCTCCCACCATTCGAAAAACCCCGAAAAAGTTCGAAGAAACAGCAGCAGCAGCAAGCTCTGCAGGGCCGAGAATCCAAGGTGTACAGTCCGATTAGCCATTAAAATCCTGAGCTCGATCGCCCACCTACAAAACTACCCGCCGACTCTCATTCCCAGCTTCAAAAAAATGTATCCCGGTCCCCTCCGGCAAGTTCCTCTCCCTAAGCACCCGCAAAACAGCATCAATACTTCTCTGCCCATCGAACAGAACGAGATCAATATAAGAAAACTGCTGCCCAATCGCTCCCCCAAGGGGCTTCCCCAATTTCTCGTCACCGAGCACCGCCTCTAGGGCGTCTTCAATCCCCCCGCGAAACGCCGTCTCTTCCCCCTTTGGAGCGATATCAGATCGGTAAGACACAAAGACAAACTCGGCACCACTTCCCTCGAGGTCATTTTCTTCGAACGGTCCCTGGCAATCGAGGTAGCGCCCGATCAAATCCATATGACACGTCGAGCCCGCAATTGTGTCAGCCCGAAGATGACTGTCACCGATCTCTTTGAGCTCATAGGTCGAATAAGTTTCCGTGGGCGGATACTTTATCCACCCCCTCTCGACTTCCAAATCATGGAGAAAGTCTCGCAACTCTGCCGCCGGAATCGCCGATTTGAGCTTGCTATCGGACGTCTCAATCCTTCCAAGCCATTGATCGGTTCCATGCTCGCCCAAGACCTCATCCAGAATTAAGAAAAGCGCCAAGTCAGCCTTTTCCCTATCGACTTCGGAGAATACAGGATGCCACGCAGAAACATGAACAATCTGGTTCTCTTCATCGACAGAAGGCGTGATCCATAAACCGTCCATGCGAAACAAATCTTCACCAATTCTGATCTCCATTCCGTCATGGATCTCCCCCGGCTGCCGTGACGAATAAAATGTCCACCCATCAAGCTCCGGCGCCAAGGAAAGCCAGAATTCCGTCAAAAATTGCCGCGACTTCATCCCTTCGCCCGTAATCGTAAATGAGTGTCCGCCTTTTTCCTCAGGTCCAGGACCGAAGACCCACGCCAAAGGCTGCCATAAGGCAGCAACTTGATCTGAAACCTCCGACTGAACGTCACCAAATGTTTTGTTTTCAATAGCGTCGAAAAGCCTTCCCGCGTTAGCAGAATACCAACGCCAAAACGCTTCAACACGTTCTCGGTATGTAGAATTTGTCATGAATCTTTAGAAGAATGCGCTCCTTCATAGGTGGCGTAAAGGCCTTCAAAACAAAGCTGCGCACAGGACATAGAGATGAAGCCGCGATTTTCACTAGCTCTCAGAGGACACCGACTGACAACTCGAGTCTCACCGTCCTCCCATGCTTCTTATCTCATCAATCATTTTCGCGAAATCATATGGTGATGCCTTCGGAAACTTCTCCTGAAATCGCTGCAATGATCTCTCCAAGGAGTTCCAATCCCAATTCCTCTCGTCGAACATCTCAGCAGGCAAATTGTGAAAGACATCAGCTAGCTCCGCAATAGGTTCAGACTCATTGGAATACGCCAGGTTCCGAATCGCAACAAATGCCCGGTGCATAACTTGACCAAGCGCCTTCTGTTGCTCATTCGTGGGCAGAATTCGATCAGGTTCAATCGACTCGGATTCAATTACTTCCACCGCAAGCTCAGGTCGCTCTCGCCGCAATTCGTCCGCTCTCGCCTCGGCTTCCGTCGACAAGGGATACTCTTCCATCACCTTGTAGTGCCCTTGAGTATTCCTTCCAAAGACAATCCAAACGGGCTGTATGGGAATCTCACTCATTCACACCATCTCTAAACAGGCCAAAACATCCCACCCACCTGCTATCCCCCCTCCATGGCCTCCCGTATCAATTCGGAGTTCAACACACTATCCATAGCAATTGCCTCGAATGCCGGCTGACAAGGGGCAAGCTTCTTCACAAAGTTCACTACGTCCGCAGGAGGCGTCTCATAACCGGGACGACTGGCTCGAACAGGAAAATCCTCGGACGAAGGCGGAAGAATTCCTTCCGCATCCTTTCGGAAAAGAATGCACTCGTCCTCCGTACGTTTAAAGAAGCGTTTGGGCGCAAGTTCCTTACGAGGCACGTAAAGAAGATCAACTTCCGGAATGAGAGTCGGGATAGCATCAGGCCACACAACGAGCGATCGAAGTGCCCCTTCATTTACAACGAACATGATCCGGGGCACAAAAATATCGACCCCTAGCGATTCGTAAATCCTATCTCGGGAGAAATTCCACCTCCAAAACGCTTCAAGTTCGCTAGTGGACCTATGATGTATCGCGTCAGGATTCTCGTCTTTAGAGAGCACGGCTCGGTATCCAAATGCATTACCAGCGTTCCACCCGGCAAAAAATCCTTCCGAAGTATACGGCCCTTCCGCCATCCCAGAGTTTTGAGGATCATGAATTTCAAACCGAAAATTCCTCACAAAGGCCGTGACTTCAGGCTCTGCCTCCAACGCGAAATAGTGAGGGCGGTAAAAGTTCAAATTGAAGCTGACACTACAACTCGGAAACTCTTCATCAGAGTCGTTCTCAGATTTGTCAGGATCGTCGTAGTCAAACGAGAAATAGACACCGGTATCTTCATTAGAATACCAAGCCTGATCGCCATTGAGCTGATACCGTGGTCGCTGAGAGAAATACGATCGGAACTGTTCTCGTGAAATCTCAGGTGACGTAAAATACAAATCGTAGCTCATCCGATAAGAGAAAATAGAGTGATAAAACGTCGAAGTGTAGCTAGGGGGTAGCGGCGTGGAAAGATGGAAAAGGTCTCGCGAATAGAATGGCGCTGGTTGCCCCTCGTCTACCAGGCTTGTCAGAAATCGTTTTCTCGGTAGACTCGGATCCCAGCTGACTCGTCGAAGGCTGCTCGCTCTGCATTTGGTATCTTCGATCTCTGGACTCGAACACTCCACCCTCCGATGAGGTATCCGTGATCGTTGATCATCCAATCCTGAATCTCCTCTTTTCCCACCGCGATCTTCTCATACTGTTTGAGGTCCTCTGGAATGTTGTGGTGGTAGGCAAGTAGCTTTCCCTCTTTCTCTTCCGTGAACGTATACCAGAGAAAAGTCGTGCATCCATCATCAGGAACTCCAGCTTTGATCGCGAAGTAGACGCCAATGTTGTCTTTATGTTCATTGTGGATGCATAAGAAAACGTCAATTGTGCGCTGAGCTTCCACTCTCCCCGCCACCATATCCGGATCGTTCTTCTTGATGGCCATGACCATCATTTCTTCAGGATCTTGATTCGTGTCGGCCATGAGAAACGTGGTGGCAGGCTAAGGAGTGGCAAACGCCCTCCTCATTCCATTGCTAGCTTCAAAGCTCAACGGATCGTCTTGTCTGCGTTGACTGCAGCGCCTTCTTGGCTATCTCCTCTTCCTGAGACCCCCTTGATCTCTTCAATCAACCACTTGGTAAATCCAAGCTTGGAATGAGGATCGGTTTCGGGTCCGCATGGACGCATCCGGCCTGACCCATGAGGGAATAGGTTGAGGTAGTAGTGCATCTTCGGATGGTGCTTTGGCAGGCCTTCCTTCCAGAATTTGATCAGCCAGTCCCGCTCTACAAATTCATAGTACTTTTCTTTGTCGTCTTTCCAAATAATCGGCCCGTAATAGAAGATATACTCCTTCCCCTGTCCGAGCGTCCATTTCGCTCCCTCGATAATCTTCTCCGGCTTTCCCCAGCCCGTTTCACGCGGCCAGTGGCGGTTGAACTGGTGAGCTTCATAAGCAATGCCTTCTACCTTGTCCATGATCGGCTGGAACCGCTTGTCCGTTGCGAAAAAATCGGGGTGCTGCACCATTTGGATCAGGCTGTAATTGTCCTTCTTCAGGATCCCCTGCTTGTGGGCCTTTTTGAACATCACGCGGATGTCATCGATGTCCTTCTCGTAAAGGATACGCGTGTCCTCCTTGAACGGCCCTGGCTTCGCATCCTTGTATCCCCGGTTTATGACTAGATCATACTCGCGACAGATCAGGACGTGCTCAACGACGCCGCCTTTCTCTTCCCAGTCCTTTATCTTCTGAACCAGCTGGTTCTTCTTTGGATCGAGATCATCAAACTCGGCGGCTGACCCCCAATAATGCTCGAAGAACACTCGCTTCGTCTCAAAGTCGCCATCGAGCCACCCCTTTACCGTATCGATATGCTCTGCGACGAAGGGGTATTTCCCATTCTGCTCCTCATAGGTGGGCGTACCTTGCCAGCTTCCGCCATGGTTCGATTTCCAATCTTTCTCCGTACGGGGTAAGGGACGAAGCCCGACGAGACCGTGGCTCTTGGTGTCGGCTTTCTCCTCGGCAGTAGCTGCTAGACAGCAGCATGCTAGCAAGGGAAACAGAACTATGAACAAGTGTCCTTTCAATTCGTTAAGCCAACGTTAAGGCTGAGACAACCCCGTCAATGACGGACGGCTGCCCAAATTCTTATCGAAAGTCTATGCGGGTTCCAGGGGATGACTCCAGCCTCTGGTTGGGGGCTGAATGCCCTTATGTAATCAGTCGTCTTCTGACGGTTCACCGAACTTGCTAAATCGTGCAATCCATCCATCGTCCGTAAACATCTCCCCTTGAATACCATCGCTTAGCTGAACGACATCTTGACCGTCGACTGATATCTGAATCCGGGCATTGACGGATGCCTGCTCGTGCAGCGAGAAGAGGAAATCGTGGAGCCCAGAATCAATGGCAGTGATAAATGCTCTTCGGACTAAATCTATCTGTGAATCGGACAGTGTTCGCAGATCCGATTGAAGACTTTGAAGAGCCGGAGCCTTGTTCTCTTCCATCGCTATTCCATCAAATGCGTCTATCGCTGCATCTCGCATACTGACCATCAGAAATTCACCAAAGTGATCGAGAGCATTAGGCTGATTCATAGCAAAAGTTTTGAAGTATACCCCTAACAGTTTGATGAGCGATTTGGAATTAGCTAAATCGGTTTATTCCTAACCCTAGGTCTGTTTGTTGGCATATTTCACGATTATTTAACTCCAGATCGTTCAACACGGAGATATTACGAAAAACGACTTTGCCCTCGATCGACACCGCCTCAATACCCCACCGCCACCCCTTCCCGCCGCGGATCCGCCGCTCCCTCATAAACCACCTCCCCATCCCCCTCCCGCACCACCTCAATCGCCACCACCGACGACCGCGCGTTCCCCACGCTCACCGCGTGCCCCTTCCCCTCCAGCAACCCCACCGTATCCGGACTGAACCCCTTCTCCAAGCTCAACTCATCCGGCAACCACTGGTGATGCAACCGCGGCGCGTTCACCGCCTCTTGCACGTTCATCCCGTAATCCACCACGTTCACAATCACCTGCAGCACCCCCGAAATAATCCGGGCGCCCCCCGCCCCGCCCGACATCAAAAACGGCCTCCCCTCCTTCAAGACGATCGTCGGGCTCATCGAACTCAAGGGCCGTTTCCCCGCCTCCACGGCGTTCGCCTGCCCCCCCAACAACCCGAACGCATTCGGTGCCCCCGGCTTCGCGGAAAAATCATCCATCTCGTTGTTCAGCAGAAACCCCGCTCCCGTCACCACGATCCCGCTCCCAAACGCCGTGTTGATCGTTGTCGTCAACGAAACCGCATTCCCCGCCGCATCAATCACCGCAAACGCCGTCGTGTTCGTCCCGTCAACCGACAACAAAGCCCCCGGCCGCACTTCCACGCTCGGCGTCGCCCGCTCCAAGTCAATCGACTCCCGCAACCGCTCCGCATACCCCTTCGCCGTCAACCCCGCCACCGGTACCTCATAAAAATCCGCGTCCGCCAACAACTCCGAGCGATCCGCAAACGCCCGACGCATTGCCTCCGCCATCACGTGCATACTCGCCGCCGAATGCCAACCCATCGCCCGCAAATCATATCCCTCGAGAATATTCAAAATCTCAATCAAATGCACCCCGCCCGAACTCGGCGGCGGCATCGAATACACCGACAAACCCCGATACGTCCCCGACACCGGCTCCCGCCACGTCGGCGCATACCCCGCCAGATCTGCCTTCGTAATCAAACCGCCCCCGCGTTCCATCTCCGCCACGATCAAATCCGCAATCGCCCCCTCATAAAACGCCGTCGGCCCTTCTTCCTGGATCAACCGCAAGGTCCGACCCAAATCTTCCATCACCACCTCGTCCCCCGCCTCGTGCGGACTCCCGTCTTCACGAAAAAAGATCGCCCGCGACGACTCCCACTTCCCCACCCGCTCCCGATACTCCTTCAAAGACCGCGCTTGCTGCGCCGGAAAAGCAAACCCCTCCTCCGCCAACGCAATCGCCGGTTCAATAACTTCCGCCAATGGTTTGGTCCCGAATCGCTCCAGCGCCGCACTCAATCCCGCCACGCTCCCAGGCACTCCCGACGACAAATGACTCGCCCGCGCCCGCTCTTCATCCACTTCCCCGTCTTCCCCCAAAAACATATCCCGCGTTGCCCCCGCCGGCGCCGTCTCCCGAAAATCCAGCGCATACACTCCCTCCGTCTCCGCATCGTAATAAACCAAAAACCCACCGCCCCCAAGATTCCCCGCGCTCGGCAAGGTCACCGCCAACGCATACGCCACGCCCACCGCCGCATCCATCGCATTCCCCCCGTCTTCCAAAATCGCCACCCCCGTCTCCGCCCCATAAACAGTCCGCGCCACCACCATCCCATTCTCCCCCGTAACCGGATAACTCAAACTCCCCTGCCCAAACCCTTCCCCACAAAAAACCACATACACCCCAATCAATACCCAAAGCCCTCTCATCCCCAAACCGTACCACCTCCCCCCCAACCACACAACCGTCCACCCACGCCCCTCGGCCCAGCCCACGTTTGCGCGCTAGCGCTGCACGTGGTTCCCTCAAAAACCAAAGGTGCGGCCCGTTGTCCCCAACGGGCCTCCGCAGCGAAGCCCAAAGGGCGTAGCGAGGACAACAACTCCCTAGCACCCGAAAACCCCTCTCCCCCCCAAACCCCGCGTACCTGCGCAACTAATCCCCGCGCAACTATTCCCCCTCCACCCCCACACTGCCCCCTTCCAACAAAAAAACAACATCCCCCATCATCTCCGCTTCTCTTCTACTATGCGTAATATGCAACGCCGTCATCCCATGATCCTTCACCAATCCCTTAATCAACGAGACCATCTCCTCATGCGTCCCCTCATCCAAGGCGCTCAACGGCTCATCCAAGCACAACACTTCCGGCCGCGTCGCCAAGGCGCGCCCCAACGCCACCCGCTGCCGCTCCCCGCCGCTCAACCCAAACGGCTTCCGCTTTAACAACTCCCCGATCCCCAATTCCGTCGCCAATTCCTCCACCCGCTCGTTCACCTCCTTCTTCCCCCACCGCCGCAACCGCGGCCCGAACGCCAAATGATCCCGCACGGTCATCGTCGAAAACAAGGTCCCGTCCTGCGGCACAAACCCAATCCCCCGTTCCCCCGCCCGCAACCCCGTGACATTCCGCCCCATCAAAACAATTTTCCCCCCGGTCACTTTCTTCAACCCGCACACCGCCTCCAATATCGTGGTCTTACCCGACCCCGTCTTCCCCATCAACACCCCATGCTCCCCCGTCGGCACTTCAAACGAAATCCCCTTCAACCGAAACTCCCCCGCTTCCACTTCCAGTCTGTCGATACTGATCATGTCCGTCCTATATCCTCGCTTGATGCCCCTTGTCCCAAATCCTCACCCCAATCAAAACCACGATCGCAATCGTCACCATCAACAAAGACACCGCCACCGCCCCTTCCAAGTTCCCGATACTGATCTCCAAGAAAACCGTCGTCGATAACACTTCCGTCCGCCCGCGAATCGCTCCCGCAAAAACCAGGATCGGCCCAAACTCCCCCATCGCCCGCGTCCATGCCAAGGTCCCCGCCGTCGTAATCCCACGCCACGATTCCGGCACGACGACATACCAGAACGCCTGCGACCGATTACACCCCAACGATAAAGCCACCTGCTCGCTCCGCGGACTGATCTGATCAAAGGTGTTCCGCATCGTCCTCACCGCGAACGCACACGCCACGGTAAACTGCGCTAAAATCACCGCCGGCACCCGATAGGTCACCCCAGGGTCCGAGCCCTTCGGAAAAAACGGACTCATCAACCACCCCGACGCCTCTTCTAACGTCACCCCAAACAAGCTCACCTTGTTGAACAAGATCAACAAACTCAGCCCGATCACCAAGGGCGGCAGCACAATCGGTATATCCAAAACCGCATCCACCAGCGTCTTCCCGAAAAATCGATACCGCGAAAGCAAATACCCAATCGGCACCGCCACCACCACCGACAAAATCGCACTCAAGGTGCATGAAATCACGGTCAACCGAATAGAAGCCTGAATATCCGGGTCCTTCAGAATCCCGAAAAACTCCGCCCGCGTCATGCTCGTGACGGAATACCACAAATCCGCCCCCAACATCCCCACGATCAAGAGCAGATACATCAAAGAGATCGCCGCCAACGCCCCCAAAAAAGGCACATCCGATCTCACTTTGATCACGCCGTCACTCATCTCTCAATCCCCCCGTCCTCCCACATTCCCCAAAAAACGTCCACCAAATACCGCGCACCTCTCGCCACCCCATCCCCAATTCCTAATTCCTAATCCCCAATTGGACGTCAGTCCTCCAACTCCCACCGAAACCCGAACGACAAAAACTGCTCCTTGCTCTCCGGCGACACCGCCGACTCATAAAATCGCTCGAGCAACCGCTTGTGATCCGAATGCTTCCCGATCGCCCACGGCTGATGCGCCACCGCTTTCGGCCGGTCAATATCAATGATGTCCAAAGACTCCACCGTCCCCGGATCCGCCTGCGCATTGCTCCGGTAAACAATCACCGCATCCAATGATCCCGTCTTCGCTTGGTTCACCAAAAAATCGCCCGTCGGCGAATCCAAAACCAGGTTCCCCGAATCCACAATGTCCTGATACAAGCCCTCATCTTCGAGCAACGACTTCGTCAAATCCCCCAGCGCCGACTTCTCCGGATGCGCAAACCCGATCCGCAATCCCGGCTTCACCAAATCCTTCAACTCCGTGATCCCCTTCGGATTCCCTTTCTCCGCCAGGATCACCATGTCGTTCGCCGACACCGTCTTCGACTCCATGAACCGTTCCTCCACCATGTCCATGAACTTGATGTCGCACGAAAAATACGCGTCCGGCTGCTCACCCGCTTTCATCTGCGCAACCAAAATCCCGCATCCATTGTAAACCGGCGTGATCCGCACGCCCTCCCGCTCCTCAAACGCCGTCACCGTCTCCTGCAACGCCGGCCGCAACATCGCCCCGCTGAACAACAACAACTCCGGCGTCTCTTCCCACACGTCCGCGTCCTCGGGCACTTCATACCCCTCCGCCGCAAACACCGGCAACCCCCGGTCACGCGACGTCAAAAACCGGCAAAAGGTCAATGCCGCCGTCGGATGCGGTGCCGCTTTCAATACACCCACGGTGATCGTCTTCTTCTCCACATCAAATTCCGGCACAGACACGAAATCGATCTCCTCATACTGCTCTGCCAACGCATCCCATACCACCGCCACATCGATCGTCCCCAACTTCAACGAGTTCGCCAGTTCATTCACGGTTGGCGTCATCACTTCCGCATCCACTCCGTCCCACACCCCATGCTCGCTCAACACTTTCTTCGTAAACTTCCCCACCGACGCGGCTTCCGGATTCGCCAAACCCACCTTCAAATCCTCCCGCTTCAAATCCTCCAACGACTTCACCCCCTTCGGATTCCCCTTCGGCACCCCCAAGCCTGCCGTCAAATAAGAGACCTCCATCGTCTCCGCCAACAACCCCTCCTCCTTCGCGAGATCCGTGTAACTCGTGTCCGCCGCCAGGTAAATGTCCGCGTTCGACACCTTCAAGCTGCTCAACAAGGTCCCCGAGCCCCCGAACTGCAGCTGCACGGGCACCCCATACTCCTCCTCATACGCCGCCGCAATCGCCTCCACCGGCGCCCGAATCCCCGCCGCACAAAACATCACCAGGGGCTCATCCAACCCGTCCTTCCCCGATCCCCCACGCCACACCAATCCCGCCACCAGCACCAACGCCAGAATCACGATCCCTAGAAAAATTGCCTTCGCTTTATACATAAATTCTAACCCTATTCTCCACGCATCAA
Source organism: Verrucomicrobiota bacterium (assembly GCA_039028175.1). Lineage (GTDB taxonomy): Bacteria > Verrucomicrobiota > Verrucomicrobiia > Verrucomicrobiales > DEV007 > JBCDBW01. The sequence continues at coordinate 10,595 of JBCCIR010000152.1, forward strand.
ATCACCCATTCCTATCAAAAATCATCCCCCTCACATACCTCACATCCCTCGCGCCGCTCCACCGATATCTTCCGCATCGTCATCGTCGCCGCATCCACATAAATCATTTTCCCCAAATTCACTTCCCCCACCCCCGTAATCAACTTGATCCCCTCCAGCGCCCCGATATTTCCCACCATCGCCGAGACCGCGCCGATCACAGGAAAGCGCCGCTTCCAATGCGACGGCACTTCCGGATACAAACACGCCAAGCACGCTGTCTTGCCCGGCACAATCGGCAACACTCGCCCCTCAAGATGATACATCGCCGAATCAATCAACGGTTTCCCCTGACGCATGCACTCACGATCAATCAATAGGCGCTCCTCAAACATCGGGGCACAACCAAACACGATATCCGCTCGCCCCACCAGGTCCGCCACGTTCTCTTCCCCGATATTCTCCGGCACCGCTTCCACCTCGATCCCCGGATTAAACGCCGCCAATGTTTTCTTCGCCGACTCCACCCGCGAAGCATCCAAATCCTCATAACGCATCAAAATCTGCCGGTTCAAATCCGCCGGAGTCAGATTCCCCGCGTGCGCAATCACGAGCTTCCCGATCCCCGCCGCCGCCAACGCAAAACAAACCGGCCCACCCAATCCCCCAATCCGCGATACCAATGCCGTCGTCCCCCGCAATTTCTCCTGCCCCGCCTCCCCCAGTCCTGCCACATCCAGTTGCCACTCGTAAATGGCCTTGTCCTCGTCGCTCAACATCGCCGCACTCCCCGCTCACCCACCCGCAATCGGCGTCATCAACATCACTTCCTTCACCCCGTCCAAACTCAAGCCATCCCGCTCCCCCTGCATCTGCCGCCCATCAAACGCCACCAACACGGTCCCCAACAATTTCCCTTCCCCATCACAAATCAAATCCCGAAACCCATCCCCATGCCGCCCCGACAATTCCTCGACCACCCGCCCCAACGCCGCCCCCTCATCCACCGCCACATCCTCCTCGGAACACCCCGCCAAAGCCGCCAACTGCCCCGTATACAAAACCGATATTGTCCTCATCACAAAATATCCGATTCCTAATTCCTAATTCCTAATTCCTAATTGCCAAAGCCTAAACCACCACCCCCGCCTCCAACTTCACCGCCCGATCCGCCTCCTCACGCGCCTTCTCATCGTGCGTCACCATCAAGACCGCCCCGCCCCCGCGCGCATACCCCTTCAAATGATCCAACAAAATCGCCGCATTCTCCGGATCCAAATTTCCCGTCGGTTCATCCGCCAAAATCAACCCCGGCTCCCGCAACATCGCCCGCGCCAAGGCCACCCGCTGCTGCTCGCCCACACTCAGCGCCGATGGCACATGATGCAGCCGATCACTCAAATGAAACTTCTCCAGCAATTCCTCCGCGCGCCCCCGTAATCCCGCGTCCTCCCGTGCCCCCGCCAACTCGCACACCAGCACGTTGTCCAATACGTCCAGATACGGAATCAAATAAAACTGCTGAAACACAAAACCCACCCGCTCCGCCCGAAATCGCGCCCGCTCCCCCGCCGACAACCCATACGGATCGTCACCGCCAATCAACACCGTCCCCTCGTCCGGCGATAACAACCCGCCCGCCATCAACATCAAGGTCGATTTCCCACACCCGCTCGGCCCATACAAGGCCACAAACTCTCCGTCCCCCACCTCAAACGAAACCCCATCCACCGCCGTCACCACGGAACCCCCCTCCCCGGAGTACCGCTTCACCAATTTCTCGACCGACAAACTCATCTCAAAAAATTAATCACTCCGCAAAACCACCGCCGGGTCCCGCTGCACCGCATTAAACGACGGTAACCACGCCCCCAATCCCGCCAACACCGGCGCCCCCACCAAGGCCCCCACATACCCACCCA
>JBCCIR010000153.1:0-12299 GCA_039028175.1 Verrucomicrobiota bacterium
GAAACGCATCGACGAAACCGCTCCCAAGGAAGGCTCTATCGCCGGCCACTTTCTCCAACTCCTCCACAACAAAACACCCGACCCCGATCACCGCCGCTGCCTCGATGTCTCCCTCATCCTTTACGCCGAACACGAATTCAACGCCTCCACCTTCGCCGCCCGCGTCATCACTTCCACCCGTACGGAATTCTTCTCTGCCATCACCGGCGCCATCGGCGCCCTGCGCGGCCCCCTCCACGGCGGCGCCAATGAAGCGGCCATGAACCTCATCGAACGATTCGCTTCTCCCGAAGACGCCGAAGCCGGCATCCGCGAAATGCTCGCCGCCAAAAAACTCATCATGGGCTTCGGCCACCGCGTATACAAAGAATCCGATCCCCGCTCCGACATCATCAAGGTCTGGTCCGAAAAATTATCCCAAAATCACGAACACGCCCACTTCTATCCCGTCTCCGAAGTCATCGAAAAACTCATGTGGGACGAAAAACACCTCTTCCCCAACGCCGACTTCTATTCCGCCACCGCATACCACTTCTGCGGCATCCCCACTCCGCTCTTCACTCCCATCTTCGTGATGTCACGCATCACCGGTTGGACCGCCCACGTCATCGAAGAACGCGCCGCCGGTAAACTCATCCGCCCCACCGGCGATTACATCGGCCCGCAACCCACCGATTGGATCCCCATCGAAAATCGCTGAACCACTTATCCCCTCTCCGCACCTGAAAACCAGCGCCGATCAAAATATTCGCCCCGATCCCGACGAGCTCCTCGTCCGCATCGCCGACTACGTCTGCGCGGAACCCGGCTTCAGCGATGAAGCCCGCCTCACCGCGCACCATTGCCTCTTCGACTCCCTCGGCTGCGCGCTGCTCGCCCTCAAATACCCCGCCTGCACCAAGCTCCTCGGCCCCGTCGTCGAAGAAGCCGCCCTCCCAAACGGCGCTCGCGTCCCCGGCACTCCCCATCGCCTCGATCCCGTCCAAGCCGCCTTCAATATCGGCACCCTCGTCCGCTGGCTCGACTTCAACGACACCTGGCTCGCCGCCGAGTGGGGCCACCCCTCCGACAACCTCGGCGCCATCCTCGCCGTCGCCGATTGGCAATCACTTCAGGGGCACTCCCTCACCATGTCGTCCGTCCTCGACGCCATGATTCAAGCCCACGAAATCCAGGGCATCCTCGCCTTGATGAACAGTTTTAACCGCGTTGGCCTCGACCACGTCCTCCTTGTCCGCATCGCCAGCACCGCCGTCGCCACCCGCCTACTCGGCGGCGACCGCGACCAAATCATCGACGCCCTTTCCCATGCCTGGATCGATGGCGGCGCCCTCCGCACCTACCGCCATGCCCCCAATACCGGCTCCCGGAAATCATGGGCCGCCGGCGACGCCACCGCCCGCGCCGTCCGCCTCGCCCTCATGGTCATGCGCGGAGAAATGGGTTACCCCGGCGCGCTCACCGCGAGCACATGGGGTTTTCAGGACGTCCTCTTCAAAGGCCAACCCCTCACCCTCGAACAGGACCTCGCCGATTACGTCATGACCAACGTCCTCTTCAAAATCTCCTTCCCCGCCGAGTTCCACGCCCAAACCGCTGTCGAATGCGCCGTCCAACTCCACCCCCACGTCGCCAACCGCCTCGACGACATCGAACGCATCGCCGTCGAAACCCAGGAAGCCGCCGTCCGCATCATCTCCAAAACCGGTCCACTTCATAACCCTGCCGATCGCGACCACTGCCTCCAATACATGATCGCCGTCCCCCTCATTCACGGAAACCTCACCGCGGACCATTACGAAGATGAAACCGCCGCCGATCCCCGCATCGATGCCCTCCGCGAAAAAATGGAAGTCTCCGAAAATCCCCAATACAGCACCGATTACCTCGATCCAGACAAACGATCCATCGCCAACGCCATCCAAGTCTTCTTCAAAGACGGCACCGCCACCGAAAAAGTCGAGGTCGAATACCCCATTGGCCATCGCCGGCGCCGCGAAGAAGGCATCCCCCTCCTCATGGAAAAATTCGAGGCCAATCTCCGCACCCAACTCGACGGCCATATCGCCGAACAAATCCTCACCCTCGCCAGCGATCCTGCCTCCCTGGCCAATCTCCCCGTCACCGACTTCTGCGAACTGTTCGCTACGACTGCAAGCTAAAGCCCCTCTAGCGCCGCATCGATCACGGCTACCAAAAAATCGCCATCCTCATCCGTCAAACACATCGGCGGCTTGATCCGAAGCGTGTTCCCCCACAACCCGCCCTTCCCTAACAATAGTCCCATCTCTTTGGCCCGCTCCACCACCGCCATGCACGCCTCCGTCGCCGGCTCCTTGCCCTCGCGGTTCTTCACCATCTCCACCCCGATCATCAATCCCCGACCCCGCACTTCCCCGATCAACTCATGCTTCGCCTGCAACCCCCGCAACCCCTCCAATATCCGTCCCCCCACCCGCGCACAAAGCCCCTGCGTGTCATCCCGCAGCATGATCTCCAACACCTTCTTCCCCTGCACCATCGCCACCGGGTCACCCCCATAGGTGTTGAAGTGAATCCGCTCCGTCATCTTCTCCGCAATCTCGTCCGTCGTCACCACCGCGCCCAGCGGATACCCGTTCCCGATACTCTTCGCCATCACCACCATGTCCGGCACCACCCCCTGCGTTTCAAATCCCCAGAAATGCGTGCCCGTCCGCCCAAATCCCGCCTGCACCTCGTCCGCAATACAGATCCCCCCCGCCCCGCGCACATGCTCATACGCCGCTTCCAAATACCCCGCCGGAAATTCCACCGCCCCGCCCACCCCCTGAATCGATTCGGCAATAAACGCCGCCACCTGCCCCGAACTTCCGAAATCCAAAATCTCCCGCACGTCCGCCGCATACTTCTCACCCGCCCCCGCCTCATCATGCCCCCATAGCCCCCGATACGGATACGGCGCCTTCGCATGATGCACCCCCATCGCCCCCGGCACATTATACTTCCACGTGTGATGGGACGTCAGCCCCATCCCCGCCGCATTCCCCCCATGATAACAATTGCGCAACGCAATCACATCGTGATTCCCCGTGTGCAACCGCGCCATCAATACCGCCAAATCGTTCGCCTCCGATCCCGAGTTCACGAAATACACCCGCGTCAGCGAATCCGGCAGCGTGCTCGTCAGTAACTTCGCATATTCACCAATCGCCGGATGCAGATAAATCGTCGGCACATGCTGAATCAATTCATTCTGCTCTCCCACCGCCGCCGCCACCTCCGGATGAGAATGCCCCACGCTCACCGTGCAAATCCCCCCAAACGCATCCAAATACCGCTTCCCCTTTTCATCCCACACCCACTGCATCTTCCCCTCCACCAACATCAAAGGCTCCGCATAAAACGTAAACACCCCCTGGTTGATATACGTCCGCCGCATCTCCAATACCTCCTCATACCCCGGCCCCGTATACGGCTTCGGCTCAAACTCACAGGCCGGCAACTCCGGCCCCACGCGCGTGCTCATACTTGTCCCACTCATAACCAGCCCACCATTATCACTCCTCACCACGCTCCTGCCAAGCCCGTATCCCCCGCTCTTCGTCCGTCCCCGGTATCGTGTTGTCCAATACCAAGGCAATAATCGCTCCCACCGTCATCCCCGATCGACACAGCGACAACAATATCTCGTTCACAAACGAAAACGTCTCACCGGGAATAATCGTCACCGGTCCCGCCGCCCGCTCAAAATACTCCGGCAACGAAATCCCCATGAACAAAGCAAACCCGATAATAAACAAATTCCGCGCCGAGTTCAGATCGACAAACTGCAGGTTCGATAAGCCCACCGCCGCAATCATCCCGAACATCACACAGTAAATTCCCCCGATCACCGGCGTCGGAATACTCGCGAACAAAGCCCCGAACTTCCCGAACACCGCCAAAACCATCATGATCACCGCCCCCACCTGGATCACATAACGCGATCCCACCCGCGTCAACCCAATCGCCCCGATGTTCTCACTGTAAGAGGTCGTCCCATTCCCCGTCCCGAAAATCCCCGCCACCACGCATCCCACCCCCTCCATTCCGATCCCCTTGTTGATCACTTTCTTGTCCGGAACCGGTGCCCCCGCCAATCGCGCACACGCATAGTAATCGCCCACCGATTCAATAATCGACGCCAGGTATCCAGCTAACATCCCCACAATTAACCCCGGCACAAACACCGGCATACCCCACTGAAACGGCCACGGCACACGAACCCACGGAGCCTCCCGCACGACCTCGAACGAGACGTAAGCCGCATGCTCCGGCGGAAACACTCCCGCCGCTGTCAATACCCACGCGATCCCCCACGCCCCCGCGATCCCCAACAAGATCGGAAACATCGCAAATACCGGATGCTTGTGCCGCAGATACTGGCTGAACAAGATCAACAACACGATCGTCAGTATCCCCACCGGCCAGTTGCTCCCCGCCCCCTGCTCCGTCGCCCCGAACCGAAACAACGCCAACCCAATCAACGCAATCGTCGGCGCAATCACCACGGGACTCACAAAGCGCAACATCCGCCCCACCATCCCCGTATACCCCAGCAAAATCTGCACAAGGGCACCCCCGATGATCGCCCCCTGCAAATGCTGCATCCGCACCGCAAAGCCCGCATCCGCCAGCGAATCCAAACCTAGAATCGCAAAGGTCGGCGCAAAAAACGAAAACGTCCCCCCCTGCACGATCGGTAACCGGTTCCCCCACGTCGTCTGAAGCAAGGTGCAAATCCCACTAACAAAAAAAATCGTCCCGATCAGCTGCCCCAGGTGATGCTTCATCATCGCCGGGTCCTCGTTTTCCCCCAACGCCGATATCAACAATATCGGAATCACCACCGTCGACCCGAACATCGTCAGGTATTGCTGAAACCCCAACGGAATCGCTTTCCGCAAGGGCGGCTTGTCATCGATCCGGTATAGCATCTCGCGACTCATCGGTTTCCACTGTCCTATCAAATCATCCACCCCACGCAAAGCCTCGGACCCAACAAACATTCCCCCACGTCACGATCGAAAATCACAACCTCGCCGACCATACGCCCGGTGATTTAGATGCCCCCATCGCCTACCCCCAGTCGTTACGTTCTATAACCAAAACCCTCTCGCAATGAACAAGATTCTCTCCATCGCCACCCTTGTCGGATTCGCCCTCGTCTCCTCCAAACCTGCCCTCGCAGAAAAGCCCGATGGCAAGCCTCTCTTTGACTTCCGCAAGGCCGCTCCGTCCGGCGCTTGGCCAGAGGTCAATGACGGCGTCATGGGCGGTGTCTCCCGCGGCAATTCCAAAATCAGAAACAATACCCTCTTCTTCAGCGGCACTCTGTCGCTGGAAAATAACGGCGGCTTCTCATCCGTCCGCCAACCAACCGACCTCGATCTCGAAGGCTTCAAGGGCATCCGCCTTCGCGTCAAAGGCGATGGCCGCACATACCAATTGCGCCTCCAAACCGATTCCCGATACCGCGACTGGCCCGTGTCCTACAGCGGCGACTTCAAAACAAAAAAAGGGAAATGGATCGAAGTCGGCGTGCCCTTTTCTTCCCTCCGCCAAAGTTTCCGCGGACGAAACCTCTCCGATTACCCCTTCGATCCCGCGAATATCGAACTCATCGGCCTCATCATCGCCGACAAAAAACCCGGCCCCTTCGCGCTGGAGGTGGAATGGATTAAGGCTTACCATTGATGAGACGATGGAAATCCGAAAAGCCGCCCTCGTGCTCTCCGATATCAGCGGATACACGAAGTTCCTCCAACTCCACTCCATGAGCCTCCTTCATGCGGAGAAAATCGTGTCGGAACTGATGGAGGCAGTCATCGACTCTTCATCCTATCCCCTCGAACTCAACAAGCTCCAAGGCGACGCCCTCCTCTTCTACGCCTTCCTGGAACCCGATTCCGATCCCGATCATCTCCAGAAACTCACTCGCGACGTCCTCAATCAAGCCCGAGTATTCTTCGAAGCCTTTCATAAGACCGCGGAATCGCTTATCGGTTGCAACATTTGCCCCTGCGAAGCCTGCCGCCAAGCCGAAGACCTCAAACTAAAGTCATTCCTTCACCTGGGAGACGTCGCCGTGAAAGAAATCCGCGGATTTAAGGAACTCGCCGGCGAATCCGTGATCCTCGTCCATCGCCTCGCAAAGAATTCAATTCCCTCCAAAGAGTACCTCCTCCTGACCGACGACTTCTATCGCGCCGCTTACGGAAAATCGGATACGTCCGACATGGAATTCGAAGCCCGCACCGAGTCCTGTGAGGGCATCGGTAACATCCCCATCAAAGTCTTTTACCCCAATCCACCCAAGACCGACCCACGCCGCCGACTGCTCCCCACCCTCTACAATAACTTCCGCCTCGACGCCTACGGAGCATTGCGCACAATCGGCCTCGCTCCGCAACCCCTGCCCGCAGCCAAGGCCGTGGCGGACAAAGCCTGCGAAATCGAGCCCGGCGAACCCAAAAAATCAGTCAACCTCGCCACCTTCATCCTCGACGCCTTCCAAGGCCTCGGCATGCTCCTCACCCGCCAGAAAAACCGTCGCAAACCGGTTAACCGATTAACCGATTAACTGTCTTCCGATATACACCACAACGCCTCGTGCGTGCGAATGAACAAATCCCCGTCGGAAACCACCAACGAAGAATTCGTCTGCTCCCCGATATCGTTCAACGCCACCTCCTCAAACGCCAGCCCCGCCTTGAAGACCACCGAGTCTCCCGCCTGGCTCAAGGTGTAAATGTGGTCGCCCGATAAGAGAAACGATCCCCAGGACTTCCCTTTGCCCGGCAAACGATCCTTCCAAAGCTCTTCCCCCGTCGCCATGTCCAGGCAGTAGACAACTCCACCCGAGTCCTGCACGTAAAGCTTCCCGTCCTTCGCGACTCCAGAACCAATCCCACCATGATGCCGTTCCTCACGCCACAACCGATGGCTTTCCGTCACATCCCCGTCGCCACCTGCTTTCACTCCAATCGAGTTCCCGAAATACCCCCCCATCGCCACAATCATTTCACCATCCGCAACCGGTGAGGTATACACCAACGGATTCAAACCCGCGCAACTCCACAACTCCTTCCCCGTCCGCGGATCAAAGGCCTTCATCTCCATCGGAAAACTCATCACCAACTCCTCACGCCCGTTCACATCCACCAAGATCGGCGTGCTGAACGAGCCAATCACTCCTTCACTCTCGCGTCCCTGAAAACCGTCCGTCCGCTCCCCCGTCTCCCAGTTCGGCTCCGCAAATTCCCACACCGTCTCCCCCGACGCCAAATCCAAGGCATACAGCTTACTGTCCTTCCCGGGCCCATGATAAAAATAACAAAGCCCTCCGTGGATAACCGGCGATGAGCCATGCCCCCAAACGTGATCCTGCGGCCCAAAATCGCGCGACCACAATTCCTCCCCGTCCATGTCATAACAATACAGACCCGCCGACCCATACGACACCACTACTCGCTCCCCATCCGTCACCGGTGACGGCGAACAATATGGATTCGTTCGGTGCGAACGCTCGGGCTTCTCATACGTGACTCCCTTCTTCCACAGCAAGCTCCCGTCGTTCCGGTCAAAACACATCGTCCCCCGAAAATTCTCCGCCTCGATCGGCTGCGTCACAAAAATCCGATCCTCCCACACCACCGGCGTTGAATTCCCCCGGTCCGGCAATTCCACACGCCACTTCACGTTCTCTTCCGGCCCCCACTTCACCGGCAAATCCGTCTCCATCGTCTCCCCTGATCCCGCCACTCCCCCACGCCAGGACGGCCAAGCCCCTTCGCAAACCATCCCCGTCCCCATCCCCACCAACAAACACCAAAAACCAAATCGCGTTTTCATACTATATATAGACTCCCACAATGCCCCCCATCTTTCACCAAGTCCCCGCATCCCATTCCCCAAAGGTAGCGCGCCCTCGCCGATCCTGACAAGGGAAGGAGGTATCTATCTCGAACGAGATAGACTTGCGCACAACGCTCCTCCCAATACCAACGTCCGCCCAAAAACCAAAGGTGGGGCCCGTGGTCCCCAACGGGCCTCCGCATCGAAGCCCGAAGGGCTTAGCGAGGACTACCCTTGCATACTTCCCAAAAACTCTCCCACCAACACAAGACCCCCCACTAATCCCTCACCCCATTCCGCGCCATGTGCTCCTCAAACCAAGCGTTCACCGACGCCGCCCGAGACGCCGCATGATACGGCGCATCCTTCGCCGGCACCAACCCCCGAAATCGCTTCAACTCCTCCCGATACTCCGGATTGCCCGCCAAATTCGTCCACTCGTCCGGATCACGCGCATGGTCATATAATTCCTCCGCCCCATCCTCATACCGAATATATCGAAAACCCTCAGACCGCAGCGCATGACTCCCGCGCGCATACGTCGTCACCACCGCTTCCCGCCACTCAGCCGCATCGCTCCCGTCCAGCAACGGCACCAAACTCACGCCCTCGTTCGATTCCTTCGCCGGAAGCCCGCACAACTCCGTCAACGTCGGATACATATCAATCAAGCCCACCGGCTCCCCCCGCACCACCCCGGCTTTGCCCCCCGGCACAACAACGATCATCGGCACCCGCGTCGACTCCTCCCACAAACTGTGCTTACTCACCCGATCCTTCTCACCAAGGTGATACCCATGGTCACTGAACAAAACAATCACGGTGTCATCCGCATACGCACTCGCATCCAACGCATCCAACACCCGTCCCACCTCAGAATCCACATAAGTCGTGCACGCCAGATACGCCTGCACACACTTCCGCAATTGTTCGCTGTCGTTCTCACGTAACCAGTCAATGTCCGGATAGCGCGGCATCTCATGCATCGCAATGCCCGTCTCCGGCACGTCGTCCAAATCCCCCTCCGGAATCTCCGGCAAGATCACGTCGTCGATCGGAAACAAATCAAACCACTTCTGCGGCACGTAAAACGGCACATGCGGCCGCACAAATCCCACCGCCAAAAAAAACGGCTCCTCGTGCGCCTCCCCCAACCGCTCGATCGCCCAGTTCGCCGCGTCATGATCCGGCATCTCATCATCACGCTCCGGAAACGCCCCCCAATCCGTCTGCGTCCCCGTAAAGGGCACACGGTAATCCGGCTCATAATTAAAACGCTCCTTGCCCGGCTTCGGCCCCGAACTCCCGCCCGCTTTCTTCCCCCAAACCTCAAACGCCACATCCATCGGATACCCGTGCGTGATCTTCCCACACCCGAACGTCGCATACCCTTGCGCCGCAAAATACTCCGGCATCAAGTGCCCCCGAAACAGCTCCCGGTCCTCCACCAGACCCTTGCCCCCCGGCTGCGCATACAAGCCGTTCGTGTGCGGATACGTCCCCGATAACAATGACGCCCGCGAAGGACCACAGATCGGCGCCTGGCAGTGCGCATTCGTAAACAAGGTCCCCCGCTTCGCCAGCCGATCCATATTCGGTGTCAGCGCATCCGGATGCCCCCCCAAACAACCCACCCAGTCATTCAAATCATCAATCGCAATGAACAACACGTTCGGCCGCTTCTCGCCCGCCTCGCCTCCACCCACACCAAGGGCCACCAATCCCAACAAAATCAGAAAAAATCGCTTCATTGCCATCACTCAAAAAACGCCGTCCCTTTATCCCAGCTTTCACCCGTTCCAGGCACCATGGGCCACAGATTCCCAGCGATTTGAATTTTGAAAATTCAGATTTGAAGCTTATTTGAAAATTGGAATATGAAAATTTCAAACCCCCTCGGTTGAGCCAATCCCGCCCTCGGCAGCCCATCACCACTCGAAAGACCCACCCCCGTTCTCCGTTTATCCCAGACCCACGACCAATCAAAAAATCACAAATGCGTTTTCTATCGATCAGTAGACTAATTCTAGTCTCCGCCTGCCTCCTCGCTCAGCCCTCCCACGCCGCGCCTCCCTCCGCCGTCATGCCGGAGAAATACTTCGAATTCTTCGACCGCTACTGTCTCGATTGCCACGACTCCGCCACCGAAAAAGGGGAGGTAAATCTCGAAGACCTGTCCTTCGACCTCGGCACCATCCCCTCCGCAGAACTCTGGCAAAAAGTTCTCAATACCCTCAACTCCGGCGAAATGCCGCCCGAAGATAAAAAACAACCCACCCCCGAACACAAAACCGAGTTCCTCGACGCCCTCTCACACAAACTCGTCAACGCCCGGAAAATTCTCACCGACTCCGGCGGCCTCATCACCATGCGCCGCCTCAACCGGCGCGAATACCAAAACACCATGAAACAACTCCTCGACGTCCACGTCGATGCCGAGGACCTCCCCGATGACGCCAACTCCGACGGCTTCGATACCGCCGGCGCCTCCCTTTTCTTCTCCAGCGACCAGTTCGAACAATACCTCGCCGTCGCCCGTCGCGCCCTCGAAGACGCCATCAATACCGGACCCAAACCCGAGACCAAACGTGTCCGCACCCAGGCGGAAATCGACGGCAACAAACGCGTCCAAAATTTTCACGATAACCTCCTCGACTCACACACCCGCGCCGAAGCCTGGCGCAAATCAAACAAACCACCCACCGCCTTCGGATTCATCGACAAAGATCGCGTCGCATTCGAAGACGGAAATTACCGGAAATGGTGGCCCGGCACTGACCGATACCTCAAGGACCCCCTCTCCACAAAAGGCGCCCTCCTCTACACCTGGTTCCAGGGAGCACAAACCGCCCGCGCCGATATCCCCTCAAAAGCACCCCCCGGGAAATACATCCTCCGCGCCCGCGTCGGCGCCATCGGGGATCAACCCTCCCATCGCCGCTTCCTCGAACTCGGCCACCCCGCCGCCGATGGACGCAGCGGAGAACTCAGCCTCATCGATTGCCAACGGGTCACCGGCACCACCGACGATCCCCAAATCATCGAAGTCCCCGTGACCATCTCCCGCTCCGGCGAGCGCGACTTCGCCTTCCGCGAACGCGGCCCCAATACCCGCGATGCCGCCCGATACTCCTTCGTCACCGGCAGCCGCGAGAATGAAGCCGGTCCCGAACCCGCTCTCTGGATCGACTGGGTCGAATGGGAAGGCCCCTTCGTCGAAAAATGGCCGCCCACGTCCCATCGCAAAATCTTCTTCAAAGGCCCCGACGCCGAAAAAAACGACGAATACGCCCGCGAGATCATCTACCGCTTCGCCCGCCGCGCCTTCCGCATCACGAACCCTTCCAAATCCTTCGTCGACAAACTCATGGCGCTCTACCAACTCGAGCGCAAAAACGGCAAATCGTTCGAACAGGCCCTCATCGAACCCTTGGCCGTCGTTCTCGCATCCCCGAACTTCCTCTACCTTAACGAACCCGCCACCGACGACGAGAAACGTGAGCTTACCGATCTCGAACTCGCCGTCCGCCTCGCCTACTTCCTTTGGAGCGCACCGCCCGATGCCGAACTCTACGACCTCGCCCGCCGCGGCAAACTCAAAAACCCCGCGGTCCTGAAACGCCAAACCAACCGCATGCTCGATGACCCTCGAACCGCAAACTTCATCTCCGGCTTTGCCCACCAGTGGCTCCACATGGAACGCCTCGATTTCTTTCAGTTCAACTACCGGCACTTCTGGGAGTTCGACGAATCCGTGAAACACGCCGCCCGCGAAGAAATTTACCAAACGCTTCGCGTCCTCCTGAACAACAACCTGCCCGTCGGTAAACTCCTCAAAAGTGATTTCGTCGTCATCAATGACCTCCTCGCCGACTACTACGGCATCGAAGGCATCGGCGGCTCCCGCTTCCGTAAAGTCGAGCTCGATGAAGACTCGCCCCGCGGCGGTCTCCTCGCAACTTTGTCATCGTCATCGCTATCGCGGTCATCTACCGCATGCTGGATCGGGGCTACATCATCCAGTCGTTCGTCGCTGTGGTGTTTGTGGCACTCGTCGCGTGCCCCTATTCCGTCTACATGGAAGCACCCGGCAACCTGCAGATGCTGTTCGTGATGTTTGTCCCGATAGGACTCGGCGGCTTCCTGCCGCGACGCAGTCAGTTCTGGATTGTTTACATCGTCACTATCGCTACCACGTTCGTCACAATATGGGCCATTGTCGAATTTCGCAGCGTAGAGATTTCTTACCCCAGCATCGTTACGGTATGGCTCCTCATGACCATACTGGCGCTCATGACGGACGGGCTCAGCAGTTCCTATCGCCAAAGCATCCGAAGCACGTTCGACCAACTGGAGGAAATCAGCGAGGCACACACGGCACTTGTGGCGATCACTGCAGACCGTGATCGCGCGCTGTCGGA
>JBCCIR010000154.1:0-12207 GCA_039028175.1 Verrucomicrobiota bacterium
CCACCCCCCGTGAGCCCCAAAATCCTTGCCGAACCCCCGCCCAATAACGTATCGTAAAGCCCTTCAATGCTCTCCGCACCACCCGTCAAATCAGACCTTCATCCGGTCCGGTTCCTCCCGAAGATCGTCGCTCTAACGTTGATCCTCGTCGGAACCGTCGCGCACGCCGCCGCCGGGGCAGCGCCTGAGCCCCGCTACCACGCCACCGAAGAACTCGAAGATTTCTACGAAGATTGGATCGAGGACTACGAAAACTACCTCGACGACTCATACGAAGGATGGCTTAACTACCTGGATGACTACGAAAATTACTGGAAAGACTATGCCCGAGCGTGGGAAAACCACCAGATAGACCACCTCCGGCGCACCAACCTGCAGTCAAACACCGCGGGAGCCGTCGGATACTTCCCCATCTCCGGCGGCACCGTTTCGTCCGTATCAAGCGACTTCACCGGATCAAGCCGTGCTCTCGCAAGCGTAAATATTTCTGGCGGAATTATCCAGACCAACGGCCTCTCAAACGGCGGCGAGATCGTGGTTGGAAACAACGCAACCTTCGGCGAAGGCGAAATCATCCTGGATAGCGGCCCATCTGGCTCTACCATCGGAAACAGCTTCCCCATCACGGGAGGCTCAATATTGTCCGACAACAACAATCGCCTTCTAATTTCGAGTGGCTCTATCGCTTCCGTAACCCTTTCAGGCAGCCAGTTCCGTATATCGGGCGGCAACACAAACTCGTCCGTCAATTCGGTGTCGTCAGACCCACCACAATCCGATCCCCCCGAAACCATCATTCAAGTCTCCAGTGGATCAATCGCCAGTAGCCCAAACAATCAAGTTTTTAACCTCTCCGGCGGATACACCCTCGCGCGCGGAGCTGGCCAGGTCACTGCCAGCTTCGCCACCTTCAACACAACCCACCTTCAATTACAAGGAGGCAGTATCGACACTAATCTCGGCTCCAACGGCCAACTAACCGTATACAATTCTCTATCCCTCTCCGGCGGCACCATCCGGCCTCTCTCAGTCCAAAACGGCGGCAACGGAAATCTCGAACTGGACGCAAATGCGTCGTTCTCTACCCGTGGCGCTACCTTCGACCTCCAAGGCGGCAACCTCTTAGACACCGACGGAGCCCAAAACAACGTCATAGTGAGCGGCGGTCGAGTCCTGAACGCCGCCCTGATAGACGCAAATGTCACCTTGACCGGTTCCTCCATTCGTCCCAGCGACGACGGAACCCTCCGAGTCCTGAGCCTCGACAACTCTGGTGCCGGGGGCCAAATTCACGACCTCACCGCTTCCGGTGGATCCATCGTATTCGATCTCTTTTCGAACCCGGGCAAAGACCCCGAACCCGTCGGCACCCACGCCTCCGGCGTCATCGTCGATCTCGCTTCCATCACCTCGAATGTCGAAATCATTATCAATGATGCCGGTGAAATCAGCTTCTCCCTGCGTCCCGGCGATACATTCGATCTTTTCGATTTCAACGCAGATTCGGCCGTTGACGGCACCTTCGACTTCTCGGGCGCCCCCCTACAGCCGGGCTACACATGGGACACGTCCCAATTCGCCTCCCAAGGCATCATCCAAGTCGCCCTCGTCCCCGAACCCACCACCCCACTCCTCCTCCTTCTCACCACTTCTCTCCTCGCCCTCCCCCGCCGCCCCCGCCGCTGCCTCTAGCTAAGGCCTCCCCCTCCTCCCCAAGGCTCGCGCACCCCCTGACCGCCAACCGACAACCCGGTGAGCCTCCCCCTGCCTTTCCTTCATCATTCTGAATTGAGAGGAGCGAGATAGACCGCCAAAGGCGGCCCGCAGGGTGAAGCGGGGCCGCTTCATCAATTCCTTGTTCAATATTCATTCCCCTCCCCTTCCCCCCTGCCTTTCCCTGTGAGACAGCGTACCTGCGAAACTGCGCAGCTCCCCCTCCTCCCAAGTAAATAGCAGCCACCAGCTCCTTCCATGCGATGACACAACAAAGCCGAGTCCCCCACCCCATCAGCCACTCTCCTTTCCCATGCCTCCCAACGGGCCAACGGGAGAACCGATCAACCGGCTCCTGCCTTTCTTTCACCATTCACTCTTCACAATTCACCATTCGCCAAATACTCTATGCAGGCGATAACCCGTGTCTGACAACCAACCAGCGTCGAATCTCCCCACGCCGCCCGCACCCCGCCATCTGGCGCTCCTTCTCCACGCCCACCTCCCCTACGTCCGCCATCCCGAACACCCCCGCTTCCTCGAAGAAGACTGGTTCTTCGAAGCCCTCGCCGAAACCTATCTCCCCCTCCTCGATGCCCTCGAACGCCTCGTCCATCACGAAGGTATCACCGACTTCCAACTAACCCTCTCCCTCACCCCCACCCTCTGCGCCATGCTCGACGACCCGCTCCTCCAGGAGCGTTTCATCCAGTATCTCCAACGCACCATCCTCCTCGCCGACGACGATATCGGTCGCAACCGCGCCCTCGGCCAACCCCACCGCCGACACCTCGCCCGATACTACCGCCACCGCCTCCAACACTTCGAAAATCGCTTCGCCCTCCACCACAAAAATAACGTCCTCGCCGCCTTCCGCCACTACCAGAAAATCGGCGTCCTCGAAATTGCCGCCTCCGCCGCCACCCACGCGATCCTCCCCCTCCACCTCGAGACCCCGGAAGTCGTCCGCGCCCAAATCCAAATTGGCGTCCAATCCTATCGCGATACTTTCAACCGCGACCCCGCCGGTTTCTGGCTCCCCGAATGCGCCTACTCCCCCGAACTCGATCCGTTCCTCCGGGAAGCCGGCATCCAATGGACCGTCCTCGAATCCCACGGCCTTCTCCACGGCAATCCCGCCCCCACTAGCTCTGTCTTCAAACCGGCCCGCACTCCGGACGGCATCGCCGTCTTCGGACGCGACCCCGAATCCAGCCGCCAGGTCTGGTCCGCCGACGACGGTTACCCCGGTAACCCCACCTACCGCGAATTCTACCGCGACCTCGGCCACGAGCTCCCCGAGGAATTCCTCCGCGAATACCTCCATGGCGAGCCCGACCGACGTTTCACCGGTCTCAAATACCACCGCATCACCGACCGCCACTCCGAAGACAAGGAACTCTACAACCCCGACGACGCCGAAGAGATGGCGCGCGCCCACGCCGCCCACTTCGTCCAACACCGCGCCACCCAACTCGCCGAACTCGACCCCAAGATCGACGGCGAACCCATCGTCCTCTGCGCCTTCGACGCTGAACTCTTCGGCCACTGGTGGTTCGAAGGCCCCACCTTCCTCGAACAACTTGTCCGCCAAGTCTCCCTCCGCAACGCCGACGAAAAAACCACCGACCCCTTCCAACTCACCTCCCCCACCCAATACCTCGAATCAAACCTCTGGCTCGAACGCATCGAACCGTCCCCTTCCACCTGGGGGCTCAACGGATACCTCGAACCCTGGCTCTCCGAGGAAAACGCCTGGATCTACCCCCACCTCCACCAAGCCGCCCAACAACTCATCTCCCTCGTCAGCGAAGGCGCAGCCAAGCCCAAAAAACAAGCATCCAGCACCGAGCATCGAGAATCCAGCATCGAGAATCCAGCACCCAGCATCCAGCAAGCCTGCCTCCAACAAATGACCCGCGAACTCCTCCTCGCCCAATCCAGCGACTGGGCCTTCCTCCTCAAAACCAACACCGCCCCCGAATACGCCGCCAAACGAACCCGCGACCACCTCTTCCGCTTCGCCCAACTCGCCGAACAATACCACCGTAACCTCATCGATCGCGAGTTCCTAACGTCCTGCCACGCCCGCACCCCGCTTTTCCCAAAGGTCGACTGGACCGTCCTCTCCGCCAAAGATCGCGTCTCCCCTCTGGCGCCCACCGTGTCTTAGTGGCAAGGTATCAGCCCGTGCCCCAAATGCGCCGGCCTCAAACAAGCTCCACCTCTTGAAAGTCCTCATCACCAACACCCGCCTCGATCGCCGCGGCGGCTCCGAAGTCGTCGTCCAATTGTTGGCCCGGCACCTTCAGGCCCGAGGCCACACGGTCATGGCCTACACCGGACATCCAAATGAGGTCCGGCGCCTGCTCGATCTCGACTCCGTTCCCGTCGTCAACGACATCAAAAACCTGACGTTCGCGCCCGACATCATTCACGGACAACACCACCTCGACACGATGTCCGCGATCGCCGCCCTGCCCGAATCACCGGCCCTCTTCCATTCTCACGGCGGCGTCTGGAAAGACGCACTCCCGTTCCACCCGCGCATCTACAAATACCTCGCCATCTCCCGCTTCATGGCAGAGCGACATCAAATCGAATGTAATCTGTCGCCATCCCAAATCGAAGTGCTGCTCAATGGAATCGATGTCTCCAAATTCCATACCGTTCGCGAGCTTCCTCCCCACCCCAAAAAAGCGCTCCTCTATAATCGCATCTTTCATCTGGAGCACCCCCTGACCAAAACCATTCGCAACGCCTGCGCCCGCCACAATATCAACTTGGATGTCATCGGATTGGCCGCCGGGAACAAGATCGATAAACCCGAGGAGGTGCTTCCCTCATACGATATCGTCTTCGCTTCCGGTCTTTCCGCGATGGACGCCATCGCCAGCGGCTGCGCCGTGATCTCCATCGGTCGCACCAGTTGCGGAGCCATGGTGACACCGGACAATTTCGACCACTACCGTGAAGCAAATTTTTTGACACCCGCCAATTCCAACCCCGCTACCACGGAGAAGATTTCCGGAGAACTCGCACGCTTCTCACCCGAATCCTCCCAAACCGTCACCCGGCGCCTCCGCGAGGAAGCGGACTTCAATTCAGTCGTGGATCGCTTGGTCGATATCTATGAATCAATCATCACACAACACCAATCCACGAATCCCGACTATGAAAAAGAGAGCGTTGCGCTCTCCGCTTACCTCCGCATGATCACTCCGTTGATCAAGGTGACAGACCGTTCGCTTAACTGGGACACTCGACTGCCCACCGACACGTTCGATTCTCTCTGTGAGCTGCGTTCGCGAATCGCTCGCGTCAAAACCAAACTCGATGACGTGCTCTGATTCTCCGGACAATACCAACATGAAAGTTCTCATCACCAATGCGTCTTTGGAACGTCGGGCCCGCGGGGGAACACAGGGCTTTATTCAAGACCTGGCTCGTAGCTTGCAAAAACGCGGCCACTCCGTAATGGCTTACACAAGCGACCCCACGCAATCACGCCGCCTGCTTCACGAAGACAAAATCCCGGTCGCCACCGACCTCGAGAACCTTGAATTCGTCCCCGATGTCATTCATGGACAACATCACCTCGATGCCATGTCAGCAATCACCGCCTTGCCGAACGTCCCGGCGATCTACCATTCCCACGGTTCCATCTGGAAGGAATGCCTCCCCCTCCACCCCCAAATCTATCAATACGTGACGGTCTCACGCTTCCAGGCGGAACGCCATCTCGTGGAATCCAATCTGTCCGCCAAGAACATCACCGTAATTCCCAACGGCATCGAAATAGCGCGCTTCCCAACGGTGCGAGACCTTCCCGATCGCCCAAAAACAGCTCTCGTATACAATCGCGCCGCTCACAAAGAACACGCCCTCACTCAAACAATCGAGACCGCCTGTCGCGAACTCGGGATCAAGACAGATATCATCGGCCTAAGCTCCGGCAACACGATCGATAACCCCGAAGAAGTCCTCCCCACTTACGATGTTGTGTTCGCTTCCGGACTTTCCGCAATGGATGCCATCGCCTGCGGATGCGCCGTCAGTATCCTCGGGCGCGAATCTTGCGGTTCGCTCGTAACCGACGAAAACTTTGACCGCTTCCGCGAAGCGAACTTCACGATCCCCGCCAATGCCACCCCCACCACCGTCGCCGACATCACTCGGGAGTTGTCTCGATACTCCGCGGATGCCACACGCAAAGCGACCGCACGAATGCGCTGCGAAGGAGATTTTGAAACGGTTGTCGATCAACTCGTCGACATCTACGAAAAGGCCATCACGATGCATCGCGAGAATCCACCCGACCCAAGACTCGGAATATTGGCCGTCGGTGATTACCTCCAGACAATCGTTCCCCTCGTTAAAGTCGTCGACGACTACTTGACCTGGGAAGCAAGGGTCCCACTTTCCACTCAAAAGGAACTCATCGATCTGCAGGAACAGCTCATACTAATCGAAGAGAAACTCAAGAAACACCAATGACCCGCGATTCCAACATCGCCGCCCTCGCCCTTGCCATGGAGGACATGTTCGCCCGCATGGCCAATGCCCATCGTCGATCCGATAAAGGTCCAAGACCGCTCGGACTGCCCGATTGGGATCGCGAACTCTGGCGCCTCGCGCGCGGCTGCCTGCCGCCGGTCGCTGCCGAGGCACCAACGCATGGCCCCGATCTCTACCTCGCCACCCAAATTTACAAGGGCGGCGGGCACACCGGACTCATCGGTGACTTCGTCCAAGCCCTCGATCCCGGCGCAAACAATTCCCACCTCATCGTTTCCAATCTCTACAACGAGAATAAATCGCCCCTCGACGAGAAAATCTCATCCCGCACGCGCATCCATCCGTCTAACACTTATCTGCTTGAAGGGCCACATATCGGAGACCGGCTCCAGCAGCTCATGACAAGAGTCCAATCCCTCCGCCCCGGCCGAGTCTTTCTCTTTCACCATCCCGGTGATCCGCTTCCCGCTGCCGTGGCGCACCCCGAATGGACCTCCCAGTGTGTCCTCGTACACCACGCCGATGCCACCCCCAGCTTCGGCCTCTACTTTCCCGGAGTTCAACCGATCGAACTTCATCCCTTCGGCGCCGCCGCCACCCGTATCCTCGGCTTGGCCCCCGAAATCCTGATGCTCTCTGCACCCGATCCCGGACCCCGATCGGGTAATTTCCTCGCCTCCGGAACACTCACCACTGCTTCCTGCGGATCAACGCTCAAGTTCGAGTCTCCCTATCACTATTCCTACCCTGAAACAATTGCCGTCCTCCTCGCACATACCGGGGGAAAACATGTCCACATCGGTCCGCTCACCGACAACCTCCTGAAAAGCATTGCGACCCACCTCCACCACCATCAGGTGCAGGAGGACCGATTCCATCATGTCCCCTGGGTCCCGTCTCTTAGCCAGGCCCTCTGGGATCATGACTGCGATCTCTATTTTTCCTCCTTTCCCATCGACGGAGCACGCGTCAATGCCGAGGTCGCCGCCGCCGCCGTGCCCCATCTGCGCCATGCCCGATCGATGCCCCTTAAAGGAATGCAAAGCGATCCCCTCGGCCTCAAAGGCGGCCTCGCTTGGCACACCTGGTCAGACTTGAAAAACCAGCTGACGAAGGCCGCCAATGCCGACTTCCTCATACGCCGATCAACCGAAATACGCGAAACCTACGATGCCCTCCATCATCCCCGCGTCTTTACCAAGACCCTGACCGATATTCTCGCCGGCAAGACGGGTATCGCTGACCCCATCGCCGACAACCGGGAAAATCGCGCCCTCCGATCCACTCTGCAGCGCCTCGAAATCGCCGGGCTTTTCCCGGACAAAAGTCCCGAGCTTGCCTCAGGTGCCGAGGATGCTTGACTCAATCTCCGATGCAAGCGCCAACGCCTGCTCGGGCAAGGTGGTCACGACCACCGCCCCCGGTGGCGCCACTTCAGGGAGAACATCCGCAATCGCGTCGCCGCTCCCAAGTAACCTCGCCGTCCCACCCGCACGCGAGATTTCCCTCGCCAACTGCTCCACACAAAAAGCTCCCCCAGGCCAGGTCTGACCCTCCACCGGCTGATGCTCATACGAGGGCACAACCACGACCGCGTCCACCGAGGCGAGCACCTCAGGCAATTCACGTTGATAAACCCATTCCCGCCCCCCGGTCCCACGTGGTTGGATTACCGAGACCAACCGGCGACCCGGGAATCGCTGCCGCATGGCATCAAATAAACCCGTCAACGCCACAGGATGCGTGGCCTTATCACTCACCAGCATCCGTCCACCAATCTCCCTGATGTCCTGACGGTTCTCCACGCCACGAAAGCCACTCAACGCTTCCGCCGCCGCCTCCAATGAGACATCAAAATGACGGGCCACCAGCGCCGCCATCGCGGCATTCTTGACATTCATCCGGCCGGTCATCGGAACGACAAAACGCGAACCGCCCAAGACAAACTCCGACTCGCCCTCCCGAAGCCCAAGAATTTCAATTCGCTCGCCTGCCTCCGAGCTGAACCCGGAGCAAATCACCGGACAAGAAACCTCTCCCCCCAAAGCCATCGCTCCCGCATCGTCGTCGGGCAACACCAGCAGCCCGTCGCTCGGAATCCGTCGCACGAACTCTCGGAACACCGCACGCACCGCCTCCGGACCGTCATACAAATCAGGATGATCCTCCACCACGTTGGTCACCAACACGGCCTCCGGACAATAGTGATCAAACTTCGGTCTCGGATCGTCAAAACACGAGGCGTATTCATCTCCCTCAATCACCGAAATCACGCCACCACGAAGCCTGGCCTCGCCCGGAAGATTGTGCGCCTTGCCACCCACAAACCAATCCGGCTCCCGACCCGACGCCTCCAATATCCATGCCAACATCGCCGTCGCCGTCGTCTTGCCAACCCCCCCGGCCACCACCGCATTGCGCGACCGGGAGAAAAACCACTCCCGCAAAAAGGAGGGAAACGAGGCCACCGGTATCCCACGCCCCAACACAGCTCGAAGCTCACGATTGTCTTCCCGCACCCGCTTCCCAATAATCGCCAATTCAACATCCCCAGGAATGTTCTCCTCGGCATACGGCGCCCGCACCTCCAGGCCCGCCTCCAAGAGCAACCCGTCCATCGGCGCATATACGTCTTCATCTGAACCCGTCACCACCCACCCTTCCCTCGCTAAAGCCGTCGCAATCGATCCCATGCCCTTCCCGCAGATTCCCAAAAAATGCAATCGAGGCCGACCCGCCCCGAATGCCCCGCGCGATAGTTCAAAGGTCTTCACACCGAAGAAAGCTCCCGAACCTGTTCACATACCACTCCGCAAACTCTGTCCACTTCCCCGTCCGTCAATCGAGGATGCAAGGGCAAACTCACCACTTCCGCAGCCAGGCGACGCGCCCCGACATGATCGCCACGCCCCGCGTCCCCAAAACACTCCATGTCCCCGTAACTGACGGGATAATGCACCGCCGTCCCGATCCCCTCGGCCTTCAACCGCTCGCGTAATTTCTCCCGCCCGGGCGCGCTGATCACAAATAAATGCCAAACCGATGCCGCCGTCGCCTTACACGGCAACATCACCCCGAACTCCTCGACACCACTCAATCCCTCAAGGTATCGCTTCGCTAATTCCTCCCGCCGCGCATTGTCTCCCTCCAACATCTCCAGCCGAAATCGCAATACGGCGGCCTGAATCTCCCCCATCCTCGCATTAGTCCCACGCCATCGATATCTCCCCGAACCGTCACGGCCATACTCGCGAAGCGCACGAACGCGCCCCGCCAACTCCCCGTCGCTCGTCAAAACGGCACCCGCATCATCCAACGCCCCCAAATTCTTCGTCGGATAAAAACTCAATGCCGCCCCGTCACCAAGAGCGCTCGCACGACTTCCCGCCGATCGCGTGCCAATACTCTGCGCCCCGTCCACAAACAAACGAAGACCATGACGATCACAAACCAATCGCAACGCATCCATACGACAACATTGCCCATACAAGTGCACCGCCAGTACCGCTTTCGTCCGCTCCGTGACCGCCGCGGAGATGCGATCCGGATCGATTAGTCGCGACTCCAACTCCACGTCAACCGCCACCGGCTTCGCCCCGGTATCCGCAACCGCAAACCACGTCGCGGGACAGGTAAACGCCGGAACAATGACTTCGTCACCCACACCAATCTCCGCGGCCCGCAACAATATCCCAATCGCTGCAGTCCCACTCGCCACTCCCGCGACCTCGAGTTCACTGCCTCCATGCCACTCGGCCAGTTCTCCCTCCAACTCCCCCAACTCAACACCGTTCATCAATACCCCGCTCGCCAAGACCCGGTCGACAGCACTCCCAATGGCTTCGCGCTCCCGTGCTATCTGCAATCCCAAATCCAGAAATGCGATCTCATCCGGCATCACTTAAAAACACGTCTTTCTCGCGCAGGTATTCATCCGGATCATAGCGACCGTCGGAAATCGCCAGCATGACGCTGCCCGGCTCGTATCCCATCACCTCACGCCAATACATGGGCGGCACCACCAATCCCCCGTCAGGACGATCCAGCCGATAATCCAACACCGTCCCGTCCTGCCCGGTCAACCGAACCGAAAAGGCTCCCGCCATCGCCACCAGGACTTCCGTCTGTTCCCGGTGGGCATGCCCGCCACGCTCCGCCTGCTCCGGAATCCCCCAAACCCAGTAAAGACGCTCCACTTCAATCGGCACATCTTTGGCAATATCCGCGACCGATAAATGCCCGCGCTCGTCACTGACGGTCGGAAAGGTAATTTCTTCAGGGCTCATTCAGGGCTTCGCATCGATCAAACACTTGCGAGCCAACTATTCCCACCCCGCCCCAACCGTCAACGCCATTTAAAGCTTATTGCCATCCCGCCCGCTCCCCCGGATGCCCTTTCTTCCAATCGACACCCCACTGCCCGCTCAAATTCAAGGCTGTCCTCCCTCCACAAAAATCGATACCCTCTCAATCAAGAGACCGACCGCGAAACCGGGTAACCAACAATCAGGAACCAGGATTCGCCCCGCGGACAAGCTCACGATGATCGATATCGTTTCCACCTTCATCTTCTTCTTCGCCGTCGTCGATCCCATCGGCACCGTCCCCGTCTACCTCGCCGTCACCCACCAATTCGACCCCAAATCCCGTCGCAAAATTGCTTTCAAAGCCGTCCTCTTCGCCGTCGCCGTCCTAATTTTCTTCGTCATCGCCGGCGAATACATCCTCACCGCCATCGATATCCCCCTCTCAGCCTTCCAAATCGCCGGAGGGATCGTCCTTTTCCTCTTCGCCCTCTCCATGATCTTCGGCGAAAGCAAACCCGAACACGAAGTCCAACTCGCCGAAGCCGAAGAAAATCAAACTGCCATCTTCCCCCTCGCCGTGCCTTCCATCGCCGGCCCCGGCGCCATCCTCGCCGCAGTCCTCCAAACCGAAAACGCCAAGTTCAGTTTCGTCGAACAAATCGAGATCACCATCGTCATGCTCGCGGTGCTTTCCGTAACCCTCACCCTCATGCTCTGCGCCAGCGGCGTCCACAAACTCATCGGCAACAGCGGCGCCAGCATCATCAGCCGCGTCATGGGCCTCATCCTCGCCTCCGTCGCCGTCCGCAGCGTCCTCAGCGGCATCACCGAATACTTCGGCCTCGCCATCGGCACCTCCTAAGCCCCGTCGCCAGTCGCGTTCCCCCGCCCAACCCTGGTAGACCATGCCCAGCTCGGTCCGGCCACGCCGGTAGGGACGATCCTCCGGATCGTCCGCAACGGTCCTCCAAAGATCGCCGTCCGCCCAAAAACCAAACGCGCGGCTCCGCGTCCCTGCGGAGCCTCCGCAGGGCAGCCCGGAGGGCTGCGCGAGGACTACCTCGCCCAAACTTCCAAAAAACCGTTTCCCTCAATCCCCAAACCCCTGCCTCGAACGGCGCAACGGCGAAACCACGACACTGCAAAACTACTCAACATCCCCTTACCATTTGGATACCCATACTAACTCCCTGAAAATAAGGTCCCTACACTGAAAAAACGTTCGCATAATTACTGTAATTATGGTAATTATAGAGCTGGACCGCCGGTGAGCTCCACCTCACCCCCGCGCCCACCCATTGAACCTTACCACCAGACCAGCCAATTCCTTCCCATTACCGCCGATTTGAAACGATCCCACAGTGAACCACCCAGTCTCTCCCACCCGGTCGCCAAAAAATCCTAGGCGACCCCGCCACCCAAGGGCCGCCACCGCCGCAGCCCTCGGGTCCCTCACACTCATCGGCACCCTCGTTCTCTGGTCCCCCCCCCCCCCACCCCCCCCCCCCGCCCCCCACGGTAAGCCACACGGGCCCGGCCCCACCCCCACCACCAAAATCAACCAACAAAAAACCCCCCACCCCCACCACCCCCCCCCCCACCCCCCCACCCCACCCCCCCCCCCCCCCCCCACCAACAAAAAAATCAGTGAGGGGGGAGCAGAAAAACA
>JBCCIR010000155.1:0-12153 GCA_039028175.1 Verrucomicrobiota bacterium
CATCCAATACTATGGCCGACAAGGCCTTGACGCGGATAATCTTAGAACCCATAGCTGGCATCTTGACTGTGACACCTTGCTGTCAATCGCATACAGCCTGGTCGCTGCGAAGTCTGGCCTTGGTGAAATTTCAGAAACGTTGGATGGAATCACCCATGAATTCACGGACAACCTCAAAATGCTGGCAAGAAACTTGGTCGAAGTATCTTTGATAGAGTTGGAAAACATAGCTTCTTGAGAGTGGTTTGACCTCAACCTTTATTCACGCTTTCAAGATACAGCTTGGTGTAATCTTCGTCACCCTTGAGCACCGGAACATCGAGTTCCTTAAACAGTTTTTGCATGGCTTTCCAGTCGATGTGGATGATCGCTGCACCATGAGGTGAACTCTGCTTTGTGGCGCATTGGAAACAAATCTGAAGGTGCCCCATGGCCATCCCTTTCTTGTCGTAAAAGGCAATCAAAGGGGTCAGTTTCGAAGGGGTCATCGAAGGGGTCAGAACGTTGATTTTAGTCGAAGGGGTCAGGACGATAGGTTTTGATTCCTTAGAACCATTTTTCGGGTTTGTCGCTAATGAGTATGGGTTTCGATCTCAAACGCACCACCACAGCGAACTATTTCGCATCGCAGGTCCCTCATTCTGAAAAACCTAACCCCGATCCATCATTGGGCTCGTCTGAAGCTACAACCCATACAGCAGTTCCAGTCTCCAATGCTGTCCAACATTGGTCCGCCTATTATCACTTGAGATGAGCACAGCAACCGTGTTATCGAATCAATCGGTCATGATGAGACTCTCTATGCTGATCTGCTCCAGCGCTTTGCTGACGTTCAATTCGTCATCGGCAACCACCGTGCTATACGATTTCGAAGGACAGTCTCTATCGCCAAATATAATCGGCGCACCTGGCATCAGCGCTAGCGACGCCGTAATCCAAGAAGCAAATCCCACGAACGCCACGCCAGACGAAGGATTCATCTTTGTCGTCGACACTGGAACCACAAACCTCGTAAGTGGGGACCACTACTTCATCAGCGCACGCAGATTGGATGGAGCCTTCGGTGTCTTGCCGGTTCCTACTCCGATAGATGCTGGATTCTCCTTCACCCTGACCCCTCCAGCAGGGACCGCTTTGGATTTCACGGCGGCCCTTTACTCAGTTTGGTTCGGGGGATTTCGCAGCACCGGAGTGAACTACAATCTGCAACACGGTCTCTTCTACCAGGTGAACGCCGGATCAATCCAATCGTTCTCGACCGCTGAAACTTCCCGAGTCCCAGGCGGCGCGGGGTTCGACGTGCAATTGGTTGGAGAAGCCACTCCTTTCCGAACCGATATGAATTTCGAGCTAACGCGCACTTCCGTTCTCCCAATGACCGAGATCGGTGTCCTCAACCCCGACGATTCCATCACATTCTTCGCCACCTTCACACAAGACAGAAACAACGGCGCTACTTTCGGATTCGCCGCCAACGATCTTCAAATTTCGGGCCTCAGCGTGATTCCAGAACCATCCACACCCGCTCTCGCCGCTTCTGCTCTCGCCGCGACAACCCTCATGAGCCGCCGCCGGAGGAGTCATCAAAAGGGCGGAAAATGGGTGTGACCCAGATACAGAGGTAACGCTCTTTGCAGCAGTATTAAAGGGGTCAGTACTAAAGGGGTCAGGACGTTATTTTTAGAATTCCTACACCGAAGCAAACCCCGTCGCTCTGGGCCGAACCGAACGGTCCGGCAACACGGAAAGTGTCGGTAGTCTAATTGAGATCGATCCATGCAGCAAAGACGCCTAGATTGAAAGGGTGTCCACCGGCGAACTCATCATGCGCACCACCATCTGGGTGGCGCTCGTCGGCTACGTCATCGGAGAATCAGGCCGCCTCGCATGGCGGAAGGGCCAAGCGTCCCATTGGCGAGGCTATCGGTGGGTGTCGACAGTCGCGTGCGCCTTCTACATCCTGCATGTCGCATTCGCCTTCGACGAAATCCACCAATGGAGCCATGCCGAGGCCTATCGCTTCACGGCCGCGCAGACCAAAGCGATGTTTGGTTTGAACTGGGGCGGCGGGCTCTTTGTAAACTACCTGTTCGCGGCCGTCTGGCTAACCGAGCTCGCCGCCTGGTGGTTGCGACCCAGCCAATATCAACAGCGTCGCCGTTGGCTCGATGCCTCAGTGCGCGTTTTTTTCGCGTTCATCAT
Source organism: Verrucomicrobiota bacterium (assembly GCA_039028175.1). GTDB lineage: Bacteria > Verrucomicrobiota > Verrucomicrobiia > Verrucomicrobiales > DEV007 > JBCDBW01. The sequence continues at coordinate 2,203 of JBCCIR010000155.1, forward strand.
TCTCAACGGGGCGGTCGTTTTCGTCTCCGGTCCCACCCGCTGGATCGGCGTCGGATTGATCCTTCTTCTCAGCGTCGGATTCTACCGGTTCCGGCCTTGAAGGCTCACCCTCCGGGGACCGCTTCCTCGGCCAAAACCGCTTCAGGAAACCATACATGACTTCCTTGCCCACCAACAACACCCCCGCATAAAACGAAATCTGGCACAGTACAAAAAGAGCGCCCGCAACCGCGGTCCGCTGCCCGGCACTGAAGGGTCCCGGCACAAACGGCACCGCCAGCATCGAGAACCAGAACACCCCCGACAGCAACACAAGGCCGAACGCAAACCGGGTTTTCGTCTTTAGTTTAATCTCCAAAAAGGACCCCAAAGTATCCCGCCCAAGCCAAACAACAAGAATTCCATAGCAGGGCTCATAGCGGGGGTCAGGACCTTGATGTTAGAGTTTCCACCGCCTTGATACCGTCAAAGGGGGCAGTGTGAATAGGGATCAGCCATTAATCATCGAATTGTTTATCACCCCGGCCGGGCAAGGAACAGATCACTCGCACTCGAGAATATCGAAGCGGAAAAAATTGGCCCGATCCACCGCTTCGCCGCTCAGGAGAAAAGTCAGGGTCGAACCGGTTCCTACCTGTGGCGTGCCCACCTCGAGCCAGCTTCCCTGTTGCAGTGTTGTGCTGGCGACGGCCTGGTAAATGAAGCCAGACGCGGAGTCGATTGTGAGTGTGAAGTCAGAGCCGCCGATGCTTACGGTTTTAATCCGGGCGTTTGCGGGCAAACCAAGATTGCCATTGTCCACGAAGTTGGAGGGCAGGGAACCGGGGGCGGCGTTGAAGAGGCTGAGGAATCCGTTGTTCGTAAAAATGCCCGTGGTGTTGAGGGTTGTGTTGGAGAGCACGCGGAATTTCCCGTCGTTGGTCACCGTTCCGGCGATGGTGAAAGTCACCGCCGATCCGCAGTCCGCCTCCACCGTTCCGTCGTTGTCGAGGGTGGCGTTTAGGGTGCCGCAACCAAAAAGGAAGCCGCCGGATTGAACCTGCGCGGTGTCCGCGTTGAGGACACCAGGAGTGTCGAGGTTGGCGATACCGCCCGATTTCACAGTGAGATCTCCACCGTTCACGGTGGCATTACCGCGGACGATGAGGCTCCCGGTGCCATTCACGATAAGATCGGCGGCCGGAAGCATCGCGACCGACGCGATTGCAAGGCCGCCGACAAAGAGAACGCCTCGAAGGCTAGTGATGCAAGCCGAGAGCTTCATGGTCGCACCTCCTTCTCGGCGCCGTCCCCGCGGGTTTCGAGTTTTTCCAATCGTTCAAGCAATTCATTAAGCTGCGCTTCCTGGTCGGTGACTTGTTGGCGCAACCTGCGCTCTCGGAGCTCGTAGCCCTGCACGACCTTGGTGATGACGGCGACGAAACCCATGGGCGCGAGGCTTCTTCTCTCCTGGGTGGCCACGAGATCGGGGACGTCTTCGGCGATAAAGCCGAGTTGTGTTTCAGGATCGTTCTTGTATCGAAATTGAACCGGGTCGAGCTCTTCGAGCGCGGCGCGGGCCTCGGCCAATTCAAGCTCCCGTATCTCTTCCTTACGAGTCCGGCTGCTGCCAATCTGAAAATCCTGGGCAATGAACGCCGTGCCTTCGACATGGAGCGTGGCGTTATTGGAGCTGACCGAGGCGGGGCCGACGATCATGCCTTCGCCCATCGTGGTGTCGACCACCACGTGCATCTCCGCATTGGGCGAATCAATACCGAGGCCCACCGAGCCGTCCGATGCAATGGCGAGACTGTTGTCCGGAGCGCCGGCCCCGATAGAGAAGGGCGACACTGCGGTGATGCTGTCCTGAATGTTGAACGCAGTGTGGTCCGCGGAGACGGTCCAAGTGTAACTGGGGAAGGTGTCGTTTGATTGCTCAAAAACGACGCTGGGCGCGCTCTCTTCGAGGATGTGCAGGGAGGCCGCGGGAATCGCGGTTCCGAGGCCAATGCGGCCCGTACTGTCGATGTGGAGCGCGTCATTCGGCGCGCCCGCCATGATCGTGAAGGGAACCGCCACTGCGGTGGCGTCTTCGATCGCGAAATAGGAATCGCCTCCCATGGCACTGTCATTGATCAGAATGCGCCAGTCGTTCTTGGGAAAGCTGGCGCTGGCGCTGGTGTCATCGAAAAACATGCGGAGGTTGTTCTCCCTTAAAATGATGGTATCGAAGCCGAAAGACATCCCGTCTGTGGCATCCGTGCCGATGCCGGCGTTGCCGATGACGATGAGGTCGTCCAGAATGACTTGGTCGGCGTGAAGGGGCGGCGCCATGCCAAGGGCGAGGACGAGGGCAAACGATGCAGTGGTAAGCGGCCGGATTGATGGGGATTTCATGGTGACGGAGGTGATGGATTTCCTTCGAGGGCGTCGATGCGCTGGGCAATTTCGTCGAGGGCTCGTTGTTGCTTGTGGATGGTCTCGCGAAGTTCGTCTTCCCTTCGGCAGTGGTCCTGGACGACCTCAGTGAGGACGGCCACAAAGTCCATGAGGGAAAGGGAAGCGCGGCCCTCACAAGCCAGCAGCTCGGGGACTTCTTCCGCAATAAAGCCGAGACGCTGGGTATCCGGCGGATCATCACGGTATCGATAGCGACGGGGCCGGAGTTCAGCCAGGGCCGACACCGCGTCTTCACCCAGCAGGGGGCGGATGGCTTCTTTGCGATCGCGGCTGCTCCCGATCTCGAGGGTCTCCGACACGAAAGCAGTGCCGGCGACGTGAAGCGTGGCGGTGTTTGTCGCAACGGCGGCCGCGCCGACGATGAGTCCTTCGCCGGAACTGGTATCGACCGCGAGATGAACCTTCGCATTCGGATCAGTCGTGCCGATGCCCACCGTGCCATCGCTTTTGAGAAGAACCGCGTTGGCGGTCTGTCCCGCGGCGATACGAAAGGAAAAGAGGCCGCTGGCGCTGTCGTCGCGAATGAGAAAAAGCGAGTTGGAACCGAGGAAGGACCAATTTCGCGCCGGAGGCACGCCCCCGGACTGCTCGAGGCGGATACCCGGCGCGGCGTCACTTCCCAAGGTAAGACGTTCGCCCGAACTAGGGGCGAGAATGCTGAGGTCGCCGTTCGGGCCGAGCTGAAACGTGTCCGTTGGGGCTCCCGCCTCCACGAGAAAGGGGCGTGTTCCCGCGGTGTCGTCGATCACGGCGAAATGGTCGGAACCGGCATTGCTTGTATCGTTGATCTGAATCCGCCAGTCGTTGTTTGGGTCGCCTGGCCCAGAGTCGGTATCGTCGAAACCGATGCCGATGTTGGACTCCTTCAGGACGATGGTGTCGAAGTCGAACGGATGGCCGTCCTCAATATCGAAACCGACCCCCAGGCTTCCGTTGCTCGAGCCGGAGGAACCTCCGTCGACGATCAAATCGTCGTTGATAACCTGGTCCGCGCGAAGCGAGGCCGAGAACATGCCGAAGAACAGGGCAAAGGTCAGCCCAAGGAAATCCCATCGAGAAGACATCCGGCGTTGGGCGCCACGGGGAGGCAAAAAACGCCACAAAGCCCATTGGCCGGCGTCATGGATGGGAGGATGGTGGCTCACCGAAGACGGACGTTATGGTTCTCAAGATACTCCAGAGATACTTCGCAACCATCGCGGTGATGTCAATCATCGATGCAATTCCCGTTCCCCGCGGGCGCTGAAAATCAGGGGGTCATAGGGGTCAGGTCAAAGAAGTCAGGACGTTGCTTTTAGAACTGTTGGGCAAAATCCGACTGTCCGTCTACCCTGTTGCGCGAGTTTCCCAAAGCTACCAACCCCGCCCAATATTCACCAGTCAGTCCCAGCCTCTAACCGAAACAAGCGAATTCGGTCGAGCGGTTCAGGGCAACCATTTTACCTTTTCGGTGGCCCGCTTGGTAAGACTTCGTTCTCGATGGCCAGATTCTTCTCCTGCAACTTCTTGGCGGTGGCGGTCTTCAGCCTCGACTTAAAAAAAAGAACAAAATACACTCCAGTTGTGAAATGTATCGCCACACTGGAGCGCCACGAAGACAGGGCCCCGCAAGATGGCGGTGCTGCAAGCTGAGAAAGCGATTTCCCCGCAATTGAAGGCCCTTGATTGGTTACCATTTTCCGGCACTCGACTGCGCAAACGCCTCGAGGGGTTGGAGCGTAGGGTCAGCAAGCTGAAAACGAGCGCCGACAAGGCCAAAGACCAGCGCGACAAGGCAAAAACGCGCATCAAGGAACTGCTTGAGGAACGGGACAATGCTCCCGCCAATGCCGAGAAGGAACTGCAGAGACTGCGCAAGCTGTTTGCATACATCACGGAAGGCTCGAACCCCGAATACAACCCGGAGCCCGGGGTGGAATTACCGGAAAAGTCATCCCGGCCACTCTCGAAAGCGGTTCTAACATTCCAGCAAGGCCCTGCTCCGTCCAGTTGGCCCGATCAAGTGCGCGTCTCCGCGCTCTCCCTTCAGCGGGAAGGAGGGCTGGAAGTGAAAATCTTTTACCGCGGGAAGGATAAGGACCTGCTGAACTGGTTTGATAAACACGGCATCGAAGTGATCGACATCCAACAACCCTCGGCGACTATGTCGTCGCTTCTTGATGAAATTACCAAGATCGCCAAATCGAGCGATCGCTCCTCACAAATTGATAACTATCAGGGCTGCATGATGCGGTATTTCATCCCCCACATCGCCCGTGAACAGGGTTGGGACGACGAATTTGTGCTGTATGCTGACTGTGATGTCGTCGCGTTGCGGGATCTGTCTGGCCTGCCCAAAATCGTTAGCCCAACTTTGTTCGCTGCCGCTTCCGAAGAACTAGGCGGCTCGCAAGGCAGTTTCAACGCGGGAATCATGCTCATGAACGTTCGAAATTTGGAGGAGGAGTTCGGCAATTTTATGGAGTTTTGCCGGCTTTCTCTACCGGTTCTCGTGAATTTGGCCGTTGATCAGACCGCTTGCCGCCTCTTCTTCCGCGATCGCATTGCGGTGCTCCCCTCTTTCTACAATTGGAAATCCTACTGGGACCCGCATGAGGAAACCGCAATTCTCCACTTCCATCAGTTCCCTCCCCGGGACAACTCTTCCGCCGAGGGAAAAAGGCCTTTCCCGCTCGCGGCGCACAAGCCCCAAAATCAAAACTGGAAGAATGCGTCTGACCGGTGGCGGCACTATCGCGACACCCACGTCTACGGCCCCTCCAGCTAGAATACCTCTCCCCATCTGGCAATAGAAGGCGACATCGACTTCTCCGGCCTCGAACGCCAGGCCGGAGAAGGATATCCCTCCCGAAACGATTCACCCTCCACGACTCTCCGTAACTCGGGGATTCTCGATCGCCCTCGCCACCCTTTCTAAACGGGCACGAAGAGACACCGCGCTTTCCAAAGCAGCCACCGATGACCACGCACCGTCCAAGACGCCATCGCTGATTCGAACCAGCGGCGCGATCTTTCGCAAGTAGCGTGAGTTGGCCAAACTTTCGGCCTCAAGATCACTCGGCGTGGCTTCGTGCCGCTCAACAACGTCTTGATAGATACCCACCAGCTCTTCGGTGGCCTTCGCAAAATCCACGTCACGTCGCACCTGTTGCGTGACCTGGGCACAAGCCTCGGCAGAGTAACGCCGCACTTCCGCCTCGACCGCTTCCGGAAGCGGAGGAGGCAGATTACCCGCGATGGAAAAATTCACCCCGCGCACGCACTCGTAATTCTCGGGTGACAACAATTCCCCACAGCTGTTGCGCCCAAGGACGACCACCGCGCAACCGCACGCCGCCGCCTCCATCGCCGCCATACCCGACGCAAACACGATGTCGTATTGGGGCAAGACTTCATGAGGATTATCGATCGTTCTGTCGAAAAGCCGCCCGATGCAATCGAGCTCCAATCCGCATTGTTCCGTAGCCTGGCGCACCGCGCGAAAGGTCGCACTCTCCTCGCCATGATGCCCGTTGTAAAACAAGGCCCGTTTCGGCCGCTCCGGCAACTCTCGCACATCTTGAAAACGGGTAAGGTTCACCGGCGTGAGAAATACAGAGATTCTTTCCGGACCAATGTTCGACTCCGCCATGATTCGTTCCGCTAGCGTTCGCGACATCGCGAGATAGCGGCAAATTCGCGGATGCCGAGGCGGACAGGTGCCCCAGATCGCGCCGTGACAATGGAAAATCGCTGGCACCCCAGGAAGCGCCATGAGAACGGCCATCGAATCCGTCATCGTCTGACCATGAATGATATCGGGCTGGAACGGGAGCTCCCCGATATCCGTCACCACGGACACCTCCCGGTTTTCTTCGAGTGGCCCCTGTGCGGAAACATCGCTTGAGTAGAGCATGACCGTGTGCCCTTGGCGTTGCAGTTCATCCGCCAACTCCCTCGAAAAAAGCATCCCTCCCTCTCGCAGGCTCAAGAGGCGCATTGCGATAAGAATCTTCATGAAGAGCCGCGAGGGTTCGTCCCAAAGGGAGCAATATCCAGCCGATGTTCAATCGCACCCAACCGGCTGCTCAACTCCTCGAACGTCGTGGGCCGGGTGGACGAAATCCAGTTTCTCCCCAGCGCGCGCTCGGTCTGCGTGATCCGAGGCATGAACTCTTGGAGATAGCGAGCAATCGCCGGCCCCTCGTCGGCGAGGCTCGCAGTGCCGGCCTGATGAATCTCAATAGTCTCTTCGTAAATCTTCAGTAGGTCTCCAACGGCCGATCGGATATCCGCTGCCTGACGCATGCAGTCGCTTACCGCCTCGGATGCGGCAACCGCGTAACAACCCACCTCGTTCACGATCTGTTCCGCCGTCGGCGGAGGTGCATCCTCCGGGACCGCAAACTCATTCTCACGCAGCCGTTCAAGATTCTCCGGATGAACCAGCTCTCCACAAAAACCATCGCCGCAAACGACCACCGCGCAACCACAGAGCAGGGCCTCAACAGCCGACGGCCCGGAGGCGAACACGAGATCGAACTCCGGAAACAACGCTTCGGCAGAGTCAATGTGACCGTCATAATGACGATCCAGGAAACAGATATCGAAACCGCAACGTGAAGCCGCTTCACTGACGGCGGAAGCCAGGGCACTACTCACCGCCTCCGGATGATTGAAAAACAAGCCACGCTTCAGCTGCTCCGGCAGCTGACGGACGACTCGGAAACGAGCCAGGTCCACAATGGCCGGAAAGACGGTGAAATCGCCCTCGGGGATGGCGGAGCCCGCCCGCATCCGTTCCACCCGCGTCCGCGAAGAGGCGAGATAACGATAGAGGCGCGGATGCCGGGGGGCATAATCCCGCCGAATGGAGCCATGACTCTGATACAAAGCCGGAACGCCCGGTAGCGCCGCCAGTGCAGACATCACATCCAAATGATGAAAACCGTGAATGAGATCGGGCCGGAACGGAAGATTCGCCAGGTCACTGGCGACGGGAATCTGGTCGTTCTCCAGTAATCGTTCTCGCTGCCTCTCGTCGCTGCTGTAAGCAAGAACCGTGTGCCCGCGGCCTTGCAGAACACGTGCCAGATCCCCCACCACCGACTCCGTGCCGCCACGGGGGACTAACGTGTTGTTGGTGACAAGAATGCGCACGGAGAAAGACTCCACAAAGCGCCTTTTTTCTACAAGCTTTTGATTCGTCGCAAGCGAGCTCCTCGAATGAAGACGAAAAGGAATCAGTTCAACGTCAAGTCAGTCAAAGGGATCATCAAAGGGGTATGACCGCCCGGCTCCATTTCGATCCCCGCTCCAACCGGCGCTGGGGGACTCCGAGAGCCATCTTGACGAACAAGCAATGCCGGGTTTCGCTAGGAAATGCAACATCACAAGCCACTCCTCGCTCTCCTGTTCTCCGCGGCCCTCATCGCGAGCGCCCACACCGCGGACGAGCCCACTACTCTCTTCGACGGAGCGAACCTCGATGCCTGGGATTTCGCGGAAGGGTCCTGGGAAATCGATGAGGACGGCGCCATGGTGTGTCGGATGGGCGAGCCCACCCTCGACAAGAAAGGGAAACCCAAGCCCAAGCCCCTCGGTGACATCTGGAGCAAAGCGCAATACGGGGACTTTGAGCTGAACCTCTCCTACAAACTCTCGGAGGGTGCCAACAGTGGAGTCTTCTACCGCGTCGCCGATACCTCGAACAAGGTCCAGGCCGGTCTCGAGGTCCAGCTCATGGACAACGAGGGCTACCAGGAGAGTCATGGCCCTCGCGACGAACGAAAGCTCAACGGATCCTTCTACGACGGCAAGGCGCCCTCGTCCGACCCGTCCAATCCTCCCGGGCAGTGGAATACGTTCCGCCTCACCTGCGAAGGCCCCCGCATCCGAATCGCCATCAACGAAACCGAAGTCATCGACGTCAACATCGACGACTGGGATCAGCCCGGGATCAACCCGGACGGCACCACCAACAAGTTCAAAGCGGCCCTCAAGGACTTCCCCCGTACCGGTCACATCGGCTTCCAGAACCACGGCCAGGTAGTCTGGTTCAAAGACGTCGTCATTACCGATCTTTCCTCCCCCCGCAAGTAGCACCAACCAAGCGCCGGTCACAGACTCGTCCCATCAAAGAGGTCGGAGTCGGAGGAGGGCAGTCAAAGGAATCAGGACCTTAATTTAAGAGGCTTTGGGCACCCGCCCGCTACCGCCCGATGACCCACTGCTTGTATTTGGCCCAACTTCGGGAACATTACAGCATGACACCACGCGCTTTCTTGATCCTTCCGGTTCTCATCGCCGCCCTTCTGGCGAGCTGCAAGTCCACATCCACCAATACGAGCGCCTACTCAACGACCTACAATCCCAGAGTCATTCCTCCCTCCAATCCGGCAGCCGTGAAGGTGAAAATCAGCACAGGTGCACAACGCGTCTACGTGGTCGAAAACGGGAGAGTGCTGCTGGCTTCCCCCTGCTCGGTGGGCAAGCCCGGCGCCGAGACCCCGCACGGAACATTTCCCGTGCTCTCGAAAACGATGGAACGCCGCCGTTTCAGCCAACCGGGAGCCGGCTATCCCATGACCTATTGGATGTCGTTCTACTCGCCGGCCTACGGAATGCATTGGGGCTTCGTGAAACCTTATCCCTGCACCATGGGTTGCGTGCGATTGCCAATCAAAACGGCGAAGTCGATGTTTTCGATGGTCCGCGTCGGCACCCCCATCCACATCGCATCGAGCCATCCCGAGGACGCCACAATCGGCCGACAAATGCCCTTGCTCGACGATTCCGCCATGCCCGACCCGCCCATGAGCTACATGCTCAGCCCACAGGTCTTCGCCGATGCCCGCCAGGGAAGACTCTACAATTTCTGACCCGACCCTCTGCGCGACCCGCTTCTCTCAGGCAGGCCAAAGCCCTTCGTAAGAGGCGACGTGAGGGGCATAGAGTTGCTCAATCTGCTGTTGGACTGCTTCTGAAAGGGGAGCTTTTTCGGTCGGGTTGATCCGTTCACGAAGCAGACGCGTTTTGGTGTACCGCTTGCCCACACGAATCTCAAGGAAACGCTGCACTTCCGAAAGAAGTTTAACCGGATCGCCCTGGATCAGGCGGTAATCGCCGAACATCACGTGGTCGTGCTTGAGGTATTTGCGCCAAGTGGCAACGATGCCGGGATAATCCCCGAGCCGGAGTTGCGACCCCGTGGAAACAAAGTCCAGAATCGCCTCTTCAGGAACTTCATCTCCGTTGAACTGGCGATTTAAATCCTTGCGTGCGTGAGAAATCGCGCGTTGCACCGGGTGCCGCGCCATTACAATCACCTTCATGTCCGGATTGAGCAGGGCGATTTCGGCCATGACCGCTTCGGGTAACGTGGCATAAGTCGCCGTGCCCTCGCCCCGAACACGGATATCATGCTTACTGAAGCATCGACGGAAGGCGTCATAATGTCGATTGAGACGGTCAGTCCACGTGGTCTCATAGAGCCCGAGATAATCCTCAAGAGTGGAGTGTTGGAATCGG
>JBCCIR010000156.1:0-12076 GCA_039028175.1 Verrucomicrobiota bacterium
GGCCTGACGATTTTTCTCTTCCTGGGTCGGCCCTTTTCTAGACGCACTGGCACCCCCTCCACCATGCCCAGGGTCTACATCAAAACCTACGGTTGCCAGATGAACGAACGCGACTCCGAACAAGTCGCCCCAAATGTTCGTCGACCGAGGCTATACCATGACGCCAAGTGAGGACGACGCCGATGTCATCCTCATCAACACCTGCTCCGTCCGCGATCAAGCCGAACAAAAAGCCCTCGGTAAAATGGGCATGGCCGGTCGCCAACGCCAACGCAACCCCGATATCGTCTTCGGCCTCATGGGCTGCATGGCCCAAAGCCGCGGCGCCGAACTCCTCGACGACCTCCCCCACCTCAACCTCGTCGCCGGTACCCAGAAATACCACGCCGTCGTCGACCACGTCGAAACCATCGTCAAAAAACGCGCCGAACGCGATATGGACGACCTCCGCGTCTCCGTCGTCGATACCGAAGAAGAATCCGGCTCCCAAAACACCATCCGCGATCACACCAATAAATCATACCGCGCCTCAGAATTCGTCTCCATCATGCAGGGCTGCAATATGAAGTGCTCCTTCTGCATCGTTCCCTACACCCGCGGCGAAGAACGTGCCCGCCCCATCAAACAAATCGTCGACGAAGTAAAAGCCCTCACCGATCAAGGCGTCAAAGAAGTCACCCTCCTCGGCCAAATCGTAAATCTCTACGGCCGCACCGAACTCCCCCGCGTCGACGGCAAAAGCCCCTTCGTCCAACTCCTCGAAGCCGTCCACGAAGTCGACGGCATCGAACGCATCCGCTTCACCTCTCCCCACCCCATCGGTTACCGCGAAGACCTCGTTGAAGCCTTTACCTACCTTCCCAAACTCTGCTCCCACGTCCACTTCCCCATGCAGTCAGGCTCAGATCGCATCCTCAAAGCCATGCGCCGCCCCTACTCCGCGGAAAAATTCATCGGTATTTGCGACGCCATGAAAAAAGCCCGCCCCGGCATCGCCATCACCACCGACATCATCGTCGGCTTCCCCGGCGAAACCGAAGAAGATTACCAAGCCACTCGCGACGCCGTCCAACGCGTCGGCTTCGACAACGCCTTCGTCTTTCGATACTCCAAACGCCGCGATACTCCCGCCGCAGAAATGCCCGATCAACTACCGGAACGCACCAAAGAAGAACGCAATCAAGACCTCCTCAAAGTCGTCGGAGATATCGCCAAAACCAAAAACCAATCCCTCGTCGGCACCGCCCCCGAGGTCCTCTGCGAAGGCCCCTCCAAAACCCGCGCCGACCGCCTCTCCGGCCGCACTTCCCACAACAAAATCGTCATCTTCGAAGGAAATCCCGAACGCATGACCGGCCAAATCCTCCCCGTAAACATCACCGAATCCACCGGCTTCACCCTCTACGGCACCCCCGTCTTAGATTCATAATCATACTCATCCTCTTACTCATACTCACTGCCTCCCTCTCCCCCATTCCCCAAAAAAATTAGTATCCATTCGCCCCCATTCGTGGTTTCCTCTCCCATTCCAGCTCCGGGCGCCCAGTTCCTCCCCAAATGTCCAAACTCTACGATCTCCTATATCTAGACGTCACCCTCCGCCCCACAGGGATCATCCTCGGCATTCTCCTCATCGCCATCCACGTCTATTGCCTCCTTCAAGCCGATAAAGTCGGCGCCTGGCTCAAAAAATTCCCGCGCAACAAAACCCTCGGCGTCATCATCCTCGCCATCGACGCCCTCTGGTGCTACATGCTCATCAATAACATGGACCTCGGCGAGTTCTTCACCGTCCGCCGCTTCGTCCAACTCGCCATCCCCCTCGGCTTCTTCCTCATCATCACCTTCTCGGACGAATTCCTCGCCGTCCGCGCCTTCGGCCTCTTCCTCCTCCTCGCCGCTTGCCCCGTCCTCACCGCCGCCTTCCTCCAACCACCCCTCTCTCGCCTCCTGCTCCCCATCCTCGCCTACGCCTGGATCATCGTCGGCCTCTTCTTCGTCGGCATGCCCTACCTTATGCGCGATGGCATCGACTGGATCACCGCCAAACCCAAACGCTGGACCATCGCCTGCTCCGCCGGCGCCGCATACGGCGCCCTCATCCTCGCCTGCGCCCTCGCCTTTTACTGATGGCAAACAATAAGCCTCGCATCCTCGTCGTCCGCGGCGGCGCCATCGGTGACTTCATCCTCACCCTCCCCGCCATCCAGCTCCTCCGCGAAAATCTCCCGCTCACCCCGCACATCGAAATCCTCGGCTACCCCGCCATCACCAAACTCGCCGAGGACGCCGGGATCGCCGACTCAACCCGCTCCATCGAATACGCCGCCCTCGCCAATTTCTTCAACCCCAAAACCATCCTTGACCCCGACCTCATGGACTACTTCGCCGTGTTCAATGTCGTCGTCTCATACCTCTACGACCCCGATGGCTTCTTCCATATCAATATGAAAAAATCCGGCGTCGATACCTACCTCGCCGCCTCCCATCGCATCGACGAATCCTCTGCCCTCCCCGCCGCCGCCCAACTCGCCAAACCCCTCGAAGAACTTGCTCTCTTCCTGGACAACCCCGCCCCCGCACTCTCCTGGCCCAATCACCTCCACGACGACGCCAAAAATTTCCTCTCCCAGTCTCCCAAACCCATCGCCCTCCATCCCGGCTCCGGCTCCCCCACCAAAAATTGGCCCGCCCAAAATTGGACCCAACTCATCGACACCCTCCATAAAGAATTCCCACATCACCCCCTTCTCATCATCTCCGGCGAAGCTGACGCCGACTCCGCCGGTACCGTCCTCGCCCACTGCAAATCGAATAACATCCCCGTCACCCACGCCGACTCCCTCCCCCTGTCCACCCTCGGCGCCATCCTCGCCCAGTCCACCGCCTTCATCGGACACGACTCCGGTGTCTCTCACCTCGCCGCCGCCGCAGGTACCCCTTCCCTCCTCCTCTTCGGCCCCACCAACCCCACTATCTGGGCCCCGCAAAACCAACACGTCACCACCCTCACCGCCCCCGAGTCCTCCCTAGACAATCTCCCCCTCAATGAAGTCCTCAAAAACCTCACGCCTCTGCTCAAAAATCCCTAACACTCCCATCACACTTTTCTCTTCCAGGGGCCGGTAGGGCGGGGCGTCCCGACCCGCCGCGAAGCCACTACATCGATCTCACGCCCCTCCCGTTACTGTCTGTCAAGACGCGCCGAACCTAAATAATTCGTGTCCATTCGTGCCTATCCATGCTTAATAACCCCCAATGACCATCCTCTTCCTCGGCACCGGAGACATCGGCCTCCCCTCCCTTCGCTACCTCCTCTCCGACGACTCCACCCACACCCTCCTCGGCGTCGTCACCCAACCCGATAAACCCGTCGGCCGCCGCGGCACCCCCCAGGCCCCCGCCGTCAAAGCCCTCGCCCTCGATCACAACGTCCCCGTCCTCCAACCCGAAAAAATCCGAGACCCCGAAACCCTCGACCACATCCGTTCCCTCAACCCCGACCTCATCCTCGTCGTCGCCTACGGCCAACTCCTCCCCGAATCCCTCTTCAAAGACATCCCCAACCTCGCCTGCATCAACCTCCACGCGTCCCTCCTCCCCAAACACCGCGGCGCCGCCCCCATCCAGGCCGCACTCCGTGACGGCGACCCCGAAACCGGCATCACCGTCATGCACATCACCAAGGAACTCGATGCCGGCGACATGATCCTCAAAAAATCTCTCCCCATCGATCCCGCCGACACCGCGCAATCCCTCCACGATAAACTCGCCGACCTCGCCGTCCCCGCCCTCGCCGAAGCCCTCGACTGCTTCGCCGGCGGCAACGCCCCCCGCACACCCCAACCCCACGCTAACGCCACCCACACACCCAAACTCTCCAAGGCCGACGGACACATCGACTGGACCCTCCCCGCAGACCAAATCGAACGCCTCATCCGCGCCTACCACCCCTGGCCCGGCACCTTCACCACCTGGATCAACCCCGATACCCAAAAACCCCTCTCCCTCAAAATCTTCCCGCCCACCCACGTCGCCAATCCTCAGTCTTTGGAGGGCCGCGCTCCCGCGCTGCCGCCGCCCGGCCAAATCGTGGCCGCATCACCGGACGGCATCACCATCGCCACCGGAACCACCCCCCTCACCATCACCGCCCTCCAGGCCGAGGGCCGAAAAAAACTCCCCGCCCCAGACTTCCTCCGCGGCACCCCCCTCAACCCCGGCCAACAACTGCGCTAATTTCCACCCTCTTTGGAGGGTCGCAGCCTGCCCTTCGTAACCTTGGTGAAGAATGGGCTCCCGCGCGACCGCGCCGCCCCAATACCAACCTCCCCTCAAAAACCCCTTTCCGGCCCTCATACCTTTTACCTTTCACATTCGCACCTTTTACGCGCCCACCGGCGCCCCTAAACTTCCTTCCCGTCTCAGCTTTTCAGCTTTTCAGCTTTTCAGTACCCCCACCTTCCTGTTTCCTCTAGTCTTTAATGGCTAAAGACTCCAACCGCAGAGAATTCAAACGCGTCGTCCTCAAACTCAGCGGAGAAGCCCTCCGCGAAATCGATTCCCAGGACAATATCTCCCCCGAAATCGTCGGAAATATCGCCGATCAAATCAAACAAGCCCACCAACGCGGGATCGAAATCGCCATCGTCGTGGGCGGCGGAAACTTCTGGCGCGGCATCAGCGCCTCCAATCGCGGCATGGAACGCGCCACCGCCGACTACATGGGCATGCTCGCCACCGTCATGAACTCCCTCGCCATCCAGAGCATGCTCGAAGCAATGGATGTCCCCACACGCGTCCAAACCGCCATCGAGATGAAAAACGTCGCCGAACCCTTCATTCGACGCGTCGCCGTCCGACACCTCGAAAAAGGACGCGTCGTCATCTTCGGCGCCGGCACCGGTAACCCATACTTCTCCACCGATACCACCGCCGCCCTCCGCGCCAGCGAAATCGACGCCGATGCCATCCTCAAAGCCACCAAGGTCGATGGCGTCTACGACGACGACCCCATGACCAACCCCAACGCCAAAAGATACGACACCGTCAGCTTCACCGAATGCCTCACCAGCGGCCTCAAAGTCATGGACTCCACCGCCTTCAGCCTCTGCCGCGACAACGATAAACCCATTGTTGTGTTCGACATGACCGAGGACGATAATATCCGCCAAGCCCTCATCGGCGAACCCATCGGGACCCTCGTCTCCGCGGCAGACTGAATCTTCTATCACACGACACCTCCCCCAAATACGACTATGGACTCAGATCAAATCCTCAAAGAAACCGGCGAAGCCATGGATAAAGCCGTGGAATACATGATCCACGAATTCGCCTCCGTTCTCACCGGGAAAGCCTCACCCGCCCTCGTCGAAGGCATCGATATCCAGGTCGCCGCATACGGCTCGAGCATGAAACTCAAACAGCTCGCCATGATCACCACCCCCGAGCCCCGTCTCATCATGATCCAACCCTTCGATCCCTCCACCATGCAGGACATCGAAAAGGGCATCGCCGAATCCAAACTCGGCATCAACCCCGCCGTCGACGGCAAAATCATCCGCCTCCCTATCCCCGAACTCTCGGAAGAACGCCGCGTCGACCTCGTCAAAGTCATCAAGCAGATCGCCGAAGACGGCCGTGTCCGCGTCCGCGCCGCCCGACGCGATGGCATCGATAAAGTCAAAGAATCCCAAAAAGCCGGCGAGATTACCGAGGACGACCTTCATCGCCTCGAAAAAGAAGTCCAAACCCTCACCGACAAAAACGTCAAAACCATCGACGACCACGTCAAAAGCAAAGAAACCGAAATCATGACCGTCTGACTTCCCCCGCCTCCCTCTCCCTCCCCCTCTCGGCATCTCATCAGCCAATTCCTAATTCCTAATTCATAATTGTTAGTTGGCGAAAGCCCCATGCCCTTCCCCCCCTCCGACTTCCTCGACCTCTCCCACGCCCCCGGCCCCGCCGTCGATCTCCTCTCCGACGACAACACCCCCGTCTGGAACGCGCTCAACGGCATCGCTGAGGCCCTCGATTCCTCCCTCGACCGCCACATCTCCCAAGCCAAGGTCAGCCCCGATGCTCACCTCGGCAAACACGTCTACCTCGGCCCCGGCACCGTCGTCGAAGCGGGCGCCACCATCAAAGGCCCCGCCTGGATCGGCCCCGATTCCACCGTCCGCGCCGGCGCCTACGTCCGCGAAAACGTCATCGCCGGCGCCAATGTCATGCTCGGAAACTCCTGCGAATTCAAAAACTGCATCATCTTCGACAACGGCGAAATCCCCCACTTCAATTACGTCGGCGATTCCATCCTCGGATACAAAGCCCACCTCGGCGCCGGCGTCATCCTATCAAACGTCCGCCTCGACCGCCAAAACATCCAGCTCGCCGACCCCTCTAATCCCGACACAAAAATCGATACCGGCCTCCGCAAATTCGGCGCCATCGTCGGCGACCGAACCGAAGTCGGCTGCAACTCCGTCCTCAGCCCCGGATCCATCCTCGGCCCCGATTGCATCCTCTACCCCGGCACCCACTGGCACGGCGTCCTCGACAAAAACCACATCGTCAAACTCCGCCAGTCCCACGAAATCACCGAACGCCGCTCTGATTAGCGCTCCCCTCTCCCTCAATCAGGTAGCGCGCCCTCGCCGAGGGCGCACAACGACCCTCCAATAACTCTCGTCCGCCCAAAAAAATCAAAGGTGGGGCTCGTTGTCCCCAACGAGCCTCCGCAGCGAAGCTCGTTGGGCAAAGCGAGGACTAACCCTCTCTACCTCTCAAACACCCCCCCCCCGCCCGCAACTTCCACTCCCGAACACCGCAGCTCCCCCTACCGCGTCCCCTGCAAAGCCCCGCCCATCGGGTTCCCCTCCCACGACGCCGGACGCGTCCAAGGCAAATTGCTCGTCCCGTCCTGCGGCCCGTCCTTGGGATCATGCGTGCTCTTGCAACCCGCCAAAATCATCCCCGTCAGCGCTACCGCCAACGCCATCAAAAATATCGAAACACTTCCCTTCATCGTCGTCGCTCGCCCCAAATCTCGTCTCTAAACCCGAAACAAACAACCAAAAAACCTGACCGCCCCGCCGCCTACTGCGGCCCCGTGTTCTCATAAATCACCCGCTGCCCGGGCTGAATCGTCATCCCCGGACTCAACGAATCCTCCACCACGTTCGCCACCGTGATCGAATCCTCCACCGATACAATCGACAACAACCCCACCCGCTGACCACCCGTCATCACCAACAACGGCTTGTCCGCTTTCACATTCCGATTCTTGCCGCCCTGAATAATCACAAATCCCCAATCCGGATTCACCGCCTGAATCGTCGTTTCAAACGCGTTCTCCGCAATCTCCTCCTTCCGCCTGCGCTGATTGTCACGCATCCCTTCGATCCGCCCCTCGTTCCCTTCCACCGTCCGGTTCGCCGCCGCCACTTCGTCTTCCTTCCCCTGCAACTCCGCCTGCTTGTCCACAATCTCCTGCTTCAAAGACTCCACCCGAGCTTCCAATCCGCCAATATCAGTCCCCGCCACCTCTTCAATCACCGGCTTCCACTTCTCAAGCTCCATCTTGCTCGCCGTCAACTCCTTCTCCAAATCCACCAACTTGCGCTCCTTGCTCTCCAACTCGTCCTTCGCGTTGCTCAAGTTCGCCTGCGCCTTGTCACGCTCCGTCTTCTTGTCCGCCAAGGTGCTCTCCGCATCCTGCAATTCATCCTCCGTCTTCTGCAATTCCTTCTTCTTCGCCGATAACTGCCCCTCCTTCTCCACCCGCGCATCCCGCTGCTCAATATACATCCCGCGATTCATCACACCCAAAATCGCCGAGCCCGCCAGCAATACCGCTCCAATTACAAATACTAATTTAATGCCCATGTCTGAGAGAGAATGACTGTCTTTACTTTGCTTATCTCCAATAAATTAATCTGCTGCCGCCACCGGCCACACCAATAACAACGCCGCCCGTCAATTCGACGCCGCCGTCAAATCCGCCGTCCCAACCGCCACCGGCGTCACCGTGTCACCGGCCAAAACCTGCTCGCCCGCAGACAACGTATTCTCATCAATCGTCGCCGTGCTGTAACTCGGGTCCACCGTCGATACCGTCACCGTCCCGATATGAAAACCATTCCGCGTTACATCCATCTTCGCCCGGGGCACAATCCCCATGTTCTCACCCGCACCCAACACCACAAAACCATACTCGTTATACACCTCCCGAATCGGCACCCGAATCTTCCGGCGAATCACGCCCGCCGCCTGGTCCCGCTGCAACTCCGTATACTCCGCAATCGTCTGCTGCTGCCCCTTCACTTTGTCCGTCGCAATGTTCAACGCATTCTCAGCAGACAAAATCGACTGCTTCACCGCTTCCAACTCCGCCTGCTTGCCCGCAATGTCCGCCTTGAATTGCTCAATGTTGCCCATCTTCGCCTTGATCTCATCCAACGCCGCAATCTGATCCAACATCCCCTCCAACTCCTCACTCAACTCCTTGTCCTTCAAATCCACCTCGCTCGTCGCCGCCACCGTCACCTGCAACTCCGTCTCCAATGTCGAAATCTCCGACTCCACATTCGCAATCGTGTTGTTCGTCGTATCAAGCTTGTCCTGCGTGTCCGCCAACTGCTCCGTCGCCTTGTCCAATCCTGCCTGCGCCACGTCGAATTTCTCGACCTCGCCGACAAACTCCTTCTGGTTCACATATCCGAAATAAGCCGAGCCAGCCAGCATGGCGATCGCGATTCCTGCGAGTGCTTTCCACATGAGATCTAGTAAATGCGTTGAGGTTGGGGGAAAATTAGAGAGTCTCTTCACTCACTTTTACAAAGTCCCCCCTCCCGACACAACCCTATTTTTCCAAGAACTTTCAACCCCCTCACCCACAACCCTCAAACCCCCATAATCCCTCCACTCCCCACAAATCCCCGCCCCCAAAATAGGTAGCATCCTCGCCAAGACCGCACAACGCACTTCCCATAAACCAACGCCCGCCCAAAAAACGAAGGTGGGGCGAGACGTCCCTGTCGAGCCTCCGAGCGCGAGCGAGGACTCAACCTCCCGAACAAGCTCAAATCCCTCCCTCCCCACTTGATCCATTCCCCAATTGCCACAAAGCCTTCCCTGCGCTTAATTCCCCCCGCTGTCAGGGACTATGGAGTCCCGGCTTCCGAACCCCGCCAGGGCAGGAATGCAGCAACGGTAGGATGTCCAGTATTGCCGTAGCTCCCTGACAGCACCTCCCCCCAATCCGCACCCCCTACTCCCCAGTCTCCCCCCCCACCTCCACCCGGATCTCCATCTTCTCATACGGATCCACCACCGCAAATCGCGGCGCCCCCGATAAAAAATCCGCCCCCGCCCCACGCTGACCATACAAAAACTGCGTCGGCGGCACCCGGTCCAGCTGCTTCTCATCATACCCCGAAGCCGGATTCACCGTGCTCGCCTCCCGCACCTCAAAATGCAAATGCGCCAAATACTGACCCGCCCCCTTACCCACCGTCCCAATCACATCCCCACGATGCACCCGCTGCCCCACCGCCACATCCACCCGGTCCAAATGCGCATACACCGTCTGCACCACCCGGCCATCCGCCAACCGATGCCCCAACATCACCAGGTTCCCCCACCCGTCACTCGCCCATCCCGCATACAGAACCCGCCCCTCTCCCGACGCAAAAACATAATCCCCCAAATCCGAATCCGCCCCCCCGATCCCATTCAAATCATCCCCCAAATGCCCGTTCTGCCCAAAGGTCTGCGCATCATACGTCAACGCCCCATGCTCCGATCCCAACGGAAAATCAAAACGCGTCGCCATCGGCATCTGCACCAAATCCACCGGCCGCATCAAGACAAACGACGTGTCCAATAAACTCGGCTCCTCCCCCACCGTCCCCTTCGCCAATAACATCGACACCCGACGCTCCCGCGGCTCGTCCTCCACCTCCATCGGCTCGGGCGTCCCCTGAAAAATCACAATCAACACCAACACCGCCGAACACACCAACATCCCCAACAACACCCACGTCTGCGATCCATCCCGCCGCTTCATCCCACCCACCTAACATCCCTTCCCTAAAATTACCACCCAAACCCTCCGCCGAAATTCACCATTCTCCATTCATCATTCCCCATTCGCGCAAAGCGCGCTTTACCCACCGCCACCATCCGTGTACCGTCCCCAAGACTCCACCGCTTCCATGGAACCCGCTATCAAAGAACAAGTCGACGACTTCATCAAAAAACGCGGCCTCCGCAAAACCGCCCAACGCGAGGTCATCATCGAAGCCGCCTTCAGCACCACGGAACACTACACCGCCGAAGAACTCTGGGAACGCGCCCGCCAAATCGATCCCGCCACCTCGCGCGCCACCGTCTACCGCACCATCACCCTCCTCGTCGATGCCGGTCTCCTCCACGAAATCGACCTCGGCCGCGACCAAAAATACTACGATCCCAATTTCGTCGATCACCCCCACCATAATCACCTCATCTGCATCGACTGCGGCAAAGTCGTCGAATTCGAAGACGAAAACGTCGCCGTGCTCGAAGACTGCATCACCCGCCGCCTCGGCTTCCGCCCCACCAAGAAAAGCCTCCGCATCGAAGCCTGCTGCGACAAACTCCGCTCCACCGGCGTCTGCGAAAATCTCATCGAGATGCGCCTCGGCAAAAAATCCTCTGCCTCCTCGTAGATGCGAGCGTGAGCGAGGATAGAACCACTAACCAATCGACTAATTTACCGACTCCATGTGGCACGGCCGCTTCCAGCAACCCACCTCCGACCTCGTCCAGCAATACGGCGAATCCATTTCCTACGACTGGCGCCTCTACCCCTACGATATCCAGGGCTCCCTCGCCCACGCCGAGGCCCTCAAAAAAGCCGGCATCCTCTCCCCCGCCGAACTCGCCAAAATCAAATCCGGCCTCCGTACCATCGAAAAAGAAATCGCCGGCGGTAAATTCAAATTCCAAACCGGCCTCGAAGATATCCACATGAATATCGAGGCCGCCCTCACCAAAAAAATCGGCGCCCCCGGCGCCAAACTCCACACCGCCCGCAGCCGCAACGATCAGGTCGCCCTCGACGTCCGCCTCTACTGCCGCGACGCCGTCACCCACCTCGCCAAATCCCTCCGCGCCCTCCAAAAAGCCCTCCTCGGCGCCGCCACCAAATACAAATCCGCCGTCCTCCCCGGATACACCCACCTCCAACGCGCCCAACCCGTCCTCTTCGGCCACCACCTCCTCGCCTACATCGAAATGCTCGAGCGCGATCACGCCCGCCTCCAGGATTCCCTCAAACGCATCAACGTCATGCCCCTCGGCTCCGGCGCCATCGCCGGCTCCACCATTACCCTCGATCGCGCCCTCATCGCGAAAAAACTCGGCTTCCCCAACATCTCACAAAACAGCATGGACGCCGTGTCCGATCGCGACTTCATCGCCGAGCTCCTCTTCGACCTCGCCCTCGTCGGCACACACCTCTCCCGCCTCAGCGAAGACATCATCCTCTGGTGCTCCAGCGAATTCGACTTCGTCACCCTCAGCGACGCCCACACCACCGGCTCCTCGCTCATGCCGCAGAAGAAAAATCCCGACGTCGCCGAACTCACCCGCGGCAAATCCGGTCGCCTCACCGGAAACCTCGTCGCCCTCCTCACCACCCTCAAAGGTCTCCCCATGACCTACAACCGCGACCTCCAGGAAGACAAAGAACCCCTCTTCGATTCCATCGACACCGTGTCCAATGCCCTCGCCGTCTTCACCGGCATGATCAAAGGCATGAAAGTCAACACCACCGCCACACGCGACGCCGCCTCCGACCCCTTTCTCCTCGCCACCGATATCGCCGACTACCTCGTCCTCAAAAACGTCCCCTTCCGCAAAGCCCACGAAATCGTCGGTAAACTCACCGCCCATTGCCTCGAGTCCGGAAAAAACTTCCCCGACCTGAGCCTCGCCGAATTCAGAAAATTCTCGCGGGCCTTCGACAAAGACGTCCACTCCGTCTTCAACCTCGACCGCGCCCTCAAAGCCCGCAAAACCACCGGCTCCC
>JBCCIR010000157.1:0-11998 GCA_039028175.1 Verrucomicrobiota bacterium
GGCACCAGGGGCTGGAGCGCATTTGGTGGCCATTCGGAGGAAGGCGAAAGTGTAATGGAAACCGCTGCAAGAGAAACGGAGGAAGAAACAAGAGGATATTTTCGTAGAGAGTGGTTAATGCAGCAGCTGCGCGGACAGGAGCCTGTGCTATCAAAGAATGGCTTCAGTATGTTTTTTGTAGAGGTTCCGTTTGTACCTGCCCAGCGCGTCATGCAGAATCCTTTAGCAGATGAAGCGAATCCGGTTACTCGTGAAAGGGAGTATTATGCTTGGATTCCTGAATCTGACTTGAGGCGTGCTCTGAACGATGGCACGACAGAGATTGATCATTTGTATCTCCCATCCTCATGCGAGGTTAAGTCTTATTGGGATGTCTGGTTGGACAATATGAGGGATGCGTATCAGAAGGATGCGTGTCCTTGGCAAAGGACAAGAAGCGAACAAGATGGCGCGGGCCAAGCTGTTGGCGGATTGGAGTCGAGGTTCGAGGCCAATAGAAGCTCCAGACCTCAATCGGAGGTCCGCCCTCGGTAGGGGATTGCAGGCCTCGGGCCTTCGGAACAGAATTTTGAAAGGCCGTCACCAGCGTTTTCTGATTGCCGTGCTGATCTTCTCGATCATCAGCGTTGGTGCGGCATATTACTTTGCTTTCCACATCCATCCCGACCTCCAGGAGGACAGGCGAATGCAGCGCGTCGTCGAGATTCTCAAACAGCGACCCGGAATCATCAATGCTTACGGTGCAAACTGTACTATCAGACCTTTAGAGCGCGGACGACAAGTAGCTGCGGTCTTTCACGGTGAGTATTTTCATAGTTCGCCCTTTGAGGTGATGACCCCTGATGGGCCGAGAGTCATCACTGTGAAGTGGGGCGCTTGGGAGAATAGCTTGGAGGTAAGTGTAATCGGCTTCCACGAAATCGAATCTCCTTAACCCTTATGAATGGTTCGATCTGCAACTGCAGAAACAGGCCCATGAGGTGGATGTGATCAACCATCAACCCTGAGGTCGGAGTGCACGATCTGCAGGTAGTGACATCTCTTTAACCTTTTGCCATGAATTGAAAGGCGCCGTGAGCGGTTGTGTCGTGGTGTTGTCGATCTTCTTTGGAATGGATGCGATCAATTATGGTGTGGACGATTCGAGCGGTGCATCAGCGCTCTTTAGAGTTCCTCGACGATGAGCGACGAGAGGCTTGCTTTCCTTCGAGGCCTGACGTTTTGTTGAACGTGACGAGCCGCGATTTTTCGGTTTCGAAATTTTTCAAAGCGCAAGGAGTTGACCCATGATAAAGCCATTATTTGCCGTGATTAGTCTGACCTTCACGTTTTTCGGCGGCGTTGCCGTTGCTGAGGACGACGAACTGCTTGGGAACTTGGTTGCTAAAGAGAACACCATATACGAGGCGCTTAAGAACAAAGATCACGAGACCGTGGCGGAGATGCTTTCAAAGCAAGTGTTTGCCGTGCTTCCTGAGCTGGGGCGTTTGTCTCTTCCGGAGGTGTTAGCGCTTCGGCCTGATATTGAGTCGTTCAGCATCAGCGACGCGAAGCTGGTTCGGGTAAACGAGGGGTGTGTGATCTTGAGCTACCAGTATACGTGGTCGGGCAGTCGACGTGGTGTGGATGTGACGGATCACGTGTCCTATGTGACCTCGGTGTGGTCGAAAATTGATGGAGAGTGGCAGGCGGTGTTTTATCAAGCGACGCCGGAGTAGTGGGGATGTTTGGCGGGGAGCTGGATTCGCGACTTCATTGGAAGCGTTAAGGTGTCTTCCGAGCGTTCTCGCGGAGTCACTTGTGAGTGCCGCGGATGGGGTAACTATTTTCTTGGACCCATTCGACGGTGTCGAGCAGTTCGGCGAGGTCGGCGCGGTTGAATGGGGTATTTGAGATTTCGATGAGGTGAAGGCGGCCTTCGGTGTTGACGGCGAAGGTGGCGGGTTCGGCGAAGGGTTGATCCGTCTCTTCTGGGCTGCGGGGATCGGAGATGTAGAGTCCGAGCTCGCGCATTTGGTCGATGGTGAGGCCGTAAGCGACGGGGAACTTGAGATCGTTGTTTGCGATCATTGCCTGGGCTTTTTCGAGAGGATCGCCTGACACGGCGATGATCTCGGCGTTGGCTTTGCTGAAGTCATCGCGAAGTTCTTCCAATCGTGCGAGGTATTTGTTGCACAAGGGACAGTGTAGGCCTCGGTAGATGATTACCACCTGCCAGGCGCCCGGCGTGTGCGTTTCACCGAGTGTGATCTCGTTCCCTTGAGTAAGGGGAAGCGTTAGAGGAGGCAAAATTCCGCCTGAATCGAGCTTTGTAGTCATGGGATGGTTAGCTGGCGTTGATTCTTGTTAATTCGCGAATGATCTCGGAGCCTGTGGCGCGTTGGGTGTAGTCCCGTTTTGCATGTTTATAGAGGATACGTCCGTTTTCCGAGCCCACGATATAGGTTGCCGGGACGTTTAGTTCGCTTGTGTCGAAATAGCCTTCGACTGGTTCTGCGATACCGAGATCGTTGTAGATATTTGTGATTTCCTTGGTGGCGTAGTAGGTCATCCCGAGTTCCTTGCCGAATGCGTTGGAGACATCGGTGACGAGGGTGATGTGGTCGGATGAGAACGTTGATTCTTCGGGGGTTTCCCTGCTGATGGCGACCATTTCGCACCCGATCTCTTTGAATGATTCGGCCATTCCATTCAGCATCTCCATTTGCGCGCGGCAGTAGGGGCACCACGAGGCGCGCATGAAGGCGAGAAGCATTGGTTTCTCTTTGTAGAAATCTTTAATGGGGAGCTGGCGACCATCGAATGTGGTGACCGTTGCATCGGGCAGCGGATTGCCTACGGGAGTGATTTTACGTTCGATTCGTTCGTCGAGGACCTCGACGGCGCGAATTTTCAGGTGTTCAATATTTGATAGCATGGTTCGTATGTATGGGATGCGTCGGTGTGGTTTCGGAACATGGGGAGCGGGCCTTGTGGATTTCGAAGTATTCGATTGTGATACTGGCCTTATCAGATTCGGGGGGAATGATTTCGAATCTCAAGGGATGGAGTGAGTGAGGTGCCATGGGGGCGGCGAACGCATTGATCATCGGTTGATCCTTCCCATTAAAGTAACATTTGTCAACCAGTAGACTTTTTGTAACCTAGGGGATGCCGACGAAGCGAGAGATGGTCCGGCCGCCCCGGATTGCGATACCTCCGTGTGATGAGCCTTGTCCGATTGAGCGGGGGATGCGGATCATTGGGGGGAAGTGGAAGGGGTCAATCCTGTGGCATTTGCAGGACGGCCCGTTGCGATTCAATGAACTGGCGCGGTTACTGGGGGGCGCGAGCCGCAAGATGGTGAATGCGCGGTTGAAGGAGATGGAGGGGATGGGGCTCGTGAGTCGGACCGTTTTGAGCGACCGCCCCATTGCGGTGCAGTATGAGATTACCGCGTTTGGTCGGTCAGCGCTTACGGTATTGGAGCGTTTGAAAGCCTGGGCCGAGAAGAACGAGATTTGAGGCGTCTTTGTCGTCCGTCGATTGGAACCGGCGCTAGTCTGTCAGCTTTTGGATCAGGAAGG
Source organism: Verrucomicrobiota bacterium (assembly GCA_039028175.1). Lineage (GTDB taxonomy): Bacteria > Verrucomicrobiota > Verrucomicrobiia > Verrucomicrobiales > DEV007 > JBCDBW01. Next base: position 3,567 of record JBCCIR010000157.1, read on the forward strand.
CTTCGAGTTTCCCGTAGGGATCGTTTTCTGGGGTGACATCAGGGCCGGTGACCACGCATTCCAAGCCGAGTTTCTCCATTTCCTTTTGGAGTTTAAGGCCAAGTTTAACGTGGTGAACCCATTCGCTTGAGCTTGTTTCGAGAGTGATGTCTGTGTTTGGCCGACTATAGATCATGTAGACGGGCACATCGTCTTTCGTAAGGTGATTGATACTTGAGGCGTCGATCATCAGGTCCTTTACGCGATCGCTTTCCCAATCGGCGTCCGATGTAACGGCGTAGAACGCAGGCAGGGCGGGGCCGGGTTGTAGTTCTGGGAGACCAAACCACTCTCGGAAATCGTTGATATCATAGGTTGATTGCCCATTCATGGTTCCGACTGCGACCAGTCGTGTTGATTCGCGTGAAATGGGGTCTTCGCTTTCGGGATCCGCGAGATCATCATGAAAGCCCAGCCATAGGGAGATGCCGGCCCCTGCCGAGCCGCCGTAAGCGGCAATTTTTTCGGGGTCGAGATTCCATTCAGCGGCATGATGACGGATTGTCTGCAGGCCGCGGGCGCAGTCTTCCATCATCATGGGGTATGGACCCAAGTCTGATAGGCGGTAATTCATGGCGGCGAAAGCGATCCCTGCCTCCAGATAATTCTCGATTACTGAGGGGGGTATCGCGGATTTGTCACCACTTCTGAATCCGCCTCCGTGGATGAAAAGCACGAGCGGCGTGGATTCGGAGGCATCGGGAACGAGCCACAGGTCGAAGGCTTGTTTTTCGTGCTCGCCGTAGGAGACATCGGCATGGGTCGGATCGGGACGGGATTTTCTTGGTGTTTTCTTGGGTTCCATTTTCTCCCGGCGATCCCGAAAGAACGCGGCGGCCTCCGCCTGAGTAAGATTCCCGTCTTGGTTGGCATCGCTATCCGGGAATCTCTCCAGGATGTTGGCGAGGCGCTGATCGGGTGATTGGGATTGCTGGGCCAGCGATGACGTTAGGTTGATCGAGGAGAAGGCAAGCAAAGCCGAAAGGGGTGCGCACAGGTGTCGGAGTGAGTGGATCATACCTTGGTAGAACCCTTTGAGTGCCGAAAGGTTTCTTGCTCTGGGCGGCGTGTGGGCCGGCTGGTGGAGGGTGTGCAGAAAAAAAGGGACGATCGCGCGGGGCGAACGTCCCTTTGTGTTGGGGGTTTTTTGAGTCCGGGGTTTAGCCTTTTATTTCGGCGGAGTGGAAATCGTTCCAGTCTTCGAGGTTGTTGAGGCCGATGGCGTCGAGGACGGAGCCGTCGTCGGCGCGGCCGGCGGCCCCGAGGATGGCGCCGCGGGTGTCGTCGTCGTGGTTGTAGCCGGTGATGGCATCGTTGAGTTCCTTGACGGCAGCGGCATCGAGGCTGCCGCCTTTTTTATCGAGGATCCAGGCTTCGAGTTCGACGTAGGTGGGTTTCGAGTCGCGGATAAAGGCGAGGAATTCGTCTTTATCGAGACCGAGGCCGTCGAGGACCATTTGGTCGAAGCCGGCTCCGACCGCGGGGTAATCGTCGTGGAGTTTACCGGCGGCATCGAGTGATGTTTTGAGCCAGAGACGGGGGAGGTGAAGAACGCCGAGAGGACCGGCGATGCCGGAAGTGACCATAGGGATAAATTTGCTCATAGGATTAGGTGTTGAGATGGTTATTTGTGAATAAGTTGAAGAAGGGGGGAGTGTAGGGGAGCGAGGCGAGAGGGGTCAATGGGGAAGTAGTTTGCAGACCTGAAGGAATGCGGGGGGTAAGTGGGGGATATTGGCTGAGCCGGGTGGTTTGGTATGGTGGGGGATGTGAGGTATCGGAGCGAGTCCGGGTTTTTTCGCGGCTCCTTAAGGATAAGTCGCCCTACCTACCGAGGGAGAGGCAGTGTCACCGGATGGTGATGGCGGCGCCGGGGCGGAGGAGATTGGGGAGGCGGATGGCGTCCCAGTTGGCGAGGCGGATGCAGCCGGCGGAGGTGGAGCGGCCGATGGTGTGGGGGCTGGCGGTGCCGTGGATGCCGATGCCGGATTTGGAAGTGCCGCACCAGATGATGCCGACAGGAGAATTGGGACCGGGGGGGATTTGGAGGAAGTCGTCGGAGCGGACGCCTTCGTCGAGCATGGATTTGTCGTATCGGAACTCGGGGGTGGTGACCATATTTTTGAGGGTCCAATTGCCGCGATGGATGAACTCGTCTTTACCGGGGGTAATGGGGAATGCGGCGACGATAGTGCCGGTGGTGGTATCGACGATGGTGACGATGCGGGTATCGGTATCGACGACGACCTGGCGGGAGCTGAGGAGAGGGTCTTCCTGGTATTTTTCGTGTTTGGGGACGTTCTCGATTTGGAAGGGGGTGGCGACGTTGGGGACGGTGACGACGTCGCCGGGTTTGAGTTTATGGAAGGTGACGTTGGGATTGATTTTCTGGAGGAATTTTTCGTCGGTGTGGAAGCGTTCCGAGAGGAGTTCGGAGAGGCGCCGGTAGGGGAGGAATTTTCGTTCGGCCTGGGAGGGGTAATCGACGGGGAGGCTGGGGTCGATGAAGTCGAAGTTGCGGGATTCGATGACGTATGGGGCGAAGGGGTAGGGCACGGCGTCGGCGGAGTGGGCGAGGATGGGGCCCCAGTTGTCGCGGGGCGGGGTGATACCGCGTTGGACGTTGTAGAGGGTGACGGCTTTACGGGTGAACTCGCCGAGGCCGCCATCGATTTTCCCGGGGCCGAGGAGTTGGGAATCGAGGTAGATTTGGACGCGGGTGATGGTGGGGGTATCTGATTTGAGGGGTTCGGGAGCGAAGGGGATGGGCTTGGATTTGCGGTCGCGTTTGAGGAATTTGAAGGGGCCGGCGGCGGCGATATCCAGCGCGAGAGCGGTCAGGACGAGGAAGGCGAGGGTCCGTGAGGTTCGCGGGGTCACGGGGGTATTATGGATGGTTAAGGGGTGTTAAGCAATTGTTTTGGGATGGGGAAGTTGCGCAGTTTCGCCGGTACACAGGTACGCAGGGGGGTGGGGACGAGGTGACGTGAGGGAAGGGCGGACGGTTCTGGCACCCCTCCGGGGCGCATGGCTCTCTAAGTTTGGATAGCCGGTGGTTTCACCACCGGTTACTTTCTTTGGTCCCTCCGGGACCGGTGGTTGGGCGGGGGGCTTGGTTCTTGGGAGCTAGGAAGGGTTGGTCTTCGCTACGTCCTTTAGGCTTGGCTGCGGAGGCGCGACGGGGACGCCGCGCCGCACCTTCGATTTCTGGGACGGCGGGCGAGAATTGATCGTTCGGATAGAAAAAGGGCCGCCTTTTTTGGGCGGCCCTTTTTTGATACCAGTTGAACTCGGGGAGAACTGTTAGGCGACGGATTCGGCGGAGACGGCTTCGGCGCCTTTTTCTCCGGTCCGGATGCGGATCGCTTCTTCGACGGCGCTGATGAACACTTTACCGTCGCCGATCTTGCCGGTGTTGGCGGTGCTGACGATGGCGTCGGCGACGTCACCGGCGCGGTCGTCATCGACGACGATCTCGATTTTGACTTTAGGGAGGAAGTCCACGGTGTATTCGCTACCGCGGTAGATCTCCGTGTGGCCTTTTTGGCGACCGAAGCCTTTTACCTCGGTGACGGTCATGCCTTGCACGCCGACGCCGGAGAGGGCTTCCTTCACGTCTTCGAGTTTGAACGGTTTGATAATGGCTTCGATTTTCTTCATTGGTCGTATTTTCGGTTGGATTTGGAGTGTTGAATCGCCTGGAAAAGCGCTTGGACCGGGATGGTCCGCCTTCTTTATAAAGCGATTCGCGTGCCAAGTGGGGATGTTTTCTTTAAAATTATGATTATCAGGGAGTTGCGGTGGAATTGAGTGGTGGCGAGGGAGAGGAATCGGGGAGAAAAGGGGTCAGTGAGTGACCTGGGGTGGTCAGTGAGTGACCAGGTTGCCAAAGAGGGGGCGGTGTGGTTGGTTGGCGGGCGACGAAGGATTGGGAATACGACGAGAATCAGATGAAGCTGGGACAATCGGGGACATGGGCGGGACGGATTTTTTCGGGGTTGATGATGGTGTTGTTGTTTGGGGCGTGGGAGAAAGTGGAGGGGCAGACGGCGGTGTTGAGTCCGAAGTTGCGGGTGGGATCGGAGTATGTGACTTACTCGGAGAGCGATGTGAAGATGGGGTTACCGGTGGGTGGGGCGTCTGGTGAGCAGACCGTTCGGACGGAGCAGCAAGTGACGATGACCGTGCGCCAGGGGGCGGACGGGGAGAGCAAGGTGGTGAGTTTGGTTTTTGATTTTGCGACGCTGGAGTTGAAGTCGCCGATGATGAACATGAGTTATGATTCGCGGAGGCCGGATCAGGACGACTCGGGGTTTGGCGGCAATTTGAGTGCGATGGTGGGTAAGGAGATTCAATTGATATACGATGCGAACGACGAGTTTGTGCGTGTGGAAGGCGGAGACTTGTTGACGGATGACGGATCGTCGTCGCCGTTTGGGCAATCGTTAGGCGTGAACGAGCTTAGGGCGATGGTGCGATCGACCTTGGGAGCGCAATTGGGGACACGGAAGGTGACCTTGGGGGAGTCGTGGCAGCACGTGATGGATTTGGCGATGCCGGGCGTGGGGGATGTGGGATTGGATTTGCGGTTTTTGTATCGGAAGGACGGTTCGGTGGAGGGGGTGAATTGCGCGATTATTGATTTCAATGGGATGATTGCGGGTGAGGTTATGACGGACGAGGCGGAGGCCACGCGCGATGATGCGCGGGCGGAAGGGCGCGCGGACGAGGTTTTATCCGATTCGCGCGTGACGGGGACGGTGGCGTATGACAAGGAGCTGGGGGTGCCGCGGGCGACGGACATGGAGATGCGGATGGTGATGATGATGCACAGTCCGCTGGGAGCGGAGTCCGAGGTGAAGATTCCAATTTTGCAGAAATCGATGTCAGTCTTGCGATCGTTTCGGGCCTTGGGCCGGGCGCCGGCATCGGCGGCGGAGAAGAAAGCCGAGGGTGAGGACGGGGCGGGGGAGGGGACGAGCGAGGGGGGCGAGTAGCGCGATTGATGGGGATGAGCGGGGCGGGTGGCATGCGGGTCATTGGGGTGGTGCACTTGGCGGCTTTGCCGGGGGCACCGGGTTGGGGCGGAGAGATGGGGGAGGTGGTGGATGCGGCTTTGGCGGATGCGCGGGCGTATGAGGCGGGCGGGTGTGACGCGGTGGTGATTGAGAACTTTGGGGATGCGCCGTTTACGGCGGGGCGTGTGGGACCGGAGACGGTGGCGGCGATGGCGGTGGTGGGACGCCGAGTGGGACGGGAGTTGGGGATTCCGTTTGGGTTTAATGTGCTGCGGAACGATGCGCTGGCGGCTTTGGCATTGTGTGCGGCGTGTGGGGGATCGTTTATCCGGGTGAACGTGCATACGGGGGCCATGGTGACGGATCAAGGGTTGATTGAGGGGAATGCGTTTGAGACCGTGCGTCGGCGGGACCAGTGGTGTCCGGAGGTGAAGCTATTGGCGGATGTGATGGTGAAGCATGCGGCGCCGGCGGTGGCGACCACGATTGAGCGGGCGGCGGAGGAGACCTTGGGGCGGGGGAAGGCGGACGGGTTGATTGTGTCGGGGGCGGCGACGGGGGAGGCGGTGTTGATGGGGGATTTGGAGCGGGTGCGGGCGGCGTGTCCGGAGGCGACGATATTGGTGGGGAGCGGGGTGGATGAAGGGAACGTGGCGGGGTTGTTGGAGTATGCGGACGGGGTGATTGTGGGGACTTCGGTGAAGGAGGGGGGGGTGACGGTGGGGGCGGTGGATGAGGGGAGGGTTCGGGCGTTCGTGGGGAAAGTTAACAATTAGGAATTAGGAATTTAGGAGCAGATTGGATTTTCACTCCACGGTAATTTTTGTGGTGACGGAGTTGGCTAGGAAGCATTCCTGGTGGGCGACTTCGTGGAGTTGGGCGAGTTGTTCGGAGGTGGGTTGCTTTTCGCCGGAGAACTCGATTTTGGGGTGGAGGGTGATGCGGGTGATGGCGAGTTTTCCGTTGGGACCGGGTTCGAGGTGGCCGATGGCGCGGTCGGTGTAGGATTCGACGGTGAAGCGTTTTTTGCAGGCGATGGCGAGGAAGGTGAGCATGTGGCAGGAGGCGAGGGAGGCGACGAAGGCGGCTTCGGGGTCGACGCAATCGGGGTTACCGAGGAATTCCTTGGCGGCGGAGACGCGGAGGGTGGCGTTGTTTTCGAAGGTCCAATCGTGGTCGCGGGTGTAGGTTTGGTAGGTAAAATCGGCGTCGGTATTGCGATTCCAGGTGAGGGTGGCGGTGTGTTCGGACATTGAATTTTTTGGTTACGCAGTTGCGCAGTTGCGCAGTTGCTCAGTTGCTTTGGGATTCGGTGAGGAGGGTGGTGTGGAGGCGTACTTTTAGATTATCTGCGGGATGTTTCAAGAAGGGGAGGGCGACGGTGCGGAGATTGTTGGCGAGTTCGGGTTTGGGGATATTGGGGGAATCGAGGTGGATATCGAGGTAGGCGGGGGAATTGGGGGAGCGGGTGAAGTGGATATTGGTGAGTTGAATGGCGGGGTTGTGTTTTTTGAGGGCGGTTTCGATGGCGGCGGTGGCGTCTTGGGGGACGCGGGGTGATTGTTTATTTTTGACGACTTGGGAGAGGAGGACGGAGCCGAGGGGGACGACGAGGATGGCGCAGGTGAGGACGAGTCCCATCGTGATACGTCGGGCCCAGAGCGTGCCGCGGCTTTGTTGTGTGGCGGCGCGGATGCCGACGGCGAAGAAGGAGAGGGCGGCGCCGAGGATGATCGCGACCACGTTGGTGGCGAAGAGGAGGGCGGCGCCTTCGGTGTTGTCGATATTACCGAGGGCGAGGGAGATGCCGGTGGTGGCGAGAGGGGGGACGAGGGCCGCGGCGATGGCGACTCCGGCGAGGGCGGACATGAGGCTGGGGCGGGCCATGCAATAGGCGGCGGCGATGCCGGAGAGGAAAGCGACGGCCATGTCGAGGAGCGAGGGGGCGCCGCGGGCGAGGAGTTCCGGGGTGAGTTGGTAAACGGGGACGATGAGGCCGGCGACGAGGCCGACGGTCACGGCGCCGACGAAGCCGTAGACAATGGAGCGGAGGCATTGCCGGATCATGGGGATGTTTCCCTGGACGAGGGCGAGACCGGCGCCGAGGAGGGGGGTCATGAGCGGGGCCACGAGCATGGCGCCGATGACGACCGCGGTGCTGTTTTGGAGGAGGCCGAAGGACGCGATCGCGGTGGAGAGGAGCATGAGCGTCATGAAGTCGAAGCTCCAGCGGGACTTGTTTTGGAGTTCTTCGAAGAGGGCGACGCGGTCGTCGCGTTTGAGTTGGGGCACGCGGAGGTGGAGGAAGCGTTCGATGTATTCGCGGACGCGCTGTTTGACGGGGAGGGCGCGGCGGAGGACGGCGACGTCCATGGAATGGGGGCCTTTGAAGAGTCGTTCGGGGACGGAGCCGAAGATGCGTTTCTGGATGACGCCTTGGGGGGCGGCGCCGATGAGGACGAGGTCGAAGGCGTGGGTATCGACGAGTTGTTTTACGCCTTCGTGGACGGTATCGGCGACGACGATTTTCGGATGGATATTTGCGGCGTCGCCGAGCTTGATGCCGGCCCGTTTCAGGACGCCGTCGAGGAGGCGGCGACCGACGTCTTCCGAGACTTCGCCGACGTTGGGTTCGACATAGAACGGTGTGGCATCGCCGCGATCGTCATCGGCGACGCGGGCGGCCAGCTGGAGGGCGACCTGGGAGTGGGGACCTCCGGCGGTGGGGACGAGGAGATGGGGGTGGGTGGGGGGTGGTGATTCGCCGAGGCGGACGAGCATCGTGTGGCAGGGGGCGAACTGGAAGAGTCGTTGGGCGAGGAGGTGATCGGAGCGGCGGCCTTTTTTGGATTGGGGCCGTGAGATGATGAGGAGTTCTGGTTTGGAATGGGCGACTTGTCTCAGGGCGGCCTTGATGCGGTTATTTTCGTCGCGGGATTCGGCGGTGAGTTCGACATCGGCGAGGAGGTCGCCGAGGGTGGATTGGAGGGATTTGAGGAGGCCGGGTTGTTGATCGGGGTTGGTTTGGGGGACGGCGGGGAGGTGGAGGACGTGGACGGCGGGGTTATGGGGGGTGTGGGTGCGGGCGAAGAGGGTGGCCCAGGTGGCGAGGGCGGGGGCTTCTTCGAGGCTTTTGGCGATCACGAAGATCATGGGCGGATGATGTAGGGTCTTGGGGGAAAAGAAAAGCCCGGCCACGCGCGGGGCGGGGCCGGGCTTTGGTTGTTAAGAGTTTTTGCGTCCCGGGGAAACCTAGGAATTGTATCCGGATTCGCCGTGGTTGGTGAGGTCGAGTCCTTGATTTTCTTCCTGTTCGGAGACACGGAGGCCGCCGGTGACGATGCTGACGATCTTCAGGATGATGAAGGACGCGAC
>JBCCIR010000158.1:0-11650 GCA_039028175.1 Verrucomicrobiota bacterium
CCCGCCGCGTTCTCTCCGTTCACAATAATAAAATCAATCCCACGCTCCTCCTTGATCCTCGACAACGAATTGATCACGGCACGACGCCCCGGCTCACCCACGATGTCCCCCAAAAACAAAAGTCGTATCGTGTCCGCTTCGTCGCTCACAGCTTGCGCAGGTTCATTTCCGCTCTCTAGTCACTATAATAGAGAGTGCCAAGATTCAGAAAATGCGGTCTTCATCCAAAATGACAACTCCTTTTGTCACCGATCTCGCCCCCGCCTGCCGCACGTTCGCTACGCTTCTCACACTCTCAACCCTCCTCTGGATCACCGCCTGCCATCGCCCACCCGACCCTAATAACTTCAACCTCAGCCTCCTCGCCGATCCCCCGGAATGGCAAAAACTCGACCCCTTCCAGCGCTCCATCACCCGGGAGCAATTCGTCGACGCCCTGGAAAATATCTACAGCAACGGCCCCGCCTACAAGTCCACCATCAAGATCCGCCCCAATTACGCCCTGATCACCCGCTCCACCAAGCGCGACGACTTCCCTCCTTACCGCTTCGAATTCGCCGAAGACGAAAAGGAAGCCGCCGCCCGCCGCCGATACCTCCGCTCCCAACCCACCCCCTTCTGGACCCCCACCAAGGTCCTCACGAAAAAGACCACCCCCGACAAACCTCTCGCCGGTATCCACATCGCCATCGACCCCGGTCACATCGGCGGCCAATGGGCCAAGATGGAAGAACGCTGGTATCAAATCGGTGACGACCCGCCCGTCGAAGAAGGCACGATGACCCTCAAGGTCGCCAAACTCCTCAAAACCGATCTCGAAAACAAGGGCGCCCAAGTCAGCCTCGTCCGCACCGCCCTCGAACCGGTCACCGCCACCCGCCCCGAAGACTTCGAAGACCTCGCCACCCAGGCCCTCGTCAAAGCCGGCTTCGACCCCCCGCCCGCCTCCTACGCCAACGCCACAGAAAAACTCCCCGGCGGCCCCCAACTCACCGTCCAATGGCAAAGCGAAAAGATGTTCTACCGCTCCCAGGAAATTCGCGATCGCGCCCGCTTCGTCAACAACGTCATCAAACCCGACCTCATCATCTGCCTCCACATGAACGCGGAAAGCTGGGGCAACCCCGCACGCCCCACGCTCCGTAACAGAAATCACTACCACATCCTCTGCAACGGCACCTACAGCCTCGGCGAAATCAGCGCAGACGACCAACGCTTCGAAATGCTCCTCCGCCTCGTCCAAGGGATCCACAACGAGGAAATCCCTCTCTGCACCGCCGTCGCCGAGGCCTTCGACGATATCACCGGCATGCCCCGCTTCGCCTACGACGGCACCTTCGCCCGCCGCGTCAATGAACACCCCGCCGTCTTCAGTCGAAACCTCCTCGCCACCCGCACCTACCAATGCCCCGTCATCTTCCTCGAACCCTACGTCATGAACGACCGCGGCGTCTACAAACGCATCCAAAACGCCGCCGAAGAAGATCCCAATATCTTCCAGGAATACGCCCACGCCGTCACCGAAGGCCTTGTCCGCTTCTACCAGGACCCGGAGAAATACGACAACTGGTCCCCACCAGCTCCTCCCGATCCCGAAGATTCCAGCTCCTAGCTCCCCACCTCTAATCACGTGCCTCCACAACAATCCATCCTCATCATCGGCCTCGGATACCTCGGCGAACCCCTCGCCAAACACCTCCACGACACCGGTCACCAAATCATCGGCCTCACCAAAACCCCTGCCCACGCCGCCCTCCTCGACGCCGCCAACAACTACCCCGCCCTCCCCTGCGATCTCACCAACCGCTGGGAACTCGCCCACCTCGCCACGAAAATCAACGCCCCCGACCAAATCGTCCTCTGCGCCAGCTCCGGCCGCGGCGGCGCCGATGCCTACCGCACCGTCTTCCTCGAGGCCACCCAACACCTCCACCAGTTCTTCCCCAATAGCCCCATCCTCTTCACCTCCTCCACTTCCGTATACCCGCAAACCGACGGCTCCGTCGTCACCGAAGAATCCCCGGCCGAACCAGATCGCGAAACCTCCTGCATCCTTCGCCAAACCGAGGACCTCATCCTCTCAAAGAACGGGACCGTCGCCCGCCTCGCCGGTATCTACGGCCCCGAACGCTCCGTCCACCTCAAAAAATTCCTCGAAGGCACCGCCACCATCGAAGAAGACGACACTCACCCCACCCGATACCTCAACCAAATCCACCGCGACGACATCGTCTCCGCCCTCACCCTCCTCCTCGACACCCCCGAAGCCGGCGGCCAAATCTACAACGTCACCGACGACACCCCCCTAACCCAACGCGCCTGCTACGAGTTCCTCGCCGAACACCTCGAGACACCGCTTCCCCCCGTCGCCCCCGCCGACACTACCCGCAAACGCGCCTGGACCCACAAAAAAATCGCCAACACCAAACTCCACGCCCTCGGTTGGTCCCCCCGATACCCCTCCTTCAAAGACGCCGTCCAAAACGACCCCGCCCTGCTTCCTTCTATCCAATCAAAAAACTAGCGCCCGGCGCGCCCTCACCCCACTTCCACCGCCGCCGCCTTCTTCGCCTTCGCCAGCTTCTTCTTCCCCTTCGGCAAGTGCCGCAACACCTTCTCCACCGCCGCGTCCGCCGTCAGCCCATGCTTCTCGCGCAGAATCGACACCTTCCCGTGCTCCACAAACTCATCCGGCCACCCAATCCGCTCCACCACCGGCCGCCGCACCGCATCCTCTTCCCGCTGACTCGCGTCATTCAAATACTCAATCACCGCCGCCCCATACCCATTATGCAAACTATGATCCTCAAACGTGCAAAACACCGGGCACGCCTTCGCCATCCGCTCAAGACACTCCCCATCCAAAGGCTTGATAAAGCGCGGATTCACCAACGCCACCGAATACCCCAAGGCCTCCAGCTTCTCCTTCGCTTCCACCGCCATCTCAAACAAAAATCCCAATCCAAATAACGCCACGTCCGTCCCCTCCTGCACCACCTCCGCCTTCCCGATCTCCAATAACTCCGGCTCCGCCTTGGGCTTCGCCCCCGTCCCCACTCCGCGCGGATACCGCACCGCGATCGGCCCCTCGTCATACTGCGCCATCGTCCACAGCATATCCACGAACTCCTCCTCGTCCTTCGGCTGCATGAACACCCAGTTCGGCACGTGCCGCATATAGCCAATATCAAACAAGCCATGGTGCGTCGGCCCGTCGTCCCCGCTCAAGCCCGCCCGGTCCATGCACAAACGCACCGGCAGATTTTGAATCCCGATGTCATGAATCGCCATGTCATACGCACGCTGAAAAAACGTCGAGTAAATCGCCAAAAACGGCTTCACCCCCTGCGTCGCCAACCCACACGCAAACAACGCCGCATGCTCCTCCGCAATCCCCACATCAAAGTAGCGCTCCGGCACTTCCTCCTGGAACTTCACCAATCCCGTCCCGTTCGGCATCGCCGCAGTAATCGCCACAATCTTGTCATCCCCCTTCGCAAACTTCGCAACCGCCTCCGCAAACACCTGCGAATACGTCGCATCCCCCGAAGGCGGCGTCTCCCCCCGTCTCCGTCTTATACGGCCCCAAGCCGTGAAACTTCATCGGATTGTCCAAGGCAGGCTGATACCCCCGACCCTTCTCCGTAATAATATGCAAAATCGCCGGCTCGTTCTGCTCCTTTAAGAATTCAAAAGTCTTGATCAACAAAGCAGTGTCATGCCCGTCGATCGGCCCGTAATACCGCAGCCCAAACTCCTCAAACAACACGCTCGGCAATAACAAATTCTTCGCGCTCTCTTCCACCTTCCCCGCAAACTTCCGCACCGATTTCCCCATCAACCGCTCAATGAAATCCGCCGCCTTGTCATGCAAATGCGCATACGTGCTGTGCGTCTGCAAGGCATTGAAATACTTGGATATCGCTCCCACGTTCTTCCCGATCGACCACTCATTGTCGTTCAAAACAATGATCAATTTCTTCGTCGACTCCGCCACGTTGTTCAAAGCCTCGAACGTCGGCCCACACGTAAACGCCGCGTCTCCCGATACACACACCACGTGCTCGTCCGTCCCCTTTCAAATCCCGCGCCGCAGCCATCCCCAACGCCGCCGACAACGCCGTCCCCGCATGACCCGCCCCATAACAATCATGCTCACTCTCCGTCCGCAGCAAAAACCCGTTCAACCCCTCATACTGCCGAATCGTCCCAATCTTGTCCCATCGCCCCGTCAACATCTTGTGCACATACCCCTGGTGACTCACATCAAACACAAACTTGTCCTTCGGCGTGTCAAACACCCGGTGCATCGCAATCGTCAATTCCACCACCCCCAAGTTCGGACCCAGATGCCCCCCCGTCTTCGACAACGCCTCAATCAATTCCCCACGAATCTCCTCAGCCAACTGCCCCAGGTCCTCTTCCGAAAGACGCTTCAAATCATCCGGTCCCGCTATCGCCGGTAACACCGCCTCACCCCCCGCTTCACCCTTTTCCACTTCGTCAGAGGAGCTCAATTTCTTCTCCTTCCACTTTGCTCGATTGCTTCGCCTTCCGCTTCCCCACTCCACTCCCGCCCGATCCTTCCTCACTCACCCCGCTCGCATCAAATTCAGACAACTCGACTTCCTCACCGTCCGCCTTCCGCGCGATTATTTCAATCTTCGCCTGCGCCTCATCAATCCGCGTCTGACACAACTTCAACAACTGCGTCCCCTCGTCATACTTCGTCAATAACTCCGCCAATGGCATCCGATCAGACTCCATCGCCTCGACAATCTCTTCAAGCGCCTCCATCGCCTCCTCAAAATCCCGACCGTCCCCTGCTTCCACTGTCTTCTTCTTCGCTGCCATCGCTTCTTCGCTTCTTCGCTTCGCGTAAACTTTCGCCCCAACTACTTAAACGTCCATCAATACTCCGAAAACCATTTTATTCGACAACTTACCGCCCCGTCCGTTGAATCCACGTCCTCAGCACCGCTCCCACGGCTCCTTTTCCCCTCAATCAAAGCGTATCCGCGACGCACTGTCCGTAAATAAATAGGTCTGGCCTTTGACCGGCATCGGCACTCCCACCGGAAACGGAAAATCAGTCGTCTGCATGGGCACACCCAACATCCTCATCCTCCCATACAAAATCATGTCCGACCACGCGTCATACTCACCCGTCATAATCCCCGTCGATAAAGGCTGGTCGATCGATATCGGAGTAAAATAAATGCCGGCGAATGGGGTGTCTCGACGAGCGCCATAGCGCGCCAACTCATCATACTGCTCCCGCGTCGCCGGAAGCCACAAAGATACCCTGTCCGCATACCACGCCACCGCCCAGGGCATGTCCGCAACGGTCACTTCATTCTCCTCCGTCCAATCACCCAACTTCGCAATATAACTCGGAATATACGGCGGCCACGACGACATCCCCTTCACCCGCAAGTTAAACAACGTGTCCCCCGGCATCTTCAAAAGCAACGGCGCCGCACTGATCGCCAACACGATGATGAAATGCCCGTTACGCACCAATTGATACTGCGTCGGCAATCCCATCCTCGTCCATATCACCGATAAAAATGCCAACCCGTATGCCGTCATCAACGGAATAAACAGGATGTGGAGCTGATTGAAGTCCACTTCCTCCTCCGGCCTCGCAAATAACGCCATCCCCACCACCGCCATCACCCACATAAACAATATTCCCCAACGAAATAACGCGATCTCCGCCCGTCGGAAAGGATGTAACAAAGCCAAAAAGAACAACGGCGCCGCCGCAATCGCACCCAGACTCGCGTATATCGTCACCACCTGCGCCAGCGAAGTAATAATCAATCGCATCCGCATCCCCTCCAACGACAACGGATTGGTGTCCGGATCATAATTCCGCATCGCAAAATCTTCTCCCGCCGCCGCCAACCCATTGTATATCGCATACACCGACGATCCCACGGGCGTCCCCGAAACCGTCACGTTGCGAATCAGCCACGGCGCCACGATCACCAAAAATACCGCCAACAACAAAAACGCCGTAACCCCGCGCGGCTTGAAAAAGATCGCCACAAAAATAAACATCCCCATGAACAACCAAACCGTCAGCCAGTGCGACAACGCCAACAAACCCATAAATCCCCCGCACAACGCAATCCACAGATAGGGCGACTTCTTCGCCTCCGCGTTCTCCGTCGCCTTGTATAAAAAATACAACGAAAACGTGAATAGAAACAACATCAGCATCTGCGGCAACCCGCTCTGCGCAAAGTTCCACAACAACTCACACAACAACATCAACGCCACCGTCACCGCCGCAATCCGCGTGTCAAAAATACGGGATACCAAAAGATAAGAAACCCCCACCGAAGCCATGAACAAAAACACCGATACCCCGGCGATTACCACATCAGGAAAATACAAGGGCTTCTCAGGATCATACTCCCAGCTCCCCTTCACCATTCGCAATGCCCACGAATTCACCAACGGATTCAGCGGCGCATTATAGGTGTCCTGCAACCCCGCCATCGAAACCCACTCCTCCTCCGACTCCTTCGAATGATTCAACTGATACAACGCTAAGGGCCGCACCATCTTCGTCTCAAACCCGTTCCCCCGCGCGATCTCCCGCGCCACCTGCGCCTGATCGATCCCCTGTGGCGTGTTCAACCCACGAAAATCCAAGCCCAGGTAAAACCACAGTAGCCAGATCATCATGATCAAATACAGCGATCGGCGAATAATCACCGCCGCATTCAGCTCCTTCCGGGGTTTGTCTACTACCTCCTCGTCTGGCATACGTCTCGTGCGCGAAGTTTCCCGCGTCGGGGGGTATCCTAGTCGGAATTCTCCTCCTGAAAAGCCTTCAATTTTCGCTGCAGCGTCCGACGGCTGATCCCTAGCAGTTTCGCCGCCTCCGTCCGGTTCCCCGAAGTCCGCTCCAACGCCCGCTCAATTATATCCTGCTCCGCAGACTCCAAATTCAAACTGCTCCCCCCTGCAGACCGCCCCCCGCCACTCGCCCGCAAGCCCCCGCTCCCCTCGCCCGTCCGCACCGCCTCCGGCAAATGTCGCAACGTAATCTTCGGCCCCTTGCTCATCACCACCCCGTGCTCAATCGCCGTCCGCAACTCCCGCACGTTTCCCGGCCAATCATAGCGCACCAAGGCCTGCATCGCCTCCGCACTCAATTCCCGAAATGGCTTCCCGTTCTCCTCGGCAAACTCCTTCAAAAACGCCTGCGCCAATAAAACAATGTCCTCACGCCGCTCGCGCAACGGCGGCATCACCACTTTCACGACGTTCAAACGATAATATAAATCCTCACGAAACTCCCCCGCCGCCACCAGGTCCTCCAAATTCTTGTTCGTCGCTGCCACCACCCGCACATCCACCGAGACTGATTCGTTCCCGCCCACTCGCTCAATCGTCCGCTCCCCTAATGCCCGCAACAACTTCACCTGCGTCCCCATATCAATCTCCCCAATCTCATCCAAAAATAAGGTCCCCCCGTTCGCCTGCTCAAATCGCCCGATCCGCTTCTCCGTCGCCCCCGTGAACGCCCCACGCTCATGCCCGAACAATTCGCTCTCCAACAACTGCGCACTCAAAGCCGCACAATGCACGATCACCAACTTCGATTTCGGTCGCCCGCTCAAGTTATGGATCGCATGCGCCACCAATTCTTTCCCCGTCCCGCTCTCCCCCTCGATCAAAACCGTGGTCTTCGTCGGCGCCACCTGCTCCACCGTCTCTAACACATGCTCGATCGCACCCGAACGCCCCAAAATATTCGACGCCGCATACTGCTTCTCCACCTGCTTCTTCAACGACCGGTTCTCATCCTCCACCTCCCGGCTTCGCAACGCCCGCTTGATCAATATCTCCAACTCATCAATGTTCAAAGGCTTCGTCACAAAGTGATAAGCCCCGCGCTTCATCGCCTCCACCGCCGTATCCACCGATCCATACGCCGTCATCATGATGCAAATCGGCGCCGCCGGCAGCGCCAACGCCTGCTCCACCAAATCCATCCCGTCTTCGCTCCCCAATCGCAAATCCGTCACCATCACGTCCACCGCTTCCGCCTTCAATACCTCCATCGCCTCCCCGATATTCGCCGCCACGTAAACGTCAAACTCATCCTCCAACGACATCCGCAACCCGTCCCGGGTATGCTTCTCATCGTCCACGATCAAGACCACCGGCTCTTCTATCATTCGCTCTCTTCCTCCTCCACTTCACCAGATTCATCACCCACGACACGCCCCACCGCCCGCTTCGTCCGCCCCTTCGCCTCACCCTCCTGAAGCTCCACCACCGCCTCCTCTTCCGCCGTCAAATCGCCCGACTCCAAAAACCGCACCCGCTTCTCCACCGTCGGCAAAAACAAGGTCACCCGCGTCCCCTTCCCCTCCTCACTCTCAAACTCCATCTCCCCACCGTGCTCGCGCACAATCCGACGCACAATCAATAACCCTAATCCCGTCCCCCGCTGCTTCGTCGTGAAATACGGCTGCCCCAAACTCCCCATGTCCTCCGCACTGATCCCCGCCCCGTCATCTTCCACCCGGATGATCACGTTGTATTCCGTCGCCGCCGTCGCCACCCGGATCGTCCCGCTGTCACCGATCGCTTCCGCCCCGTTCTTCACCAAATTATAAATCGCCTGCTTGAACTGATCCCGGTCCATCGGCAACAACGGCAACCCCGCCCCCAAATCCAAATCAATCGCGATCTTGCGGTCCGCCATCTCTACTTCCAAAAAACGCACCGATTCTTCCACCAGCTGATTCACATCCGTCAATTCCAACTGCGGCTGCGTCGGCCGGATCGCCCCCAGGAATTGCGAAATCGTGAAGTCCAATCGCTTGATCTCGTCCCGCGAAATCCCCACCAACTCCTCCAACGACTCCCGCGCCTCCTCCGGTACCTTCGCCAGTTTCCGCTCCATCAATTGCAAATGAATCGTCAGCGAATTTAACGGATTCCCCAACTCATGCGCCACCCCCGCCGCCAACATCGTCAAAGCCGATAACCGCTCCGATTCAATCTTCTCCTCCTCCACCCGGCGATCCTTCGTGATATCCCGAACGATCATCACATGCCCTAACATCTGCCCTTCGGAACCCTCCCCCTCCTCGATCGGCGCCACGTAAAAATTCAAATACCGGTTCTCCGGATAAAACACCTCCAAGTCCCGGCTGACCACCTTCCCCGCCCGCGCCAACGACTCCCAATTCAATCCCTTCAACCGCGCATCAATCTCCATCCCCACACTCTCCTTCGCCTCCAATCCAAACAACCGGCACGCCGCCCCGTTGAGATACGCAATCCGCCCCGCCCGATCCAAAACAATCACCCCCTCCTGCAACGCATCAAACACCCGCTCCAAGAACCCCTTCTCCCGCAACAAACGCACCAGGCTCGCCTGCACCTCCTCAGGCTCCAACCGGTCCACCCGCTCAATCAGCTTCTCAACAAATCCCGTCTTCACCCGTCTCCCAATTCTTCTCTATACTGCCCACACCATGGATTCTCCCCAACCCCTCCTCGTCCTCTCCACTTTCCCCAATCCCGATGTGGCGCGTCAAATTGGCACACTTCTCGTCGAGAAGCAACTCGCCGCCTGCGTCAATATCATCCCCACCATCGAATCCATCTACGCCTGGAACAATACCATCCAGTCCGACAACGAAACCCTCACCCTCATCAAAACCACCCGCATCGCCTACCCACACCTCGAATCCTTCCTCCACTCCAATCACCCCTACGATACCCCCGAAATCATCGCCCTCGAAATCCCCCACGGCCACGAAAACTACCTCGACTGGCTCCACCAATCCGTCCCCCATCCCTCGCCAAATTAACCCCCTCTCCGCCGCTTCCCCACTTTTTCATATCCAGCCTACCCCCCTCGTTCGTTCCGTCTCATACAACCACCCTCCCACCCCATGTATTGGATCGAACGCTCCCAAACCCTCCCCACCACCCTCACTGAAGCCTGGGATTTCATCAAAACCCCCGCCAACCTCAACCGTATCACCCCAGATGATCTCGACTTCAAAATCATCACCGATCTCCCCGAGGAAATGACCGATGGCCTCCTCATCGAATACCGCATCGGCATCCCGCTCCTCGGCCGACGCACCTGGCTCTCCGAAATCAAACACATCCGCCCCCGCCACTCCTTCGTCGATGACCAACGCGTCGGCCCCTACAAACTCTGGTATCACTACCACCAAATCACCGAAGCCCCCGACAACGCCGGCGTCACCTTCCTCGACCGCGTCGCTTACGAAGTCCCCTTCTCCTTCATCGGAAAAATCGCTCACCCCCTCTTCATCCGCCCCACCCTCGAACGCATCTTCGACCACCGCCAATCCGCCCTCGCCCAAATCTTCTCAAAAGATTAAACCTAAACGGCATCCCCGGCCAACGGCCATCCCAGAAAACTGATCGTTCGCACGGGGCGAACAACGAGAGCCCGCCGCCAACAGCAGCATCCGGATGCAATAGCCTGCCCTGAGCCTGCCGAAGGGTCACGTTGCCCGAGGATGATGCGCCCGATGCACCTCCTTCAATCGCTTCTGATCCACATGCGTATAAATCTGGGTCGTCGAAATGTCCGCATGCCCCAGCATCTCCTGGATAATCCGCAAATCCGCGCCGTGCCCTAACAAATGCGTCGCAAACGAATGGCGCAACATGTGTGGATACACGTTCGTCTCAATCCCCGCCGCCTTCACCCGATTCTTCACGATCTGCCACGCCCGCTGCGTCGTCATCTTCCCTCCACGCACCGTCAAAAATATCTCGTTGCCCGTCCGCCCCACCTTCACCAACTGCGGCCGCTCACTCTCGATATAGCGCTGGATCGCCTCCAACGCCCGCTGTCCCACCGGCACCACCCGCGTCTTGTTTCCCTTCCCCGTCACGCGAATCACCGCCCCCTCCTCATTCAACTCATCCAATCGCACCTTCACCAACTCCCCAATCCGCAACCCGCTCGCATACAACAATTCCAAAATTGCCCGGTCCCGCAAATCCAAAGGCCGACTCCCGTCGATCGACTCCAACAACTTCTCCACCTCCGCCTCATTTAACG
Organism: Verrucomicrobiota bacterium; assembly: GCA_039028175.1. GTDB lineage: Bacteria > Verrucomicrobiota > Verrucomicrobiia > Verrucomicrobiales > DEV007 > JBCDBW01. The sequence continues at coordinate 11,090 of JBCCIR010000158.1, forward strand.
TCTCCGGCAAATACTTCTCGATCCGCGGCGACATCACCCCCTCCGCCACATCCTCCGATACCTTGCCCCGCCCCTGCAGCCACCGAAAAAATATCTTCATCGCAATAATCTCCAAGCGCATGCTCGACGCCGATAACCCATCCTCCTTCCGCTGCGTCAGATACCCCGTTAAATCCTCCAGCTCCACCTCTTCCCAGGACCGCCGCTTCCGCTTCCCCTCCAACCAGCCCATCACCCGCTCCAAGCTCCCTCGCGTCGAAAGCTGATAATTCTCCGAAAGCCCCCGCTCCGTCGCCAAATACAAAATAAACTCGTCTATCTCCAGATCCACGCCCCCAATAATCTACGCCCCACCACCACCAGTGTCCATCCCACCTTCCCTGGAGGGTCGCGCTCCCGCTTCATATCCTCATTTGGAGCTTCGAATATTGAAATTTGAATTTTATTTGGAAATTGGTCCATGGGTATTCCTTCCCCCGTTTCCCTCACCCTTGCCTCCCCCCCATTCCCCGCCTAAATTCCCCCCCTCCACCATGCCCAGGGTCTACATCAAAACCTACG
>JBCCIR010000159.1:0-11607 GCA_039028175.1 Verrucomicrobiota bacterium
AGACAATCCAGTATCGCCAGCTTCGATCGCTCCAATCGATTCGGGGCCACATCCTCGGCCAACATGCTGTTGGAAACATCCAGAAGAAATAATATGTCCCTCCCACGCCCGCTCGCTTCCACTGGCACACGCTCCCACGCCGGTCGCGCAATCGCGACGATCGCAGCACCCACCGCAAGGCACACTCCCGCCGCCATCCAAGTGCGCCGCCGCCGCTGGGCAATGCGAACCGATTCCTTGATGGGATGATCACCACTGAACGCTGTCGTTGCCGCCCGGCGACGACCCGCAGCATAGCGAAAAACACCCCACAGAATAGGAAGCAACAACAGCAACGCCAATCGCGCCGGCTCCAAAAAGACGATTGCCAAACTTACTCCACTCATCACGGTATCCGCCTCAACCACGTGGACCTTAACAAAGCTTCTCCCGCCAATAGCAGCACCGCCCCCATCGCAAAGAGAGCAAATACATCTGCTTTCACTTTCTTTGCCGTGGAACGCACCTCGCTACGCTCCAACTGATCGATTTCGGCATACACCGCCTGCAAAGAATCGAAGTCATGCGCGGTCCTGAATATTCCACCAGTTGTTTCCGCCATGCGCTCAAGCATTTCCTCAGCGGCACTTCGCCCCTCCGCCACTTCAATAACCCCTTCCTCCGTTTCCAGCGTTTTTGGCGCAGGCGCCTCGGTCAAACTGATCGTATACAGACGAATCCCCCACTTCTTGGCGAGAGCCGCAGCTTCCATGGGAAGGTGCCGCCCACAGTTGTTCTCACCGTCGGTCAGCAACACGATGATCTTGCTCTTGATCTCCAAATCGGCCTCGCCCTCCTGCTGCCACAAATTCTCCTCTAAGGTCTTCATTCGCGCCGCCGCCAACGCCGTCGCATCCCCGTAAGCGGTCCCGTCCTCATTGGGCCGATCATTGATTTCCAAATTCTGGGCAAAATAAACCACCGCCGGATGACTCAACGTCAGGGGACACACAGTGTCCGCATATCGGGCAAAAGTGATAATCCCCACCAGATCATCCGGACGCCCTTCCAGCTGATCGCCATCTCCCACAACAAACAACTCCAAAACTTTCTTCGCCACCTCCAAGCGAGTCGAGTCCTCGTCACGAAACCCCATGCGCATATCCATGCTGCTGGAAATGTCGACGAGCATCTCAATGGCAATCCCTTCCCGTGATGTCGTTCGCTCGATCGTTTCAATCTGCGGTCTGGCTAGCGCCGCTACCAGCAAAAGTATCGCCAAAATCCCTAAAACAGCCGGCAATCGTGCCAAGCGCTCGCGCCAAGTCATCCCCGCAGCAAAAACGGGCTGCATGGAAGAAAACTCGATCGCCGTTTCCCGCCATCGCAAGATTCGCCACAAGAATAGTACCCCGAGCGGAATCAACAACAGAAACGCTTCCGGCGATTCAAACCTCATCGTGTTCCCTCCCGTCGTTGGACTTCCCCTGTCAGAAAAAGAAAGCGTCGCATCAATTTAGTAAGAGCCTGCCCCTCACTCGTGCCCACATTCCCCGACGAAAATCTGAGATAATCTACTCCCGCTTCGAATCGCGCTTGCACCCGTCGCGCTTCGTCATCCAAATCACCGTCGCCCACATTTGCCCGCTCAACATACCGATAATACACCCGTCCGAGCCCGTCACCAATCGACCGACCATCGCCGTCCATGTTCATATCCTCCAAAGACCGCAATGCTTCCTCTCCCGGCGCCAAGGCTTCTTCAACAGGTAACGCGCGGCCATGCCGATAATACCAATAGGCAAAGCCTCCAATCACTCCCACAATCACCAATCCCCACCACCACCCTTGCCCCCGACTCTCGGCTGGCGCTAATCCGCGAATATCCAGATTCTTCGTCTCCGGCGGCAACAATGATCTCACCTCGATCGGCACCGCCTCCAGCTCAAAGCTCAATGCATCTCCACTGGCGGGATTCTCACCACGAACGATCATGGCTGGAACTTCATAGCCTCCCGCCAAAAATGGCTCCAATACCCAGGTGACCGATGCGGCCAACCGTCGTCCACCGCTCTGCAGTTGAGGACCAGTCTCAATGCGATGGATCACCGCAAACTCGCCAAAATCCGCTTCCGATTCGCCAAAGTCAATCGCATACCCCGCCGGAGCCTCCACGTGCACCGTTACTCGAAGCTCCTCCGCGGTATTCAAAGCGTCCCGATCGATTTCCCGAGAAACCACCAGTCCCTCTGTCCCTTCACTTATCGCACGCCCCTCGCAGACCAAACTCCCGGCCAGCAATAATAGGCCGCCCATGATCGCCGCTCTCGCCCTAGGCATGACGCACCCCTTTCGCCATCCGGCTCTGAAAAAAGCCATGCAACTCAGCCACATGATCCGCGCCCGTCATCAAATCAAGATAGTCCACATCCAGCTCGTCCAAAAAGGCGTGCAATTTCTGCCGGTGCTCGGCCACACAATCACGAAACGCCGCGCGCACTCCAGCACTCGCGGTATCCACAACCCGCACGTCACCTGTCTCCGCGTCACGCATCTGCACCAGGCCCACCGGCGGTAGCTCCCTCTCATGAGGATCACCAATAATCGCCGCAATCAAATCGTGCCGCCTCGCAGCCTCGATCATCTCGTCCTCGTAGTCCTCTGCCTGAAAATCCGACACCAAAAAGGAAACCGTCGATTTACTCGTCACCCGATTCAAAAAACTCAACGCTTCCTCAATATTCGTCCCTCGATGCTTCGGTTCAAATGTCGATAGCTCATTTAATAGCCGCATCACATGCGCGCGCCCCTTGGAAGGGGCCACATACCGCTCCACTTCTTCCGTAAACAAAATTAATCCCACGCGATCGTTGTTCTTCACAGCAGAAAAGGCCAGCAGGGCCGCCAATTCGACCGCCGCTTCATTTTTGGTCTTGTCGTCGCTGCCAAAACGATTCGACGCGGACATATCCACCAGGAAATACAACGTCAATTCACGCTCCTCTACAAACCGCTTGATATGTGGAGAACCCGTCCGCGCCGTGACATTCCAATCGATCGATCGGACGTCGTCACCCGGCTGATACTCTCGAACTTCATCAAACTCCACCCCCCGCCCGCGGAACACACTCAAATACTCGCCGGCCAACAAATCATTCACCGCCTGTCGGGTGCTGATCTGCAACCGATGCAAGTGTCGGTCTACATCATCAACAATCATTGCCACCGAATCACTACCTACGCTGTTTTCACGGCAGAGGCACCGTATTCAACAACTCACGAACAATGTCATCCGACCGCATCTCTCGCGCCTCCGCCTTGTATGTCACCGCCACACGGTGCCTTAAAACGATCGGAGCAGTCACCTTGACGTCGCCCGGCACAACATAGTTCCGTCCGTCGATCAAAGCTCTCGCCCGCGCCGCCTTCGCCAAAAAAATGCTAGCCCGCGGAGATGCCCCGTGCCGAATCAATTCATCCAGATCCAAACCATACTCGCTCGGTGCCCGGGTCGCCTTTACCAGATGCAGAATATACTCTTCGATGTCCTCCTTCAAAAACACCTCATCTAAGCGCTGGCGCATCGCCATAACCTCATCGCAGGTCACCACTGCATCCACCGCCAATTGAGGCGAGGCCTTGGACATCCGGCGCATCACTTCGTGCTCTTGCTCAAACGTCGGATAGTCCACCCGTAACTTAAACATGAACCGGTCCAGCTGCGCCTCCGGCAACGAGTAAGTTCCTTCTTGCTCGATTGGGTTCTGTGTCGCCAACACCAAGAACGGCTCATCCAATCGATAACTCGTATCTCCGATCGTCACCTGCCGCTCCTGCATCGCTTCCAAGAGCGCACTTTGCACCTTCGCCGGCGAACGATTGATCTCGTCAGCTAGCAAAATGTTACAAAAGATCGGACCCTTTTGCGGATAAAAATCACCCGATTTAGGATTGAAAACCAACGTCCCCACCAGATCTCCGGGCAACAAGTCTGGCGTAAATTGAATCCGACTAAAACTCGCGTGCAGCGTTTGAGAAAGAGTGCTCACCATCAGCGTCTTCGCAAGACCCGGAAACCCTTCGATCAATACGTGCCCCCCGCATAGCAAAGCCATCAACAACTCTTCCACCAGTTGACCCTGACCAACCACCACCTGGGAAATCTGATCCCGTATCTTGTGCAAGACTTCCCGCTCCCGCTCAAACTCCCGGGGGACAAATGTCCCGGATTCTCCCACGGCTTCCTCGGCTATTGCTGTGTCTTCTGACATGAATTCCTTTGAAATTTTTGGACCAATTCCGGGCCGGTTGCCCCGCGGCATTGGTGATCCAATCTATCAGTAAAGGGCACCTTTTACGAGATTACCACCAAAAGTCCCCACCCTAAACGCCCTCCACACCCTGTCTCTATCCCAAATCCCCCCATTCCATCAAACAACTCTGCCATTGCTCATGCCCTCGTTCCCCCGCATCATATCATCAACGCACGATGATCACCCTTCGCCGCTTTTCTTCATCTACCGCACTCCTCGCTGCGGCCCTTCCCATCATTCTGACCTTCTCGGCCCCCGCCGGTGAGCTGAATGACATCGAACATGGTTTTTCTATAGTTCTTCCTCCCGAGTTCAATCCGCATACCATCCCCGCCAACTCTGAAACCGTCATCCACTGCTTCATCATTGGAGAACCATCCCCCGACGAGCTCGGAACGGTCCTCACGATCGAACGGCTCCCCTGGACCTTCCCCCCGGGACAACGCATGAATCCCGAGGATATCGACCACCCCGACAACGTGGAACTCACGATCGAGGATATCCAGTGGCAGGACATTATTCTCGATCTGGCTCGGCACGACGTCTCGAACCCATCAGGTGTCTCTTTCGTTAACTACTCTGTCCAAATCCCTGTCAGCCCAAACGCCGTCCAGCTCAATGTTGGATCCAGCATTGAGAATGCGGATCTAGCAAAAACTCACCTCCAAAATATCCTCCAATCGTTCAAGACATCATCGCTAACGGAAGCGGACCCCCAAATTACCGTCACCACGAACAAGCGCTCCAACCTCGCTTCCCTTCTCGGAGCCGTCGGGGTCGCCGCACTCGTCGGCCTCGCCATTATCTTTTTTCTGTCAAAAGGCAAATCGGACGACCAAGGCGACGCAGATTAACAGTCGACGTCCACATTGAGCGTGCCGGACTCAGGGATTTATTTCCCGTGCGCAACCCAAAATGAAGTTTGAAGACAGCAATCATAGTTGTCCTTTCCACCGTCGGGGGAGTCGCAATCCTCTTGGCGGTGATGGCGTTTGTATTCGGTTCATCTTGGAGGACTGACGATACCGAGAGGCTAGCTTACAAAGAGCTTGAAACTAAGTCACTTAGGACCCTGGTCTTTCGGCCATCGAATTGGAGCGCAGAACAGAGAAACCCATGTATTGTCTGGTTCTTTGGTGGAGCCTGGCGAGTTGGATCCCCTTACCAATTCTCAAATCAAGCCAAGCACTTCGCAAATCTCGGCTTTGTGTCGATCTGCCCAAATTATCGAGTCCAATCTCGAGATAATTCAACGCCGTTTGAAAGCACCGAAGATGCCGTGTCCGCAATCAAGTGGGTGCGCAAGAACGCTTCAAAGCTAGGAGTAGATCCGAGTCGTATCGCTGCCGCCGGTGGGTCATCTGGCGGACAACTCGCAGCGGCTTGCGCACTGATGGATGGTTCGCAGCCCTTGACTGGCGAAGAGCACTATAGCGGCGTTCCAGATGCGCTGATCCTCTATAATCCAGTCCTAAACTTTGATATACCCAAGGTAAGGGAGATTGCCACCCTGGAAGATCAGTCCCGTCTTGTCGCAATATCCCCCTACCATCAATTAAACTCTCCACCGCCCCCAACCATAATTTTTCACGGAACAAGCGATCGTATCGTTCCGTTTGATTCCATCGAAGAATTCGCAGCAAAAGCTTCTGAGTTCTCTCCTACCGCAGTAATCATTGTGCCGTACCCGAATCGAGCTCACGATTTTTTTAACCATGGACGACCCGACTACGAAGCAGTCCTCGAAAAGACAGAAGATTTTCTGCAATCACTTGGCTGGGTGGAAGATGGTGGCTCCCTTTAGACTCATTCCAGCGGATGGCCCCGCTCCTCAAGCGGAAACGTAACTCGTTCTCCCCTCAGCGCCGCGGCATAAACCGCGTGGATCATTTCCAACGCCAGCATCGCATCGCGGCCACTGCACATCGGCTCCCGCTCTTCAACAATCGCAGCAAGCCAATCATCCACCACCCTCTCGTTCGCGATATCCATTCGAGCCGCGTTCTCCAAAATCTTCTTCTCCTCCTCCATTGCCGGGTCTTTCGCCCACCTCTTCCACGTCCCTTCCCACATCGGCTCGTCTTGTGGTCGTCCCTCTCGCCCTTCCAGCACGTAAATCCTCGCTGGATGCCCCGCCCGCACAAAAACCGCCCCCTTCGTTCCCACCAACATCATCCCCCAACTCCCCGGCCAATTCCGATGCCGACGACGACTCACAAAACGACCATTAACCCCATTTGGAAACGCAAATTGCGCCTCAATCTCCCGCCCCGCCACCGGGCCAAGCACATCGTTCTTCCCCGAGCGGGCGTCAGCCTTGGTGATATCTTCACCGCCCTCATTCAACACCCGCGCAGTACACCATTCCGGATCGCCCGCAAAAAAACGGGAAAGATCAAACAAATGCGTCCCTAACACCATCATATCTTCGCCGCCTGCCCGTTCATCCTGTTTCCCAAATAACCGTACTTCGAGCAATTCTCCGATCAAATTCTCCTGCTCCACCGCCTGCTTCAGCAGCAATATTCCCGGCGCCGCCCGCATCTGATGCGCCACCGCAATTCGCAATCCTTGCCGCTCAGCCTCCGCTAAAAGCTCGTCAGCTTCCCCAAGGCTCTCCGTAAACGGCTTCTCCATATAAACATGTGCCCCGGCCCGAAGAGCCGCCATCCCCATCGCATGATGCTGATCCACATGGCGAGGCGCTACCACCGCCAAGTCCGGCTTCTCCGCCTTAAGCATCGCCTCATAGTCGTCATACCCCGTCTCCGCCCCGGACTTCTCCATTGCCTTCTCTAAGCCCGCCTTGTCACCATCATATACCCCTGCCACACCAATTTCCTCCCGATCACGAAACAGCACATCCAGCCGATGCCCGAAATTGCCCCTCCCCGTATGCCCCATAATCACCGCCCGCCACTGCTTCGCCTGCTGGCCCCACACCGAATCCCTGCCGACACCCAACGAGATTCCGACCCACACCGGAGCCACAATCATAAACCGACGCCGTGATAACTTGCGCTTGTCCATCCGTTATTAGAAAACGACCCCTCTTTCTCACCTATTTCCCTGAATCAGGTCAACTTCATGAACTCATTTCCCGAAAACCCCTCGCGACGCACTTTTCTCAAATCCGGCGCCGCAGCCACTGCCGCTGCCTTCTCCGCCCCCTATCTCCTTCTCGCCAAGAAAACACCGGAAGCAAATCCCATCGTTGGTGAAGGCGAATTTCAATACCAATGCCACCACGACTGGGCCACCCTTCCCGATGACCACGATTGGGGCGGCGCGTCTCACGGCGTCGCCGTCGATTCTGATGGCCTCGTCTACATCACTCACCACGGTAGCCCCGGCTCTCTCTTCGTCTTCGAACCTTCCGGGAAATTCGTCCGCTCGCTCGCCCCGGAACACAGAGTCGGTGAACGCGCCTTTGGACACGGCATCGACATCCGGTCCGAGGACGGCACGGACTACCTCTACCTCGCCCCGAACAATCCCACGCTCGGATTCGCAAAATATAAAACCGATGGCGAACAAGTTTGGAGCAAAAATCGCCCCGAAGAATGCCCGGCCTACGAATCCCCAAAAGCCCGCTTCGTTCCCACCAATACATGCTTCTCACCCGATGGCGGTTTCTTCCTCGGCGATGGATACGGCAGCCACTTCATCCATCGCTACGATGCCGACGCGAACTACGTCTCATCCTTCGGCGGTGAGGGCGAAGGGGCCGGACAGTTCCAGACCCCGCACGGCCACTGGCTCGATGAACGCGATGGGACCCCAAAAATAGTCGTCGCCGATCGCGCCAACGCTCGCCTCCAATACGTCGACCTGGAAGGCAATCACCTCTCGTTCATCGACGATCTCCTTTTCCCTGCCGATGTCGACATCCAAAACGACATTATGCTTGTCCCCGATCTCCACGCCCGTATCTCGCTCTTCGACAAAAACAACAACGTCATCACACACCTGGGCGACGATCCCAATTGGCGGGAGCAAGTCCTCGAGCGACCGGCCTCGGGAAAGGGCTTCAAAATGCGCGCCAACCCCGCCGCCTGGCAACCCGGGAAGTTCATCCACCCACACGACGCCTGCTTCGACCACGCCGGCAATATCTACGTCGTCGAGTGGGTTTCAGGAGGCCGGGTGACAAAACTCGAAAGGCTCCTCTGATTTTCGGAGATCGTCTTCTACCCCACTCTCTTCACCGTTTCCCCCGAGCGCCAGGAACTCTCCACCATCACACAACTCGGCCGCTCCGGAACACCTGCCTCGTTGCGGTGAATCTGCCCGATGATGATGTCCAAAGCTCGACAACCCACAAGATCGTTGTTCTGAAGCATCCCCGCCCATCCTTCGTGGTCCGGTGAAAGGTCCAAATGCACCAGTCCTACCCCCTCGCCAACCTTTCCCTCCGCCGTCTCCAGCCAATCCCTCACCGGATCATGCAAAGTCAATAGCACGTCTGGTTTGGCTTTTCCCATCCACTTTAAAAAGGCATCTCTCCCATCGTCCTCAAACGTGAACCGCGGTGGCGACTCGATCTCATATAACTCCCGAACCATCGCCTCGAAGCCCGCCGCAAAACGATGATCCACCAGCCTATCGACATGCTTCCCAATAACGATTCCAGGATTTAGGTATCCAAGCTTTTGCACCTCCCGAACAGCGGTCATCGCCGTCGCATACTGATCGTTTAAGCAACTATGCAATTGCGGCTCGACCGCGCGCACCCCGAGTGCCACTGATGGATAGCGATCTCCCAGTGGGACGAACTCTGGAGGCAATCGTCGGTGCTCAAGAATCCCTGCAACCAGCACCCCTTGGATATTGCGCGATTCAAGAACCCCCATCAGTTTCCGAACATCCCACCCCGGCTCAAACAGCCAAAATGCATCCACTCCGTATCCCAATTTCTTGCCTCGTTCGTGACAGCCCCTCACCCACTCGCGAAACGTTGAGGTCATACTCAACCCATCCTTGTGGTGACTCACATTCAGCAACGCCAAATTGCCCTGATAGGTCGAATGTCCCCGACTCCGAATCTGCGCCATCGCCAGAGACACCGCCGCATTCCGCTGGTATCCCATCTCCGCGGCGATCTTCCGTATCCGCTCCCGGGTCGCCTCCCGCAACCGCGGATCATTCCTCAACGCGAGTGAGACCGTGGACTTCCCAACACCCGCCGCGTCCGCTATGTCCTGAAGATTCGGAGGCATCCTTCACGATGGGCCCTTCCAGCCCAATTGAACGGTTCTACTGTTTGCGCTCTCTCAAGTCAAACCATTGTGCTAAGTTCCCATAACCCCCCTAACTTGGCATGACAGACGTTCCCATGGCCCCCCCCCGCTTCCGCGCAATCGCCCCCAAGAATCAAGGCGCCTTCACACTCATCGAACTTCTGGCCGTCGTCGTCATCATCGCCATTCTCGTCGGCATAATCTTCGCCGTCGGACCCAAGGTCATGAATGCCGCTCGAAAGGCTCAAGCCAAGACGACCGCTCACAGCCTCGTCAACGCCATCCAAGCCTACCACACAGAATACGGCCGCTATCCTATGGCGGACTTTAAGCAAGGCCACGACACCATCTTCGGCAACCCCGGTGGCGATCAACTGTATTCCACAAAAGATATCGTCGATGTCCTCGTCGCCGAGGATCAAGGATGGAACGCCGGTCACAAATTAAATCAAAAGGAAATTGTCTTCTTCAAACCCAAGCCCGCAAAACCCTCCGGTGAAACATTCCGCAACGGCCTAGGAGAAGATGGAAAACTTTACGACCCATGGGGACAGGAGTTTCTCATCATGATCGACGGGGATTACGACGGGGAATTCGCCGAAGGATGGTTCCAAAACATATTCCAATACGAAGATTTCAAACAGGAGTTCGAAGGTGTCGTCGTCTGGTCATATGGGCGCGACGGCGAAATGGGTAGAGAGGGCGATCGAAAACTCAAAGGCTCAGACGACGTCGCCACTTGGCGCTAGGCCTCACGCCCGTAGTAAAAGGAATTGAACGGTTCACACTGACCGCTCGAATTCAGTTGGACTTCTCGCCCGAGATTTCATCTCCTTAAAGGCTCCTCTACCACTGTCTCCCCCTATGACACCCCGTCTTTCTACCTTTCTCCTCGTAGCGATCCTGCTTCCGACCGCCGCTTGGCAAAGCTCAGAAGCCGCAAACATCGGCCTCGATACCGCCGCCGCGACTGCCTACGACTCAGGATGGCTAAACGGAACCGATGGCTCCATCAGCGGCGATGCCTTCATCCCCTGGGGACTCTCCACCGCCGGAACCGATACCGACAACACGGCTGGACATCTCATCGGCGATTCCACGCAGCTCGACGGCGGAAATGGCGCCGATATCAATACCACCGGTGAGTCTTTCGAAATGTGGGGCGAAGGCACCGCCTCCGCCAACGCCTTCCGCACTTTCAATGGCGGCGACTTGGGAGTCGGCCAAACCTTCAGCATCGATATCGCTGTCAATTTCCGAAACGGCAACAAGGGCATTAATCTGCGCGACGACAATACCGAAATATTCAACTTCAATATCGGCGGCGATGACTACGTCGTAAACAACGCGGCGACTGGAAACGGAAGCATTGGCGACACCTATTCCGCCGATACCGCATTCAATCTTTCATTCACCCAAACAAGTGTGGGAGGTGGCGACTGGTCGATCACGCGCAGCGGCGGCGTCAATGACGTGGATAGCGGTACCTATCTCGGCTCCCCCGATAATTTCCAACTCTACGTCGCGGGCACCGACCAGACGTCGGTTCCAAATGGCAATCCCGCAGACCGCCTCTACGCCAATAGCCCGCAGATTATCCCAGAGCCCGCAGCAGGTCTTCTCCTAACGCTCGCTTTGCTCTTCCTCAAAGCCCGTCGCCGACGCGACTAATCCGGCCATCACTTCGCTCTCTGGGGCGCTCCCCGCAGTGACAAGACCGGTAAGCTTTTTGCCCTCCGTCCCACCAAGCCAGATACTTGGACTGACATCGGATTCAATTGAACCGTTGCAATTTGCCGCTTTTCACTGGCGTCAGCGGATCACCAAAGCCATCTTGGTCGTTAAGTTCACCAAAGCGTTCCCTTCGCTTTCTTATGCTCAAACCCACCCAAATCCCCTGGCTGGTCGCCCTCATCTGGGGCGGCGCAGTAATGACAATGTCCATTCAGGACTCGCGCGGGGAAGCCATGGTCCAGTATTTCAACACTAGCTGGAAAGAAATTACCCGCAAAATGCCCGAGCTAGCAGAGGCCGGATACGAATCCATCTGGCTCCCCCCACCCACGAAAGGCTCG
>JBCCIR010000160.1:0-11606 GCA_039028175.1 Verrucomicrobiota bacterium
ACCCTCCCACCCCCAGCAACCAAGCCCCAAAAAACGGGTTTATTCCCAGGAAACCACGAAAGACTTTCGCCCACCCGCGGTATACCCTGTAATACCAAAAACCACCCAATCGTCAGCCCATCAATCCAGCAGCCAGACCGATGAATACCAACGACTCGCCAGAAACCAACCCCACCTCCCGCCGCGAATTCTTCACCCGCGGCGCCCAAGCCGCCGCCCTCCTCACCGTCGGCGGTCACGCTACCATCACCACCGGCGCCACCGCCAAAGCCTCCCCCACCCGAAAATCCCTCCTCCCCATCAAAATCGACGCACACCAGGTCCGCGACATCGCCACCGGCCCGAATGACCAAATCTACGTCGCCGCCGATGCCACCATCCGCATCTACGATCGCCTCGGCGCCCCCCTCAAGACCATCACGCTCCACTCCCCTCCCCAATGCCTCGCCGTCCAAGCCGATGGCCGCATCGTCGCCGGTCTCAAAAATCACCTCGAATTCTTCAACGCCGACGGCACCGCCGCCAGCACTTCCCCAACCCTGCCCGATCATCCCAACCTCACCGCCATCCACCTCGGACAGAAAAACGATTACTTCGTTTCCGACTCCGGTAACAATCTGATTTGGCACCTCGACGCCACAGGCAACGTCATCGACAAAATCGATCGCGATGGCAAAGGCTTCGCCGTCCCGAAAAACTTCTTCCCCATCTCCGTCGACGCCCAGGGCAAGATCGCCGCCGTAAACGTTGCCCGCCACCGCGTCGAAACCCTCGATGCCCACGGCCATACCACCGGCGCCTGGGGAGAGAAATCGCGTGACCTCGAAGGCTTCGGCGGATGCTGTAACCCCGTGGCCATCGCTCACACCGCCTCCGGCCAAGTCGTCACCGCGGAAGCCGGCCTCCCCCGTATCAAAATCTTCAGCCCCGATGGCGCCTTCAAAGAACTCGTCGCCGGCCCCGAGTCCTTCGAAACAAACGCCCGCGAATCCCGCGAACGACCCGAACAACCCGACGCCTGCCACACCGGCGGCTTCGAACTCGCCGTCGATTCCAAAGACCGCATCCTCGTCCTCGATCGCGTCACCGCAGAAATTCTCATCTTCGCCTAAATCCCCATGTCCGGCAAAGGTAGCGCGCCCTCGCCGAGGGCGCATAAAACGCTCCCCCTCACCCTGGTGGTGAGCCTTCTCGTCGCCACGCTCTCCCACGCCGCCACCGATGCCCCCACCCACACCGAAATCGACCCGCTCGAATTCGAAATCGGCCCCTCCGGAAAAATCAAAACCATGGCCATGAACGCCCAAGGCCAACTCCTCTGCGGCGTCTCTTGGCTCGGCAACAACGCCAAACCAGAAAACGTCGGCCCGCGCGATTCCATCCCACCCGGCTCCCGCGGCTTCGGCCAGGGCAGCGAACGCATCCAGGCCGACCCCTACGCCGGCCAACACCAATACGCCATCAAGATCATCGACACCACCACCGGCAACGTCATCAACACCTGGCCCATGGAAGACGGCCTCCAACCAAAAATGATCCACGGCTGCGACGACGGTACCGTCTATGTCGCCGGCGGCGGCTTCCTCGCCCACTTCGATCAAAACGGCAACCGCCTCGAAATCATCAACACCGACGAAATCTACGGAGAAAAAGCCCTCGCCAGCGGACTCTGCGTCGGGGAAGCCGACGGCGAACGATTCGTCTTCCTCGCCCTCGGCACCGGGAACTCCCTCCGCGCCACCGAAGCCATCTACCGCTTCAATCGCGACCTCGCCGATCCCGATCCCCGAGAAATCATCCCGCGCCAATACGGCTGCTGCGCCCATATCGACATCGAAGTCCGCAACGGCGAATTCCTCGTCGCGGAAAATTCCCGCCACCGCGTCAACCGCTTCACCCTCGACGGCAAACCCATCGATACCTGGGGCAGCCGCGATCGCACCGCCATCGAAGGCTTCGCCGCCTGCTGCAATCCCTGTAACACCGACTTCGCCGCCGACGGCGCCTTATACACCGCCGAATCCGGCGTCGGCCGCGTGAAAAAGTATTCCCAGGAAGGCGAATACCTCGGCTTCGTCGGATACGTCGACACCACCAAGTTCGACCGCGGCTCCCGCCTCGCCGCCCAATCCTGCTACATCCCCGTCGAGGTCGAACCCGACGGCTCCCGCGTCTACATCATGGACGTCCGCGCCCACTTCATCCGCGTCCTCCAAGCCGACCCCAACGCCGCTGCCCCAAAATCTTCTTCTCCTTCTTCCTCTACTTCTTCTTCTCTCTCCGACAACAAAGAAGATTCCGCCCTCGATTTCTTCGATAAAAAATAGCCGTCCTCATGTCGCGCATTCATACGGCACTCCTCTGCTCCCTCTCTCTTCTCCTGCTCGAAACAAACCCGTCTCCCGCCGCGGAGGCCGCCTTGAACGTGGTCGTGATGGACCCCCTCGCCCTCCCCCTGTCCTGCACCTGCGTCGAAGGCACCGGCCAACGCCGATACGACAAACTAGGCGAATACCTCTCCGCAAAACTCAACCGCCCCGTTTCCGTCGTTCACGAAGAAGGCCTCGCCCTCGCCCAGAACCGCCTCGGCAAAGAAAATCCCGCCCATCTCATCGTCGGAAAAGAATCCGTCGTCACCTTCGACGCCGAAAACGAAGACGTCTTCCTTCGCCCCGTCGCCCGCCTCACCGGCGCCGATGACACCACTACCCTCACCGGCGTCTTTCTCGTTCGCAAAGACGACCCCGCCCAATCCCTCGCCGATCTCGCCGGAAAAACCATCGCCCTCGGCCCCGAAGAACAAGCCGATACCCACGACGCCGCCAAAGCCGCTCTCAAAAAGGCCGGTGTCCTCGACGAAGTCACTCTCGTGACAAAGGGCAGCATCGATTCCGCCGCCCTGGCTCTCACCGACGGCGAAGTCGACGCCGCCGTGGTCTCCGCTTTCATGCCCGCCCTCCTCGAAGGCTGCGGAAAAATCGAACCCGGCGCCACCCGCACCCTCGCCGCCACCCCTCCCGTCCCCTTCATCACCGCCTTCGCCACCGATGAACTCGGCCCCGAACTCGAACAACAACTCCGCAAGGCCCTCGTCGCGCTTCCCGAAGATAAAACAATATTCCCTCTCATGGAGACCGCCTCCGGTTTTACCACGAAAGCCCACCCGCGACTCCAATCCCTCGACCCCGATTCCAATGCCTGGCTCGACTGGCGCGGCGAAAATCGCGCCGGCTATACCCCCCACATCCCAAAAACCCTCCCCTCCCAACCCACCACCATCTGGTCCGCCGAACTCACCGGCCCCGCCATGGCCGGCGTCGCCCTCTACGGACGCTTCCTCGTCGCTCCCGACAAATCCGCCGATCTCTTACGCGACATTTTCCGCTGCTTCGACGCCAATACCGGCCAACCGCTCTGGACCATCGAATACGACGCCCCCGAACCCGTCGACTACTCCAACGCCCCGCGCGCCACCCCCGTCATCGATCCCACGACCAACCTCGTCTACCTCCAGGGTGCCCTCGGCCATCTCACCGCAGCCAAACTCGATACCGGAAAAATCGTCTGGCAACGAAACCTCTTCACCGACTTCGGCGCCGACCTCCTCACCTGGGGCTCCAGCGTCGCCCCCCTCCTCATCAACGGGAAACTCATCATCAATCCCGGCGCGGAAGACGCCACCCTCGCCGCCCTCGCCGCCGCCACCGGCGAAACCCTCTGGACCACCCCCGGCCACGCCGCCGCCTACTCCTCCTTCATCCCCTTGCCCGTCGATGGCGGACCCACCCTCGTCATCGGATACGACACGGGCTCCCTCGGCGCCTGGAACCTCGACACCGGCGAACGCGTCTGGGAACACATCCCGCCAGACAACACCGACTTCAATGTCACCACCCCGCTCCTTCTCAAAGACAACACCCAACTCCTCCTCGCCACGGAAAACAACGCCACCCGCCTCCACTCCCTCACCCCCGACGGCCAAATCAGCCCCGAACCCGTCGCCGCCAACGACGATCTTGCGCCCGACACCTGTTCCCCCGTCGTCGTGAACGGCAAAATCTACGCCACCGCCTATGGCGAACTCTTCTGCATCGACCTCGAGACCATGAAAACCCTCTTCGTCATCCAGGACGACATGTTCTACGACCACACAAACGTCGTCGCTGGCGACGATCGCGTGCTCGTCTGGTCCATGGCCGGCGACCTCCTCCTCCTCGACGCCTCACTCGGTGTCACCGAGTACAAAGTCCTCGCCCACTGGAAACCCTTCGGCGACGACCAACTCGACTCCATGTCCCACCCCGCCATCGTCCCGGGAAAAATCTACCTCCGCTCCCAAAACAAACTCCTCTGCCTAAAGCTCTAGTTCGAAAAACTTCCAAGCCTCCAATACCGTCCCGCCATCCCTTTGGCGAAGGTGCGGCCCGTTGTCCCCAACGGGCCTCCGCAGCGCAGCCCGGAGGGCGGAGCGAGGACTAGACCTCACGAACAATCAACTTCCTCTCTTAGCACCTACTCCCCCGAAAAACCAGTCACCCACTCCCACTCCTCCGCCTTCCCGCAAAGCCCCGCCCTCACTGGATTCATTCGAATATACTCAACCTTGTCATCAAAACTCTCCTCATCACGAATCCGATGATCGTGGAATCCTTCCCGCCACCGAACACCTAAACACTTCTTTTGATGCCGTTTCCAAGAACGGATCGTTTCCTTCATATCTTCGTTTCGAGGAAACGAAAAAATCGCATGCAAATGATCCGGCATCAGCAAGAACAAGTGTACGAACCATTTTCCCGCCTCATGATAATAACGAGCTCCGTCCAACAACCCTGATGCCACCTCGTTCAATTCCTTATTCCCACACAACTCCTCAACTCCAGGCCGTTTTGCATTGATCGTCACAAAAAATCTCGAGCCATCCGCCACCCAACCGGGCGTGTCATGCCTCAATCGCCGCCCTCGGACAAAAACCTTCTTCCCCATCCCGCCAAAACTATCATCCGCTCCCTTCAATCGACAACACTTCCATCCCCCAATCCTCCATGGCACGACACTTTCCCCACTGACGAAGGTGCGGCCCGTTGTCCCCAACGGGCCTCCGCAGCGCAGCCCGAAGGGCGGAGCGAGGACAATAGCGTCCGACCTTCCTAACCCCGCCTCCACAGCATCACCCGCACCGCCCCCCAAAGAAAAACCACCCCCGCCACCCCATACCCCATCCGCCACGGCATCCGCTTCTCCACATCCGCATACTCCCCCGCCGCCAAATACCCAAACAAACAAAACCTCGCTAGCAGAAGCAACAGAGCACCAATAACAATTTTGACCGCAACAATTTTCACCTACGCCGTATTTCCGGCGCTCAACAAATAAACTCCCAACCCAACCAAACCCAGTCCCACAAGTAGCAGGAGCACCAACCACACCCCTTTCATCGCCGCACTCTCCAACATCGATACACTCGGATCAGACTCATCATAGAAGACTTCTACCTCAGCCCCCACAGGATACTTCGCCGCCTGTTTTTCCGCCCAACTCTTCACCGAACAGGAACTTTTTCCAAGCGTCACACGATCACCGGTATACACGCCCCCCGAAACTTCATAGCGATACTCAAAAACAGGAGAATACATATAGTGGTAGTTTCCACCAATCTCTCCTCCCGAACCCGAGGATTTGTCCCACTTACCTTCAGCCCCCGAGTAAACGATCTTTCCTGCAACACTCGGCCCACGAAGCAATCTACGATCAGTGAGGTACTGGTAGATCGACCTTCCGATTACATAGACCCCGTATCCAAGTGCAAACAATCCTCTGATCGACTTTTCATCCCATTCCATCCGTCGCGTTCGAACAATCCTTCTTCATCGATCCTACCAGACGCACTCATCAACGCCAGTCTGACTTTCAAACTCGGGGTGCCCGTCCTCAAAAAAAGCTAACAGCCAAGAGCTAATCGCCAACCGCCCCCTCATACACCCTCTCCGCCTGCCCAAAATGCACCTTCAAATGAAACCCGAACATACAATGCCACTTGTGCGCATCAAACACCCCGAACAACGGATGCGGCCACGTCTCAGTTCCCCTTAGCCGCCCCAAGCGCTTCTCCATCTCCAAATACCCGTCCACCGACTCCCGAAATGCCGCCACCTGCTCCTCCCCCGCCCCGCCCTTCGGCAACACATCATGCTTCGGATCCCGCCCCGTCGCCCAGATCGGCTTCTCCCCTCGTTCCAAATCCTCCACCACCCGCCGAATAAATCCGTTCACGATCACATGATGCTCCAGCAACATGTAAAACGACCAGTCTCGCATCTCCTCGTCCACTCCCATCATCTTCGGCACATTCACCACCGTCGCTCCCCGCGCCGGTCCCAACTCCTCGGCCACTGCCAAGTACCGGTCCGCCGTCTCCCGAATCACCCCCCGCGCCGCCTCCCGACTCGTCAGCAAAAACCGCGCCCGCACCACCTGCCGAACAATCCCATAACCCATGACCTCACCGATACGCTTTAAAACAACTCAAAGACTCCGCCATTTTCCTCTCCAAATTTAATAAGCCCGTTTTCACTATTGACGAAGGTGCGGCTCGGCGTCTCTGTCGAGCCTCCGCAGTGTAGCCCAAAGGGCGTGCCCTTCGTAGCTCGAAGAGCGAAGAACGGCTTGGCGAAGCCAAGACGGCCGGGCGGAGCGAGGACTAAAGCTCTCTAGCTCCCAAAAACCGCCCTCAGAAAAAATCCCTCACTCCCCCTGAAACCCCGACAACGTCACCTGCTCAATCTCCGCCGCCGCCAAACAATTCATCACATCCACCAACCGTTGCCCCGTCGACTCATCATCCGCCTTCACGATTATTAAAGGCTCCGCCTGGGACATCTCCGCAAGCCGCTTATAGTCCTCCAATCGCTCCAGCAATCGCGGCAAATCCCGCCGTTCCACCACCGTCTCCAACGGTTCTCCATAGACCTCAATCACCCCATCCGGCCGCACGACGATCTCCAAATGGTCAATCACAACTCCCGCCCCTTCCCCCGGCAACTCAATCTCCAATTCCGCCTCCGCCTTCTGCAACGTCATCACCGCCAGAAAAAACACCAACAACAAAAAACTCACATCCACCAACGAAGAAATATCCAACTTGGGTCCCTCGTTTTCCCCATTACCACGCAGTCGCTTCCACCTCATCGCTACTTGTCTCCTTTCGTTTGTTCTTCATAATCCTACTCCCAAACCACCCCCAAAAAAAGCCAAATCGCCCCCGAAAACTCAGTTCGAATACTGAACCCTAATCACTGAATACTCAAAGCAATGCCACGGACTTTACTCATCTTCCTCCTTATCTGCCTCTCCTTCTCCGCGCCTCCGCGTCTCCACGCGAGTCCTCCTAATTTCGTTCTGATCCTCACCGACGACCAAGGTATCAACGACGTCGCTTGCTACAGTTCCGAAATCCCAACCCCCAATATCGACCGCCTCGCCACCGAAGGCCTCAAGTTTAATAGCTTCTACGCCGCCTCCTCCATCTGCACCCCCTCACGCTTCGGTCTCCTCACCGGACAAAATCCCGCCCGCTCCCAGGACCAACTCCTCAGCGCCCTCATGTTCCTCCCCGAGGAAGACAAAGACCGCGGCCTGCGCCCCCACGAAACCACCATCGCCCAAGTCCTCCGCGATCGCGCCGGATACGACACCGCCCTCATCGGAAAATGGCACCTCGGCCACGGCGACAACAAATTCCTCCCCACCAACCACGGCTTTAATTCCTTCATTGGTCACACCGGCGGCTGCATCGATTTCTTCACCATGACCTACGGCATCGTCCCTGATTGGTATCACGACACCGAACACGTCAACGAAAACGGATACGCCACCGAACTCATCACCGAAGAAGCCGTTAGTTATCTAGAATCGAGAATCCAGGATCGAGCATCGAGCATCGAAACCCCCTTCTTCCTCTTCCTCCCCTACAACGCCCCCCACTTCGGCAAAGGCTGGAGCCCCGCCGACGAAGCACCCGTCAATATCATGCAACCCCAAGCCGCCGACCTCAAACGCGTCGACTTCATCCAGGATAAAATCCGCCGCGAATTCGCCGCCATGGTCGTCTCCCTCGACGATGGCATCGGCCGAATCCTCGATACCCTCGACGAAACCGGTCTCGCCGAAAATACCCTCGTCATCTTCATGACCGACCACGGCGGCGACCCAAAATACGGCGGCTCCAATCGCCCCTACCGTGGCGACAAAGCCACCCTCTTTGAAGGCGGCATCCATGTCCCCTGCCTCATGCGCTGGCCCGGAAAAATCGAGCCCGGTTCCAACACCAATGCCCTCACTTGGGCCCTCGATATCTTCCCCACCCTCTCCCACTTCGCCGGCGCCGACATCTCAGACCTCACCCTCGACGGCGAAAACATCGCCCCCATCATCCTCGAAGGCACCCCCGGCAACCCCGACCGCGAGATGTTCTGGGAGACCGGCAAACACGCCCACCTCGACCGCGGCAACTGGATCGCCCTCCGCCAAGGTCCCTGGAAATACCTCCAAGACCCCAACGCCGACACCCCCTTCCTCTTCAACCTCACCACCGACCCCATCGAATCCCTGAACCAAGCCCCCCTCCAACCCGAACGCCTAAAAGAAATGCAGTCCCGAGCTGAGGAAATAGCCAAAAAATACCGAGCCTCCCAAAACCCTCCGCCCTCCCAATAGACGAAGGTGCGGCTCGGCGTCCCTGTCGAGCCTCCGCAGCGCAGCCCGCAGGGCGAAGCGAGGACTACCCCTCACGAACCTCCAAGAACATCCCTACTGCTACTCCCCAGCAAGATCCGGATAAACCCCCTTCAAATCCAACTCATCCCCCGTCTCCTTCTGCAGCTCTAACAAGGTCTGGAACATCGACTGCATCCGCTTCTGCTGCCCCTTCTTCTCCGCCAAATCCTTCGTCTCCGCCGGATCCTTCTCCAAATTAAACAACAACGCCACCGGCACCTGCGGATACAAAATCAGCTTATACCCATCCTCGATCACCGCCCGCTGCCCGTCCAAATACGCCCCATACACCGCGTCGTAATTCCCGTCCCGCTCTCCTTTCAGCACCGGCATCAAGCTCTTAAACTGCACGTGCTCCGGCACTTCCCCCGTCCCCAGCTCCAGCACCGACGCCATAATATCCTGCAAATATACCGCCCCCTCGATCTTCTTCCCGCCCTCGATCCCTGGCCCCGCCACGATCAACGGCACCCGCATCGAGTGATCGAACATATTCTGTTTCCCCATCAACCCGTGCTGCCCTACCGCCAGCCCGTGATCCGCCGAATAAAAAATATACGTGTCATCCGCCTTCCCCGAAGCATCCAATGCATCCAGTATTCGCCCGATCTCTTGGTCCATGTGCGTGATGATCGCGTAATACTCCTGCCGGTGCACCTTCACCGAACGCACCGTCCGCGGAAACGGCGCCAGCTTCTCATCCCGCAAAGTCCGACCGCTCTTCATGTCTTCGTTGTAAGGATACTCCGGCACGAAATTTACCGGCACCTTCAACTGCTCCACCGGATACATGTCCACAAACTCCTGCGGCGCCTGCCGCGGATCATGCGGCGCGTTAAACGCGATATACATGAAGAACGGATCATCCTCCTTCGCCGCCGATTCCAAAAAGCCCGTCGCTTTGTCTCCCACCACTTCACTCCAATGCTTCCCGCCTTCCCAAAACCCGCCAAACTTCGGGTCCGCCGGATCCCACGGGTCCGCCTCCCCCGGCAGCGGCCGATTATACCCGTCCGGTGTCTGCGCCGGCATCCCGCCCCGCACGTTGCCCGTCACATCAAAAATCTCCTCCGCATTCGCCTTCACGTGCCACTTCCCCGTGAAATACGTCTTGTATCCCGCCGCGCTCATCAGCTGCGACCACATCTGGTTCCGCTCCTGAAAATTCGGCTCGTCCGGCGTCACCGGCTCCACGGCTGCTTCACCCTTCTTCGGCTTCTTGGCCTTCCCCCCAAACGCGTTCGCTTCCTTCTCCGCATGCCACAAAAACACCCCCGTGTTCAACATGTGCCGACTCGCCACACACACCGCCCCGCTCCACGACCCCATGTTATACGCATGCGTAAACGTCGTCCCCCGCTTCACCAGCCGATCCAAATTCGGCGTCTCAATCTCCAGGTTCCCCAACTCGCGAATCGTCTCAAAACACTGATCGTCCGCAAAAATAAACAACACATTCGGCTTGTCCGCCGCCGTGCCAAATCCAACCAACCCCGCCAGGACCATCGCCCCAACCGTCAAAATTCTAGAGAGGGAGTTTTTCATAGGAAGAATACTTCAATTGCTATCACCAGACATGTAAAGCTGAGAACAACCAACCTCACACCGCCCCTAAAACGTCCGAAACTCCGTTCATCTATCGCCCTCGCCCCCATTTAACCGATGTCTGACGTCTGATCGCTGAAAGCCAAGACCGTGAACCACCAATCCTGGAACACCCTCTCCAAAAACTTCCCCAATCTCGTCCTCGAAATAGCCGAGAACGACCCCAACGGCGTCCTCACTGAAGAAATCAAGCGCGCCGCCCGAAAAGGCTCTACCGCCGCCGACCTCGGCTGCGGCGCCGGCTCCGCCCTCCCGCTCCTCGTCCCGCACTTCAAATCCATCCTCGCCGTCGACTTCGCCTCCTCCCTCCTCAAAACCGCCCAAGAACGCGTCCCCGCCGCCGACAGCAACATCACCTTCCTCAAAAAAAACCTCACCCGCCCGAAAGCCCTCGCCGGTCGGCAATTCGATCTCACCCTCTGCCTCAACACCCTCATCCACCCCGACCTCAAGCAACGCACTGCCATTGCCAAAAACGTCTTGGCCGCCACCAAACCCGGCGGCACCGCCCTCATCGTCGTCCCGTCTGTCGAATCCACCCTCAACACCTACCAGGCCCTCGCCCACGCCTGGACCACCGACCCCCCAAAGTCCTCCCGCAAAAAGGCCTTCAAAGCCGCCGACAAACTATTCGCCAAAGAAGTCGCCTCCCCCGTCGACGGCATCGTCGAGATCGGCAAAACCAAAACCAAAACCCACCTCCGCCACGAACTCACCCGCTTCCTCAAATCCACCGGCTTCCTCATCCACCGCATCCGCCCCCTCCCCTACCCCTGGACCACCGAACTCGAAAACCCACCCCCCGACCTAAACGAAACCCCACCCTGGGACTGGCTCGCCATCACCCACCGCCCCAAAAAGTAGCCGCTTCGTTTCCCGTAGGTGCGAGCGATTACGCGGTCGCATAGCGGCCTGATTTAGATGGCACATCATTCTGGTAAAGCCCGCCAAAGGCGGGATAAAGCGAGGACTCCCCTCATCCAATGGTTTCCCCCACCGCCAAGGCGAAGGCGGTAGGGCGACTTGTCCCCAAGGAGCCGCTCCCAAAACGCCTCCCCGCCGAAATTGCGAAGCAGGTAGGGACGATCCTCCGGATCGTCCGCAACGACTTTCCCATACCCATCGTCCACCCATATCCCCGTGCAAACTATTCACTCCGGAAAGCTGCTACAGACAACGAGTCGAAATGTGGTAAACAAGCTGCTGAAGTCTTACATCGCAATTTCTAT
>JBCCIR010000161.1:0-11400 GCA_039028175.1 Verrucomicrobiota bacterium
CGAGTATAACCGCCCTCGCGACTCAAAACCCGTTCTACCACCAGTTTGATCACCTCCCGGGGATTTCGTTCTTCGCGAAAAACCGTAACTTCGAAATCGTCTGCGCAAATCAACTTTTCCTCCAACGCTTCGGTTTTAAAACCGAAGCCGAAATCGTCGGGAAAACCGATTTCGAGCTCTTCCCGCCCGCTTTGGCTCTCAATTTTCGCCGAGACGACGAATTTGTCATCCAAAGTGCAGAACCAAAACTCAATATCGTAGAACTATTCTTCAACCAGCAAGGAATTCCAGATTGGTACCTCACCAACAAACTTCCAGTCCACGATTCCTCCGGCAAAGTAATTGGACTCATGGGTACCGTGCAAAGTTACGAACGGCGGAAACAGTTTATGCTCCCCTACTTTCAGATCGACAAAGCGGTGAACCACATCCGCGAGCATTACCGTGAAAAAATATCCGTCAAAGAACTCGCAGCTATGGTCAACCTCTCCGTCCGCCAGTTCGATCGAAAGTTTAAAGAGAGCTTTGGCTCCGGCCCTCAAGCATTCATCCTAAAAATGCGCATCCAGGCCGCCTGCGACGCCCTGCGGCGTCCCGGTGCTCAAATTAGCGATGTTGCCGTTGATCTCGGCTTCTATGATCAAAGCTCATTCACCCTGCACTTCCGCCGCCACATGGGCATCACGCCCCTAAAATATCAACGTCAGCTCCGCCAATCCGCCCCCTACGCTCCTCCACCAAATTCCTGATTCTGCCACCCCCCCACGCACCGAAAGAAGTCCTCGACATGACATTCCCGAACGCTACAATGCTCATACCCGCCCCGTCCACCGACCGAACTCCATTGCGAAGATCAAAAAACCATCGTTTTGACTGGCATCCCTCGCTTCGCCCACTGAGCGGCTTTGCCTGCAGCCAACTTTAACCGCATGGATCCGCTAGTTGAAGATAATATAGCCTGTCTCCGGCAGGGCCTCAGTCTTCTCGCAAACATCACACCCGATGTCTACACGGCGCATTCCGAAGGAGCTCTCAATTCCACAATCGGCGCACACTTCCGCCACAATATCGATCATTATGAATGCTTTCTCGAGGGTATTGATTCGGGGAAGACAAACTACGACCATCGCGAACGCGATCAGATAGCCGAGAGCCAGCCAGCGACGGCAATCGAACGTATGGAACTCCTAATCGAACGCCTCCAAAAGTTATCACACACCGATCTCGCCGAGCCCCTGCACGTAAAAATGGATTCGGGCTCAGATACAAATGAACCATGGTCCCAGTCTACCGTGCGCCGTGAGCTTCAGTTCCTCGTCAGTCACACCGTTCACCACTACGCGCTCATCGCCGTAATCTGCCGAACCAATGGCGTCCTCCCGGAACCTGATTTCGGCGTGGCACCGTCGACCTTGCGCCACCGGGCCAACGAAAGATCGCGCACGGAGGCCGCCCCCGTCGCATGTGCACAGTAACTTGGTGGCGAGAGTCCGATCGCTACGTCTTGTTCTTCAATCGAGACGAACGTAGATCACGATTACCCGCGATTCCCCCTCAAGTTCACACTTCACCCGGCGGAATAAAGTACATCGCCCCCACCGACGGTGATCACGGTGGAACTTGGCTACTCGTGAATAAGTCTGGCCTTACCATCGGGCTCCTCAACAACTACGCTGCGGAAGTCCACTACGAACCACCCCATCCCACCTCGCGAGGAACCTTGCCCATCGCGTTGGCCGGTTGCCAAAGTCTCGCCGAACTGTCAGATGAGATCAACACAACCGAGTTGTCTCACTTCCGCCCGTTCCACATCATCGCAATCGAGCCATCGGGATGCCTCAAC
Organism: Verrucomicrobiota bacterium; assembly: GCA_039028175.1. Classification (GTDB taxonomy): domain Bacteria; phylum Verrucomicrobiota; class Verrucomicrobiia; order Verrucomicrobiales; family DEV007; genus JBCDBW01. The sequence goes on from JBCCIR010000161.1 coordinate 1,844, forward strand.
CAATGGACTTGGTCAGGATCATCCGCCCCTTTCGAGTCGCGCCGAGCACCCTCCCCCCCAATTACCACGTCGTCATTCCAATCGGAGGCTGTCCGCTCTCATCGAATCGCACGTTTCAAGGCTCTTGATCCGAAATCGATGCCCGAGACCCTCGAGAATTATCACCGCTATCAAGAGCCCGGCAACAGAGCTTACTCGGTAAGAATGTCCCGCCCCGATTCTCTCACCGTCAGCATCAGCAGAATCGACGTGACTCCGACCCAGGCTTCTTATTGCTACCAACCGGAACCCCATAGCTCTCAATCAGAGTTACCTGGCCCGACCGTCGTGGCCTTGAGACGAGGTGACGCCTCAGGCTCTTGACCCCTCACCCATCCAGCATGCGTCGTAAGCTATTCTACTCGTTTCTCATCCTCCTCGCTGCCTCCTACGTCTGGCGTTGGATATACCTGCCCGACACCGGTCCCCCAAAACCAGGCCAGCACATGGTGTCGCTCCCTGCGATCGACGGAGACCGAGAGCTCTCCGAATTCGTCAAAATTGCCTATCGACAGTTCGAGCCGCTCGAGCGTCCCGATGCCCCCGTCATCGTAATCGTTCACGGCAGCCCAGGTTCCTCTGGACAGGTTCAAGCTCTGGCCCGCACGCTCGCAAACGATTTTAGGGTAATCATACCCGATCTCCCCGGCTTTGGGAGCTCAAGCCGCAAAATCCCCGACTATTCCATAGACGCCCACGCCCGTTATCTCGCCGCACTTTTGAACGCGCTGGAGATCAAGCGGTTCAATCTCGTCGGGTTCAGTATGGGGGGCGGAGTAATCCTTCACCTCGCGGAACTCGAACCGGAAAAAGTCAGCTCGCTAACGCTTCTCTCATCGATCGGAGTCCAGGAATTGGAACTCATGGGAGATCATTTCCTAAACCACGGCGTTCACGGCGTCCAATTGGTCGGATTGTGGATCGTCCAAAACCTTGTTCCTCACTTTGGCTACGTTGATGACGCCATGCTGAATCTCTCCTACGCGAGAAACTTCTTTGATAGCGACCAGCGCCCACTCAGAGCCATCCTCGAACAGATCGACATCCCGGTGCTTATTGTCCATGGAAAGAACGACGTCTTAGTCCCATACTCCGCCGCCATTGAGCACCGCCGAATCGTTCCTCAAAGTGAACTCATCACGGTCGATCGTAATCACTTTTTTGTGTTTCGTGATCCAACTCTCGCAGCCGATCCCATACGCGAATTTGTTGATGAAGTTGAAGGCGGACAGGGCCTCACCCGTTCCAAGGCCACTCCGGAACGGCTCGCCTCAGCTGCCCGGCCTTTCGACTGGAACGCGCAGCCGAAACCAATCAGCAACTCCACGTTTATGGTCTTGCTGGCCTTGGGAACACTAATAACAGAAGACCTCACCTGCATCAGCACGGGCATTCTGGCGAGTAAAGGCGTTATCCCTTTTTGGGCAGGCGTCCTCGCCTGCACCGTCGGAATAATTATCGGAGATGGTCTCCTCTACGTGGCGGGCAGGCTTCTCGGACGCGATGCCCTGCGCAAGCGACCCTTTCGGTGGGTTCTCTCCGAATCCCGAGTGGAACAAAGCACTCATTTCTTTCACCAATATGGCCTTTCGCTCATCCTCATCACCCGCTTCATACCAGGCACCCGTCTGCCAACTTACTTCGCCGCTGGTCTCCTCGGCACATCTGCGTGGAAGTTCGCCCTCTACTTCGCCATCGCGTCCATTTTGTGGACCCCACTACTCGTGGGGGTAGCCTATCTCATTGGCGGCAAGATGCTCAGTTGGTTCCAGCAATACGAAGGCTACTCGTTTCTCGGTCTTCTCCTCATCCTCCTGATTCTCTGGCTGATCGTTCGGATCGCCTTCCCTTTGTGCAGCTGGCGCGGCCGGAGGCTCCTATTGGGAAAATGGCGCCGAACGGTGCGGTGGGAGTTCTGGCCTTCGTGGGCTTTCTATCCCCCCGTCATACTTTTTATTATCTGGCTCGGTCTCAAATACCGCTCTTTGACGCTGTTCACTGCCAGCAATCCCGGTATCCCCGCCGGCGGAGTCGCACTCGAATCGAAAAGCGCGATTCTCTCCAAGCTCGGCAACAACGCAAGTGTGGCCAAGTTTACACTCATATCAGCCGATTTGCAGACGCACGAAAAGTTGGAAGCGTTAAACAATTTCATCTCTGAATCTGACCTGAATTATCCGATCGTTCTAAAACCCGACATCGGCGAAAGAGGCCAAGGCGTTGCGATTGTCGAGGCCAAATCACACGCTCAATCCTACTTCGACAATTGCCCTCACGATATCATCGCGCAAGAATACGTTGGAGGGATCGAGTATGGAATCTTTTACTACCGAATGCCCAATGAGGACTCGGGCCACATCTTTTCAATCACAGAAAAAGAACTCCTTGCCGTCAAAGGCGATGGCCATAGCACGCTTGAAGAGCTGATTTTAAAGGACGATCGCGCCGTGTGCATGGCGCCTACCTTCTTTGATAAGCTGGCGACAGAACTCGATAACGTTCCCGCCGAAGGATACCCATACCAACTAACCAAACTCGGCACCCATTGCCGCGGCGCTGTTTTTCGCAACGGGAGCTCTTTGAATACCGAAGCCCTGCTCGAAACCATCGACGCGATCAGCAAGCGCTTTGACGGCTTCTACTTCGGACGCTACGACGTTCGGACGCCAAACTCCAATTCACTTGCCCAAGGTAAGCACGTGAAAATTCTCGAACTAAATGGTGTCACTTCAGAGGCAACCCATGTTTACCACCCCGCCACTCCGCTTGTGAACGCATGGCGAACCCTGATGAGCCAATGGAAAATTGCCTTCCAGATCGGTGCCATCAATGCTAGCAATGGACATTCCCCCGCTTCCCTGCTCGAGTTCGCCCGCCTCATCCGACAATACTGTCACAGAGAAAAATTCGAAGCCTAGCGATTTATTTAGTTAAACTTAAATAAATGATGGGAGGCCAACACTCCGCCAACTCTGAACTCCTCCAGCTATCCAAAGCAATCCCGCCTCTGGATAAGGTAGCGCTTAAACCGTTTGTCAAATTGGCCGAGCGCGCACTTTGCTTGAACAAAGTAAACAGCGTGCATGAGCGAACAGATGAGAGCGATCTCTTTGGTGTCGACTATCTCCGGAGCACGCTCGATGGGTTCGGCGTTTCCTGCCGTGTGAGCGAAACCGACTTGGCTCGTATACCGCTCCAAGGGCCGGTGATCGTCGTTTCAAACCATCCCTACGGAGGTATCGACGCGATCATGCTCCTGGAGTTGCTCGCGCGGCAACGTAAAGACACGCGCATCATGGCGAATCATTTGCTGATGAATGTTCCAAAGGCAGCACCGTTCCTCCTCCCCGTCAATCCGTTCGGCGGCACAGAGGCCGCACGCCAAAATTTGAGCTCCATGCGGGCCGCCCTCAAGATGTTGCGGGCCGGCGGTATGTTGGCCACTTTTCCCAGCGGTACGGTCGCCCATTTTCACTGGTCCAAAAGAGGCGTTGTCGATCCCACTTGGTCTCCCCACGTCGCTGCCCTTATTCGCAAGTCGGGCGCAACCGTCCTTCCAGTCTATTTTCCAGGACGAAATAGCACGTCCTTTCAACTGGCCGGCCTTGTTCATCCGCTCCTGAGAACCGCTCTCATTCCCCGCGAAACCGTCAAGCGCAAAGGACAAACCATTCGACTCCGTATCGGCAATCCAATCCCGTTTTCAAATCTCACCGGGTTCGATAGCGACGAACAGTTGATGCGTTTTCTCCGACTTCATACCTACCTCCTGCGTGAAACCAAGAAACCCAAAGAACGAAGACTCGTCTCGATCCTCGCTAGACGAGGTCAAATGGCGCCTGTAGCAGACCCGGTCGACAAAGAAACTCTCGCCCTCGAAATTGAAGCTCTCCCCTCGACGAGTGTTCTCTTCACGCAAGACAAGCATCGAATCTATGTGGCCGCTGCCGCGCAGATACCGAACACCCTGAAAGAGATCGGCCGCCTGCGAGAAAGCACGTTCCGCGAGGTCGGCGAAGGCTCAGGCAATAGACTCGACCTTGATCGCTTCGACGACTCCTACTACCATCTGTTCCTCTGGAACGCCGAAGAACTCGAAATCGCCGGAGCATACCGCCTCGGGCTCACAGACCAATTAATCGAGAAAGAGGGCAAGCGTGGCCTCTACACAGCAACACTCTTCAAGTTCAAACCTGGATTCGTGGAGAACTTAGGTCCCGCCATTGAACTGGGGCGCTCGTTCATAACGACTAAATACCAACGCCAACACAATTCCCTTTCTCTACTCTGGAAAGGGGTTTGTCATTTCGTCTCCCGAAATCCCGAATACAAGATTCTCTTCGGGCCCGTCAGCATCAGCCAAGAGTACAACAAAATCTCCAAGCGTCTGCTCGTTCAGTTTCTCACCGATAAACTTCGCCATCCCTCCCTCGCATCTTTTGTCAAACCCAGTCACCGATTCCGAGGCATCAGTGCCCTCGGATTTGCCCGGGAAAATATCAGCGATTCAGTCCGTGATATCAACGATGTCTCTGCCCTCATCTCAGAGGTCGAACAAGATGGAAAAGGCGTTCCTGTTCTCCTCAAACAATACCTCCGTATGAACTCCCTCCTCTTAAGCTTTAACGTCGATAAGAAATTCTCGAACGTTCTCGACGGTCTCATGATGGCCGACCTCACAGGTGCAGATCCCCGTCTTCTTAAACGATATTTTGGAGCCGAGAATGCTCGGAACTTCCTGAAATATCACCAGGATCGCGAGAGTCCCACTCCTGCCCCCTGAGCTGCAAAACCGACAAATAATCCTCTTTTCCCCAGGCGGCGTATTCTGTTAATAAAGATCCGCGATGCAAGAACTGGCCTACATTCACGATGAGCAAAACGTCCCTGAGGGACTCACCGAAGTCCCCTTCCTCCAGGCCTTCTCCCAAGGAGATATGGACGATATCCTCAACTCCAGCAGCATTCTCGAGTGCGACAAAGGTGACGTTGTCCTCGAGGAAGGAAAAAGTGCCCATCGCATATTTCTCCTTCTTAGCGGTGAACTCGAAGTCATCAAGAATGGCGAGCGCCTCGCCACCATGTCCAATTCCGGTGTCCTCTTCGGCGAAATGGCGGTCCTCGATGACGAACATCGCACCGCAAATGTGGTTGCTACCTGCAAAACATACTGCCTTGCAATTGATCACAAGTTCTTGGAAGACATTCGCCCAAAAGAACAAAACCCGGCATTCTACGCCGCCCTTTACGGTTATATCGCCAAGGTAACCGCGGAACGCCTCAAGGCGACCTCAGCTGAACTCGCTCGCGTTGAACGTGAACTTGAAAAGCTGAAAGCGGAAAGAGCCGACGCTTAGGCATCGTCGCTTACCAGACCGATCACCTCACGGGGAACCCAGGCTTTCTCGCCATTCCCAAACTGCCCTCGCACCCAATCGCCACGCTCTTCAACAATATCTAGCTCGGTTCCCGAGTGGAGCGTGCTTTTGAACGCCGGTTCATAGATAAAACCATCCCCCTTTCTCGCTTCGACTTCGTCCTGAAGAATGACGGCTCCACGCTCGTCTCCACCCCTCCCCTCGTGCCACCAAATTGATGTTCCGACCAGCACGCACACCACCAAGCACACGCCCGTACCTTGCCGCCACGCCTCCGCATTCTTGGTGCCGCTAAAGAGCCGCCAGAAGGCAAGAGCCCAAATCACCATCCATGCACAGAGAAAAACTGCCACTCGTTCGCCGTGGTTAAGTTTGTAGTGCCAAAAGAAGAGCCACTCCACCCAGGGAGGTCGCTCTGAAAACTCGAACACATCCACCCGCTGTTCTCGCGCATGACTCAGGCTCGCCCGCAACTGGGCGTTGTTGGGGAGAATCTCCAGCGCCTTGCGGTAACTCAATATTGCACGACCCAAGTCTCCACCTAGAAAGTAGGTGTTCCCTAGATTGCCCAAGGCATATCCTCTTCCAGACATTCCTTCTCGTGCGACATAGTCAAACCGCATTGCCGCTTTCTCATAGTACTCGCCGGCCTTGCCCGGATCCGTCAGCGCAGTTTCATTGGCCTCCTGGAAGAAACCTTCGGCCTCATTCAAAACCCGCGCCACATCACCAACGATATCCCCCTCCCCAAGAACACATTCTGTTGAAAACAGCACAAATGCTGATGCCATCAAGTTGATCGCGCTTCGTCTCACGCCTCCAACCCCCTTTCCACCCGTCCAATCAGTTCAGGAAGCGCTCGACAAATCGCTTCGAGCCCATCTCCATTCATGCTTGAAGGCGAGTAGGTGCGCGCATCGCTTCGCTCCCAAAACTCCGCCACACCCGCTCCCAGTTTGGGATCCATCCCTCTGGCTCCGAGTAGTCGACGGATGTCTTCACCTTCGACTGCCTCAGGAGCCAAGCCAAACCGGTCGCCAAAATATCGCTGAACGACCCGCTTGAGTCTAAACACTGAATCTTCATCCGTGTCCCCCACATCCAGCACTCGTAAACCGCTTCGAAATCGCGCATAGGCTCGTTTTGCACGAGCAGCTTTCGCGTCACGACGCTCCAGCCGCCATTGTTGCGAAATCAAGAGCACACTAACAAACGCGAGCGGAGGAAAGAAAACCACTATGAGCCAAAATCCCCCCCGTTGAAACCAACCAGATCGTGTCTTCTTCCCGGATAAAACTGTCGCTACCGAAAAGTTCTGAAAAATACCGCCATCCTGCGTGCGAATCGAATTTCGCAATCGCTCACCGTTCGCGAAAACGGCGTCAAATGCGTTTACGCTCTCAGCTCGGGTAATCCGCACAGGCAGAGGTGCAGACTGCGCTTCCCCATACCTCCCGGTCACCGGATCAAAGTAGCTCAAGCGCAACGCAGGTACCGCCGGAATATTTGGACGCTCGGGCCGAATCAAGCGCCTGAAAATAGCCACCCCTCCTCGAATCGTGCTTCCGCCGGTATATTCCGATACTGAAAAACTATATGTAAGTGACTCTTGTTGATTCAGTGACGGCAATCGCAGCGTTTGAGGGAAGGGGTGGTTTCGAATGCTGACGGTCAAATTCATCGGGTCGTCCACCTTGGCGACCTTGGGGGCCACATCCGTATCCATCTCGACCGCCCCCACGATCCCGTCGAAGTTCGTCGGACGCCCCTGCTTGGGCAACTCCATCACCCGCAGCGACACTTCGTTGGAAGATACCAAGTATCGCTCATAGTCTCCCTTTACCGTCTGATCAAAGAAGTCATTGTTGAAGTAGCTCGGGTATCGAAAGCCTCCAAACTTCTTGTCCGTCGGCTTGAGATAGCTGCACACCAGCGTTGCCACATCCAAAACAAGATCACCCGGCTCCTGGGGCACAATCACCTTGCGAAAAACCAAACGAGCCGGATCCCCGCGCTCGCCGTCCGTTCGGTCACCCGTAGCCAATCGCGCAATAGTCCGGGAATGAGAAACCGGTAGCCCAATCGCATCAGACGAAGCTGGATCCACGGCATCTAAAGGTTCAAAGACGTCAAAACGGGGATCTGCGAGAACCGGAAGCCGAATGTCTACTGCCCGCATCCCCGACAATGATAGCTCGCTCTCCCATGAAAAAGTCAGAACCACTGGCTCTCCAACAAAACAAGTGTCTTTCGAAAGTTCCATCCGCAACTTGAGTGCACTCGTTCCCTCCGGCACCGCAACGGTCACAGTCTCAGGCGGACCTGAATAGACTCCCCCGGCAACCGTCACCAATGCACCGGGGATCTCGATGTCACCGCCTCGGAGCGGCACCCCCCGGTAGGTGTAGGTCGTAACTAATCCTCCGTCCAATTCCGTCGCATGCGAACCCGTTAGGCGAACAGAAAGATCGTCGCTCGCGCGAAACTCCGGATCCTTGACCGGATCCTCACCATCCACGACCAAATAAAAAGTAAAACTCTCGCCCACAAAAAATCGATCCCCGTCGACCTGTGTCCTGATCGACACCTGCGCTAGGGCAGACGTCGCCAGGAATACCAGTAGCCCGATAGCAAGTACGCCACACTTCATCACCAATCTCTTTCGACACTCTGATACCCAGAACGACTCTTACTGCGGACTTCGTTGTTCGCTTCCTGCTCTTTAAAGATATCTTCCGGATCCACCATTGGAGGAGGCAAATTCCGATCGTCCATATTCAGCGCTCGATCATCGGCCGTGTATTCACTGGGCTTGCCCTCTCCCTCTTGTTCGCTTTCCTCCATGCTCTCGTCAAATTCCTCGTCGCCTTGCTCGTCAGACTCCTCCTCAGTCATCGATTTTGACTGCTCCTCACTCTCCTGTTCCTCGGATTGTTGCATGTTCTGCTCGATATGTTCTTCCAACTCCCGAAGACGCAAACGCGCCAACTCTAGATTCCATTTCGCATCCTCAAAATTCGAATCGCGACGCACGGCGGCACCGAAAGCATGCGCGCTCCTCGCATACGCCGCCAGGGACTCCAGTAGATTGCTCTCCCCTAGCTCCTGCGCCTGCCGGAAGAGACTGTTCCCTAAGTTAAAACAAGCTCGAGCGCCATTTTTGCCTCCCCGTTCTTGGGTCAAAGCCAGTTCATAAGCACGAATCGCATCCACAAAGTTCTCATCCTCATAAAACTCCGCCCCGCGATCGAAAGGATCCCCTGTAATCTCCACCTGAACATCCACCGGCCTCTCGTCCAACTCCTGAGGAGGCACATCGTTCAAGTTGTCTTCCAAATCTACAACCTGAGCCCCCGCTTGGGCCACGAAAAACAAACCGACAAACCAAACGATGCCTCCTACCGCCTGGAATCGACCCATCTGATTCAGAAGTAGCGGAATCACCAATGCTAACAAGGCCAATGCCAAGAACCATTGAAACTCTTCCCGGTATTGCAACATCGTTTCTGAGCTCTCCATCAAGTTGTCTTCCACGTGCGTAAGAAGGTCATGATACACCTCCCCTAAGTGGAACGATCGCGTTCCGGCCGGAAGATACACCCAATGATCCGCGACATCCGCCATGTCTTTCAACGATCGAGGCTCCAATCGACTCCATACTTCCTCACCCTTGTATCGTAAAAACTCCCGACGCCCCGTCTCCCGCTCGTCCTCAGACAACAACGGGATTCGCGCTCCGCTCACGGCATCCCCTACGCCTATCGTCACAAGAAAAACCCCGCGATCTCGCAGTTCCTTCGCCGCCTCAACCGGTCGACTCTCCTGATCTCCCCCATCACTGATCAGGATAATGTCCTGCAGACCTTTCCGATCATCGCTCAATAGTTTATCGACCGTTTTCCGCAACGCATCACCAATTCGCGTTCCACCTTGGGATACGTTCCCCGGGGTCGCCTCCTCGAGCATCTGGCGGAAAAATGCGTAGTCAGTAGTAAAAGGACATACGATGGACGGCGACCCGGCAAATATCACCAGCCCCACACGGTCTCCCTCGAGGCTGTCGAGACAATCCAGTATCGCCAGAAGAGGAGAGGATGGACTTAGTGGTGGAGCCAGAGGCGATGGCTGCTGGCAAGGGCA
>JBCCIR010000162.1:0-11329 GCA_039028175.1 Verrucomicrobiota bacterium
AGCCGTGGTCGAGGAACAGCTTCCACTTCCCCGGTTGAGGAGCAGCATTCGAGCGGATCGCCACCCAGGCGCGCTCTTTGTGATTTTTGGCTCCCTCGCTGTGGTCGTTTGGGATGATGGGAACGCGCGGTGCATAGGGTTTGCCCTGCATGGCGGCCAGTTGGCTGACGCTGTCCTCAGCTCCACGACCCGCTCCTTTGAGAGCCGGAAGCGGTTTCTCAAGGATGTCTGCAGCGGTGGCGAACAGATCGTTTAGACCGAGAAGGCGATCGCAATCCTTCCCGCCGGCAACGCCGCCAGCGGGCCAGCTGGCGAGAAACGGAACCCGGTGGCCGCCTTCATAGGTCGAGCCCTTGTTGCTGCGCAACGGACCGGTGAATTGCTTGCTCTTCTTCTCAGCACCGTTGTCGCTGGAAAAGATGAACAGCGTGTTTTCAGAAAGCTTCTTTCCGGGGCGCCGAGGGTCGTCTGTCGTGGCGAGGTATTCGCGGAGGCGGCCGACGAGGACGTCGTTCTCGTAGATGAAGTCGAGGCGCACACTGTTAGTCGGCGAGCCGTCTTTGTTGCGGCTGGCGCCGATCACCGGCCGATCGCCGATCGCCTTGTCCGGGGTGTAGGGTGTGTGGTTGATGTGTGAGGCGAAATAGAGGAAGAACGGTTTTTGGGCTGCGTTGGCAGAGTTGATGAACTTCCGGCTCTGGGCATCGAGCACGCCGCCGATCTCCTCGAGGACGTAGGAGCCATCGAGTTGCTTGCCATTGCCAGTTGCGCCCGTGATTTCGCGACCGTGAATCCAGCCCGGGCCGCTCGACTGATCGGGAGTGTTCGCCTTGCCGCGCTTTGCGGCCTTGTTGGGACCTGAGGTTCCGTGGCTACGGGAGAATCCGTGGAACAAATCGAATCCGTGGTCGAGCGGACCGTCGAAGATCGGTTTGGTGAGGTCGGCGTCCTTCCAGCCGTCGGCGGGTTCGCCGTTCGAATCACGGTAGGTAAGGCCGAGGTGCCACTTGCCGACCATGCCGGTGGCATAGCCGCTGTCGCGAAGAAACTCAGGCAGAATGACGCGCTCGCGCTCGATGAGTGGATCACCCTGGACGCCAAACAGAACCCAACTCTTCAGGTGCGTTCGCCAGCAGTAGCGTCCAGTGAGGAGGGCGTAGCGACTCGGGGTGCAGCGGCTCGACGGCGAATGGGCGTCGGTGAAGCGGACGCCCTCGGCGGCGAGCTTCTCCAGAGCGGGCGTATGGAGCTGCGCGTCGTCGGGATTGCCAGACCAGCTCTGGTAGGCACTGGTGTCACCCATGCCCATGTCATCGGCGAGGAAGACGATGATGTTCGGGGGCGGCGTGGCGTTCCCAGAATTCGAAAGTAGGATCGTCAGTCCAATTAGAAGTCGTTTCATTGTCGAGGAGATCTAGGTTTCAGCGTTTGAGCTTCTGCTGATAGGCCTTGCGGCTGGCCTGAACTTCTGGCCAAGGCTTGACGCCACAGCGGTCGGCCCAGGATTGCCACTTGGAGATTAGCTCCTTCACCTCGGCCTCGGGCGTGCTGGCGACGAGGTCGCTGGTCTCCGATCGGTCTTGGTCGGACGCGTAGAGCTCCCAGGGCTGACCCCGTTGTGCTACGAGCTTGAGGGAGCCGTGGAGCAGAGCCCGATTCCCTTCGTGCTCCCAGAAGAGCGTGCGGTCCCCGAGCTTCTCTCCGGCCAGGGCAGGCACGAGGCTCAATCCTTCGAGCGAAGGTAGTTTCTTTCCGTTTCGTCCGGCCGGTTTCTCGGCGCCGGCTAGCTCCAAACAAGTGGGGAACAGATCGATAATGTGACTGAGGCTGTCGTTGAAGGTTCCTGGTTTGACCTGCTGGGCAACCTCCTTCCCCGTCCACACAATGAGCGGCGAGGCGATGCCGCCCTCGTGGTTCTCCCTCTTATAGCGGCGGAACGGGGCATTGGCGACGTTCGCCCAACCCTGGCCGAGGCTGCTACTCCATCCGCCCTTGCGTGCCCATTCGTCGTAGTTGCCCGGGTTTACCTTGTGGCCGCCGATCCCGAACATGCCGGTTTCTTTGGTCGAGCCGTTGTCGGAGAGGAAGAAGATGACGCTGTTGTCGAGCTCGCCTTGCTCGCGGAGAAACTCGACGAGCCGACCGATGTTCTGATCGAGACAATCGATGAGCCCGCAGTAGAGCGCGAACTTGAGGTCGAGCTCGTCCTTCACCGCCTCATCGAGGCTGTCCCAGTCAGGTGAATCGCGGAGCGAGAGTTTGGTCTCCTTTGTGATGATCGCCAGCTCGAGCATCTTCTCGTAGCGCTTCTTGCGGAAAGCATCCCAGCCGCCATCCTTGAATCGCCCACGGTACTTCTTCAGGTCTTCCGGCTTGGTGTGAAGCGGAAAGTGCGGGGCGTTGTGGGCAAGGTAGAGGAAGAAGGGCTGATCTTTCTCCTGCGCGCTGTTTGATTTGACGTGGTCAGCGACAAACTTCATCGCGTAGTCGGTGTAGGTGTCGGTGGTGTAGAAAAGGCGGTCGGGGTGGAGATGGTTCTTCGCCGGTTTGCCCGCGGGATTGACGATGGTGTTGTCGAGATAGATGTCCGTGTGCTTGACGACCCCGAAGTAGGAATCGACGAAACCGCGCGAGCCGTAGAAGCGGTCGAACCCGCGCTGGTTCGGAGCCCCCTCGTCGGACCAGCCGATGTGCCACTTCCCAGACATGAAGGTAGCGTAACCAGCTGCGCGGAGTGCTTCGGGGAGCGTGCCGACATCCTCGCGGAGCTGGTCGGAGTAGGCGGGCAGCTCAGTCTTGCCGAGCATGTGGCCGATCCCCGCCTGGTGCGAGTAGAGGCCGGTCAGGAGCGAGGCGCGCGACGGGCAGCAGCGGCCCGTGTTGTAGAACTGGCGAAATCGCAATCCCTCAGCCGCGAGCTTGTCGAGATGGGGCGTGTCGATCGCCGAGCCATAGCAGCCGAGATCGGAGAAACCCATGTCGTCGGCCATGATGACGATGAGGTTCGGCCGAGCCGCCGAGGCGGTGAGGGTCACGACACCATCCTCTTCATTAGCCGTTGGATTGGCCGCGCAAAGGGTGCTGGCGCAGGCGAAGATCAGAGCTACCACCAGCCGATTCATGAGTCGAATTGTGAATCCATGTTTGGCTTTTTCCATTATGTTGGGTGTGAGGATGCTGATCGTCGCGTACTAAAATAGGGTCTCGCCGGGCAGCTTGGAGGCCTGACGGAACCAGGTCGCCAAGAGCTTTTCGTCAAGCTCATCGTCTTCGTAGATGTGAAAGTATCTGACGGTTTCCTGCTTCGATTCGATGGGCGGGACAGGATCGAGGGAGGTTCCCATGAAGAATGTCAACTTCACGTATCTGGTGGTGCAACCGAAGGCGGTGAACCAGCCGCGATCTTCGAGCCCGAAGAAAGGCGTGTTCCATCGCACCGCCTTCTTCACATCTGGCACGGAGTGACAGATCAGCTCGTCGAGGCGTTTCCCTACTTCGTGCTTCCAGCCAGGCATCGCCGCGATGTATGCCTGAACCGGTCCGGCCCCGTCTCCCTTTGGGATTTGAGGATTTCCGCCCGTCAGCAACTTTGGCTTACGTGGGCTTTTCGGATTCTTGCGAGCCATGGTGGTGTGCGGGTAATTTTTGAAAGGCGAGCTAACGGGCGAAACCGCTACTCCGGAAACTCCTTCTGTGCCTCGTCGGGGCCGGGATTGGCGTAGTCCGGATCCTTGGCGCGGATGTAAACCTCTCCATTCTCGAGCAGACGAACGTCGAGCGGCACGATAGTCGTGCCGCGTCGGTTGATGGTTTGCGCAGTCTCCGAGAGGTCGCGGGTTCGGATACCCTCACGGGAGAGTGGCGGAACGTTTCCGTTGAAGAAAGCGGTGCACCACCACTTGCCATCCCGGGTCTGGAAGGGCGTGCCATGGCCGAGGAAGCGGGCGGCGAACTTTCTTGACCCGTAGGGGCCGGTAATCTTGTCGGCAGTGCAGTAGTAAAGGTTGTAGCTGCCCTTGCGCATGTTGTCAGTCGACCAAGCAGTGCCAAAGTGAACGTATTTCCCACCGACCTTGATCATGGTTGCACCCTCGTGACCGATGCGGTTCATCGTCTTACCGGGGTTTTTCGGGTCGGGACGCGAGCCGGCTGGGTCGATGCGGACCGGGGCGGCAGTGAACTCGGAAAAGTCCTCGCTCAGAGGGGCAAGCGTCGTGTTGCCCCAGAGCATGTACCACGTGCCATTGTCGAGAAAAAGGGACGGGTCGTGTTTGCCCGTGAGATCCGGCATCGGGTGAGTCCAAGGCCCTTTTACTTCTGGTCCCGAGCTCAGGACCATGCTGGAATACCAACGTGGGCAATGCACGAGAGCCCAGCGCTTCTTCGCTTCGATCCAGTGGATCTCCGGAGCCCAAAGCCGCCACTGGCTGCGCTCCTCCTCAGCGATCCTTCCCGTGCCTTTCTCGAAGTGTTTGCTGTCTTCGAGGGAATAAGGTGTTCCTAATGATTCCCAATCGACGAGATCCTTGCTGCGCCACACTTGCGCCTTCCAGCCGACGATGGAGCCTTTGGCGAGACCAGTGTTGTAAGGTTTGGTGTTCTGCCGTTCGTCGTCGGGTAGAGGTGTGGTTCCGGTCAGATAGTAGTGGTCATCCGGCCCGAGGGTGATGTAGGGGTCGCGGATCCATTCGTTCTTGATAAAGAGGGCGCGGTCGTGGGACTTGAGCCCAGCTTCGATCTCTGCGCGGGAAATCACCGGCGCGACGGGCTCGTCCTTGGCGCTAGCGAAGGCTGGCGGGATCAATAAGAGGAGTCTGAGAAGGAATCGTTTCATGGCAAGTAATCTACCTACTGGAATTTCTTCTGTGCCTCGTCCGGACCCGGGTTGGCGTAGTCTGGATCTTTAGCGCGAATGTAGACTTCGCCGCTGTCGAGGGTGCGGACATCGAGCGGCACAATGGTGGTTCCGCGCTGGTTGATGGTCTGCGCAGTCTCAGATAGGTCGCGGGTCTGGATCCCCTCGCGTTTAACTGGGAGGACGTTCGAATTGAAGAAGGCGGTGCACCACCACTTGCCGTCGCGAGTTTGGAATGGGGTTCCGTGTCCGAGGAAGCGCCCGGCAAACTTCCGCGGTCCGTAGGGGCCAGTGATCTTGTCTGCAGTGCAGTAGTAGAGGTTGTAGGATCCCTTCCTACCACGGTCGGTGGACCATGCTGTGCCGAGGTGAACGAACTTATCGCCAACCTTCATCATGGTAGCGCCCTCGTGGCCGATCGTGGACATGAGCTTGCGTGCGGTTCCGGGTCTGGGGCGGCTTCCTGACGGATCGATGCGGACGCGCTCACCGATCAGCTTCGTGAAGTCACTGGAAAGTCGGCGGACGTTGGTGTTCTCGGACAGAACCCACCAATCGTTACCGACCTTGTAGAGCGAGGGATCGTGGTGGCCTTTGAAGCCCGTGCCGAGCGGAGATGACCAAGGCCCCTTGAGTTCGGATCCGGCGGAGAGGAGGAGATTGGAGTGGCGTTTGGGGCAATGGACGAGAGCCCAGCGTTTCATCTCCGGAATCCAATGGACTTCGGGCGCCCAGAGGTGTTTTCCGGCACCGTGAGGGCCGTCTTCGAGTTGGAAGATCGAGCCGAGCGATTTCCAATCGATCAGATCCTTGCTCTTCCAGACGCGGACGGTAGTGCCCACCGCCGAATGGCTGCTGAGTCCAATGTTGTACGGATCAGATTTCTCACGGGGATCTTCGTCGTTGATCGTTGTGCCTGTGAGGTAGTAGTGGTCGTCCGGCCCGAGTGTGATGTAGGGATCGCGTATCCACCCGTTGTGAATGAACAGCGCGCGGTCGTGGGACTTGAGCCCGGCCTCGATTTCTGTGCGGCTCATGACCGGGGCTACTGGGCCGACCTGGGCGTCGGGGATGGTGAGCTTGCCTTGCTTCTTGGGAGGAGCGGCGACAGCTCTTTTTTCCGCGGAGCTGAGAACCAGACCCGCATCGATGTACTGCCCTCCCGTGGTCTGCCGGCAATGGATCGCGAGGACGTTTCGGCCAACCTGGAGAGCGTCTTCCGGCAACGAGACGTTGGTGTAGCGACCGTTGAAGCTGGTCAGGCTCGCCACCTTCTTGCCGTTGAGGAACACGTCGGCGCCTTCGTCATGGTAGACCCTCAGGGAAAGTGAGCCCTCCACCTTAGCGGGAACCTCGAAGCTGCGGCGGATCCAGATCGCTTTCGTGTTCCAGATCGTGCGCACATGCGTTCGCGGCGTCGTCTTGGTTCCGAATCCGGCGGAGCCTTCCTTCCATGACGAGTCATCGAAACCAGGAGCAGACCAGTCCTTCGCGGGGGCTTTGGTCGTGTAGCGCCAGACCTTTCCCGCGCGCTCGGCGGTCGGGAGGATGGTCTTGTTAACGACATGATCCGGTGCGGCGAGCAGCTTGTCAGCCAGAGTTTTCAAGACGGCCGGATCGATCTTCTGCACCTTCCGATCGTAGGTGATGAGACCGTTGATCTCGCCTTCCACATCGGTCGTCTGCGTGTAGATGCCTCCGGCGACCCCCATTCCCTTGAGATTCGCGAGCAACTTGAGCGATGTCTTATAACGCTCGATCCACTCTTCCTTGTTCTTAGGCAGTCCGCCGTAGCCCCAGTTTCTCGCTTTTGGATCCCACAGATGGCCTTTGACGGGAAAGCCGTGCCCGCCGAACTCGCCAACCACCTTGACGAACTCATCGAAGCGCCCGCCCTCCCCTAGCTCGAACGGAAAATCGGGATGCGGATACTGGTGATGATCCGCCACATGGCCGACCGGGTAGAAATTGCCGCCGGACGCGACATTGATCTGGCGAGTCGGGTCTTTCTTTACCGACCACTCGCCGACTTTCATCGTTCGATGCTGGCCCCATGCCTCGTTGAATGGAACCCACTGCACGATCGACGGATGGTTGTGCAGCGTGTCGATCATGATCTCTAACTCATCCATAAACTGCTCGTGCGCAGCGTCCGGCCACTTGGCATCGACCGGATCTGGCTTCAGGCGCGTCCAGGCTGCGGACGAGTTTCCTGTTCCGCGCTTCTTGCCCGTGCCGGAGGACACCTGGTCTTGGTAGACTAGGATCCCGAGCCGGTCGCAGTGCGTGTAGTAGCGCCGCGATTCGACCTTGATGTGCTTGCGGACGGTGTTGAATCCCGCCGCCTTGAGAAACTCGATATCGGAGCGCATCGCTGCATCGGAGGGCGGCGTGAGAAGGCCATCCGGCCACCAGCCTTGATCGAGCGTGCCCCAGTGGAAGTAGGTCTTCCCGTTGAGGGCGAAACGCATGTGGCCGTTCTTGTCCTTTACCAGCGTCGTCTCCCGCAACCCAGTGTAGGAGCGCAGCACGTCATCGCCCATTTTGATTTCCAAATCGTAGAGGGTCGGTGACTCCGGCGACCATAGTTGCGGATCGGGGATGTTAAGCGTGACCGATCCAACCGGGCCGGTCGTCGTCGCGACTTGTTCGCCTTTGAGCGAGGCGGTGACGGTGGCCTTGCCGTCGACGACATCGCGATTGGTGGTGAGTTCGATCGCCACCCGGCCGGAATTCGCGGGCGTGATCTTCATGCCCGTGACATGGACTGCCGGCACGCGCTCTAGCCAAACCGTCTGCCAGATGCCCGAGACGGGCGTGTACCAGATGCCTTTGGGTTCGGTGACCTGTTTGCCGTGGAGTTGGTAAGCCGTGTCGGTGGCATCAGTAACGCGCACGGTCAGGGAGTTCTCCCCTGCTTTGAGCGCCTCACTGATGTCGAATGAGAACGGAAGATTGCCTCCGGTGTGACTGCCTACCTTTGTGTCGTTGGCCCAGATCGTGCAGGAATAGTCGACAGCCTCAAAATTGAGGAGCGTGCGCTCGGAGGATTTGGCGTCGTTCTTGAATGTGCGGCGATACCAAATGGCGTCATCGGGGGTGATGCGCTTCTTCACGCCGGACAGTGCGGATTCGATCGGGAAAGGAACGAGGATCTCGCCGTCCCAGTCGCCGGGCGCTTTCTGCACCGAAGTGGGAGTGATCGCGTAGTTCCAAAGGCCATTCAGGTTGCTCCAGTTCCCGCGTTCGAGGGCGGGGCGTGGATACTCCTTCCAGGCGGTCTCTGGGCGCAGGGCTTCTCCCCACTCGGTTAACATCGAGTCCGGCGCGGGCTTCCATTCGGCTCCTGCCACCAGTGAGGTAAGTAAAAGGGTAAAAGCGATAGCGGGCACCTGCCGGTTGTCGTTGCGCTGATTCATGTTGATGGGCGTTTAGTTGAAGAGTTGCCGTTGGGTTTTGAGTGTTTCTTAGCTGAAATTGCTAGTTCTGGAAGCGGGATGCACCGGTGACCGGATTGACGACGAACGCCTCGACCTCCGATCCTTGTTGTTCGGAGTAGCGCCGTACAATTTGGTCGGCGAACTCCTCGGCGCTGGCTCCGTGGACGAGGTTCACCGTGCTGCCGCCAAAACCGCCTCCCATCATGCGCGCTCCGATCGCGCCAAGATCGTTGGCAAATTCGACAAGCACATCGAGCTCGGCGCAGCTCACTTCAAAGTCATCGCGAAGAGACATATGGCTTTCGGCCATCAGAGCGCCCGCCACCCTGATCTCACCCGCCTCCAGGGCGGCGACAAAACGGCGCACGCGATCGATCTCTCCCACGACGTGCCGCGCTCGCTTGTAGGTGCGCTCCTCGAGGGAACGGCTGGACGAATTCAGTTCCTGTACGCTGATGTCTCGCAAGGACTTGACGTCGAGCGACCGCGCTGCGGACTCGCAGTCAGCTTTCCGCTTGGCGTATTCGCCGTCGGCTAAGGCATGGCTAACTCGGCTGTCCACTACAACGATGGCCAGCTCAGGAGGAATCGAGACCGGCATGATTCCTAGCGTGCGGCAATCGATCAATAGTGCCTGATTCTCGATACCAGAATTCACCGCGAGTTGATCCATGATACCGCATGGGACGCCGGCCCATTCGTGTTCGGCGACCTGGCAAAGTAGTGCGCGCTCAACAGGAGGCAGATCGACCTCGATCATGGCTTCGACGAGCAAGGCCGTCGCCGACTCGAGAGCCGCACTGCTGCTCAGTCCTGAGCCAGCGGGCAGATCCGCATCGAAGGCCGCCTCAAATCCGCAGACCGGATGTCCCTCGTCGCGGTATTTGGCGACGACTCCGAAGACGTAGTTTGCCCACTTGTCGTCGCCGGTCAGCGGACACGAGCGGTCGAGAGGCACCGTGATGTGGCGTTCGCCCAGCGAACTCCACAGGCGCAATTCCGGTTCGGAGATCGCCCGGGCAGAGCCGTAGACGTAGCGGTCAATCGCCGCCGGAAGCACGAGTCCGTCTTGGTAGTCAACGTGTTCGCCGATCAAATTGATACGTCCCGGCGCCCTCGTGGTGACCGTCGGCGAGCCGCCGAAGATCGAGCCAAACCGCTCATCACTCGGCGATTTCACTATCTGGGTTGTAAAAATCGAACTCATCCAGTTATGCTCTCAACCCTTCTATGCCGCGCAGATCATTGAAATTCAACAGATCTGGTTTGAGGAATCGGGTTTTATTTTGTAGAAATCAGACATGCACAAGAAGACCCGCCGAAGTGTGGCGCTACTCGTCGAGACCTCGCTGGGATCCGGTCGCGAGATCCTGAGAGGCATTGCAAACTACGCCCACCAGATCGACCGATGGCAGATCTATCATGCGGCACGTGGATTGCATGATGGAGTACCCGATTGGATGGCTGACTGGAATGGCGACGGCATCATCGCGCGTGTCCAAGATCGTGAAACTGCGGACGCGCTGCAGGGGTTTGACATCCCAGTCGTCGACGTACTCGGCGTTGCCGACGAATGCGGGCTACCCTTGGTCCACGTCGATGATCGCGCAATCGCAGCCCAGGTTGCCGAACATTTTAAGGATCGCGAGTTCAACAACTTCGGCTTCTACGGGATCGAAGGTGAGAACTGGTCGGAGAAACGCCGCGAGGGATTCCGCGAAGCTTGCGGCGCAGGTGAGTTGCTCCACACTCTCGAAACCGGACGCGGCGAGGGTGATGGCTCAGAGGGCTCTCGCACTGATCTGCGACGCTGGTTGAGGCAACTGCCCACGCCAATCGCTTTGATGGTTTGCAGCGACCAGCGTGGGTTGGCTGTCTTGGAGGCCTGCCGAGAGGAAGGGATCGCCGTGCCAGAGCGCGTCGCTATTGTCAGCGTCGACAACGACTCTCTGTTGTGCGAGGTGTCGTCCCCCCGCCTGAGCAGCGTTCGCGCCGGTCATGGAAAAGTGGGATTCGAAGCAGCGCGACTCCTAGACGCCTTGATGGCGGGCGCTCCACCTCCGAGTGAAGTGATCCTCGTGCCACCGACTGGAGTCGTCACGCGGCGGTCTTCATCCACCAATGCAATCACTGATGCAGTGGTTGCCGAAGGCATCCACTTCATCAACGAGAACCTGGCCGCGCCACTCACCAACGAATCCATCGCGAAGAGCGCTGGAACTTCCCGAACTGCATTCCAGCGTCGTTTCCGCGAAGCGACGGGAATGACCGTAAGGGAATACCTCGTCAGCACGCGTCTCAGGCGGGCGAAGTCACTGATTGAGGACACCACGATGACGCTGGTTGAAATCGCAGAGGTATCTGGGTTCCGGCACCAGGAATACATGGGATCCGTGTTTAAAGACCGGCTCGGCATCACTCCAGGTTCCCTACGAAAGGCGGCCGATCGCCAGCCACAGATCGTCTCCGGTTAGACCATTCGCTCGAGAATAGATTCGACGACCTTGAATCGATAGTCATCGATCTTCGCAACGTCCTCCTCCTGAGCGGTCCAAGCACGGACCGCAACGTTGTGCCGTTACCCGTTCGACATTCTGCATGCGCGAGCCACATGAAATCATCCTCCGATTTCACTACGGCTTCACCGCTAGAATTCACTTTTTGCGACCCGCTTGGTATCGGACACCTACGCACGCCCCCAGATGGCGCTGAATTAGTCTAGACTTGTCAGGCACGCCAGCTCCGGTATTGAGGGAGGTTCCCTGTGGATGAAACTATCGCATTTTGTCTTTTCTCTCCTCGCAGTGGTCAGCGCGTCTTGCTCCGGCCCGGCACGTTGGGGTGAACAAACTGCGCCTGCTGCTCCAGCGTCTTTTGGGTCGGACTATCAACTTGGCGACGAATTCGCCGACTCCCTTCTGGAGCTATTCGCGGCCAAAGAACTGAAGGGGACGGTGAAGCGGGCATTGGTTGGTGCACGCGGAATAGGGGTCATGCACGCGGAATAGGGGTCATGCACGCGGAATAGGGGTCA
>JBCCIR010000163.1:0-11315 GCA_039028175.1 Verrucomicrobiota bacterium
ATTGAGTGTTTGGATCAGAAGGTGGCGATTCCGTTCATTCATCCGGCGCGGGAGACATTGTTGGAGTATGATGTTTCGCGAGCGATCACGCAGGTGGTGAATCCGGAGCTGCCGAAGATTGCCATTATGACGAGCATGCAGGTGGCGGGTGGTATGGGCGGGGGTGGGATGATGAATTTTCAGCAGCCGCCGGCGCCGCCGTGGATATTTTACCGGGAGTTGAGCCGGGATTACCAAGTGGACGTTTTGGGGCCGGACGTGGCGGCGATACCGGACGACGTGAAGGTGTTGTTGGTGGTGCATCCGTTTGATGTGACGCAGGAGGGGGAGAAGGCGATCGATCAGTATTTGCTGAAGGGGGGCAAGGTGATTGCGATGGTGGACCCGATGTTTTTTCATGCGCAGGCTTTGGCGCCACCGCAGCAGAACCCGATGGCGCCGCCGCAGGGGGGTCCGGCACCGAGTTCGACGTTTGAGAGGCTGTTTGAAGCGTGGGGGTTGGAATTTGATCCGGGGCAGGTCTTGGCGGACAACCGTTTTCGGTCGCCGGTGGGGCGTGGAGTGGTGCATCCGGCGGTATTGACGTTGACGGGGGAAGCGATCAACGCGGATGATGTGACCACGGCGCAGTTGCAGGATGTGCGTATGGCGATGGCGGGCGGGTTCAAGGGGGAACCGGCGGAGGGATTGACGATGGAAGTTTTGTTGGCGAGTTCGCCGGAAAGTCAGTTTGTGACACCGGGGGAAGCGGACTTGGGACCTGGGTTACAGCGATTGGTGGAAGAATTTGTGCCTTCGGGCGAGGTAGTGCCGATTGCGGTGCGTTTGCACGGGAAATTTAAGACGGCGTTTCCTCCGGAAGAGGCGGCGGAGGAAGGTGACGAAGGGGAAGGTGCGGAAGACGAGGATGGGAAGAAGGAAGGCGACGGGGAGAATGAGGGGGCGGGAGAAGAGGATGCAGAAGAAGACGGAGAGGAAGCTGGAGAAGCGAAGCCGCTTACGGAGGCGACCGGGGAGGGGACGCTTGTGTTGTTTTCTGACGTGGATTTCCTATTCGACCGGATGGTGGCGCAGGAGCAAAACATATTGGGTCAGCGGGTAATGATTCCGATCAATCAGAATTTGAGTCTCTTGCAGAACGTGGTGGAGCAATTGGCGGGTGATGAGGATTTGATTGCGGTGCGGAGTCGTTCGTCGACGCGGCGACCGTTTACGAAGATCAACGAGATCGAGGCGGCGGCGGAGTCGCAATTTCAGGACAAGATCAAGGAATTGGAGCAGGAAGTGCAGGAAGCGCAGACGCGTCTCTCGACGATGCAGGGAGAGAAGGATGCCAGTCAGCAGTTTGTGTTATCTCCCGAGCAGCAGCAGGTGATCGAGGAATTGAATGTCTTGGTGGCGGAGAAGAACAAGGAATTGCGGCAGGTGCGGAAGGATTTACGGGGGGACATTGATCGGTTGATTGCGGTGTTCAAGGGGGTGAACGTATTTACGATTCCGATTTTTGTCGGATTGATTGGGATTGCGTTTGCTTTGATGCGGGCGTCGAAGCGGGCGGCGCGGTAGGGGAAGGGATAGAGAAGGCAAAGTCATGGCAAAGAAACAGCTTACAGTTTTGGTCGCGATCCTGGCGGCGTTGTTGGTGGTCGCGGTGATTGTAAAATCGGTTCGCATGGGTGAGGTGCAGTCGGTGGATGAGGGGGTGGGCGAGCACTTGGTGCCGGATTTGGATATCAACGAGGTGTCGAAGATTACCTTGGAATCGGGTGACGAGGAATTGGTGTTGGCGAAGGTGGGGGAAGAGGGGGAGGTAAAGTGGTCGGTGGAGAGTCGCGACGGTTATCCGGCGAACTTTGACAAGATTCGGGAGTTATTGATTGCGTTGTCGGAGGTGAAGATTTCCCAGTGGATTGAGGCGGGGCCGAGTCAGTTTGGGAGGTTGCAATTGATTGCGCCGGGGGACGAGGGGGATGCGGAGGGGAAAGGGGTCTTGGTTTCGTTTTCGGGTGAAGGCGAGGGGGACGAGATGGGGAGTGTGTTGTTGGGCAAGGAGTATGTGCAGCGTTCGGATACGCCCAGTCCGTTTGGTGGGCTACAGTCGACCCCGGCGGGGCGGTATGTGCGGGTGGGGGATGATGAGTCGGTTTGGCTGGTATCGGAGACGTTTGGCGGTGTGGGGATGGGGGCGACGGATTGGTTGGATACGGATTTTTTCGAGGTGGAGAATTTGAAGTCGATTGCGATCAGCGCGAAGGATCCGGCGTTCAACTGGCGGTTGTATCGGGAGAGTCCGGCGGACACCGAGTGGCAATTGGCGGGGATCGAGGAGGGTGAGGAGCTGGATGCGGCGCGGATTTCGAGTATGCGGAATGTGTTTTCGAACGCGCGGTTTGAGGATGTGATGGTGGATTTGGAGAAGATTGACGGGGATGTGACGAAGATGGTGTTACAGACTTTTGATGGGTTTGTTTACACGGTGGAAGTGGGGCCGGAGGTGGATGAGGCGCGGAACCATCATTTGACGATGCGGGTGAAGGGGGTGATTGAGGAGGAGCGGGAGGCGCCGGAAGGGGAAACGGAGGAGGAGAAGACGGCGGCGGACGAGGCTTTTGGGGCGGAAGTGGAGCGATTGAAGGCGAAATTGGCGAAGGAGAAGAGGTATGAGGGGAAGGTTTACCTGGTGCCGAATTTTGTGGTGAGTTCGTTGTTGAAGCGGCGGTTTGAGTTATTGAAGGCTGAGGATGATCCGGCGGTGCCGGGAGGTCCGGGAGGTCCGGGTGGGATGCCATTTCCGGGCGGGATGAGTCCGCAGGGATTTCCTCCGGCGGGGATGCCGGGATCGCCGATTGGTCGGGGGCCGTTGCTTTCGCCACCTCCGGGGCCGACGAGTCCGACGCCGGCGCCGGCCGAGCCCCGGGCGACGGCGGTGACGCCGCCGGTGGGGATAGAGAACGGGAAGATTATGAGTGCGGAGGAGATTCAGAAGCGGGCGGCGGAGGCGCAGAAGAAGATCGACGAGGCGGCGGGACAGGGGGCGGACACGAAAAAGGGCGAGGAGTAGGTTCCTCGCCCTCTTCTCTTTGAGACTTAAAAAAACGTTTCGGACGAAACTTATTCGACGGTCATGGTGCCCTTCATGAGGACGAAGTGTCCGGGGAAGGTGCAGAGGTAGGGATAGACGCCGGGTTCTTCGACGGTGAATTTCATGTCTTCGGACTCGCCGGGCTGAAGGAGTTTTGAGTGGGCGAAGATATCGTCGGACTCGGGGACGTATCCTTTTTCGAGCGCGGTGGGGTCGGCCATCATGGCCATGGCGGCTTGGGTGATGGCGCCGTCTTTGCCGGGCTTGCAGATGATGATGTTGTGGGGTTGGGGTGCGCCGGTGGAGGTATTGGAGAATTTGATGACGACGGGTTTACCGGCTTTTACGGTGAAACCGTCCATTTTCTTGCCATCGGCATCGGTGTAGAGGAACTGGAGTTTGTCGGTATTGATGACGACGACTTGGGCGTCTTTGTCCTCTTGGGCGAAGGCGATTCCCGCGAGGGTGAGGGTGGTGGCAATGAGGAGAATGGATTGTTTGATCATGGTTCTTGGCTGTTAACGGAGCTGCGCCGTTGCGTCTTGCTTCTTGGATGGCGCGAGGGGCAAGTTTATTCAATATGCGGGGGCTCGCAACGGGTTTTTGGGGGTGGGCGAGGGCTTGAATTTCTGGGGCTTGGGGAATCCATCTTGACAGTAAAATCGTTCTCAATTTAGGTGTCGCCATGTCGCAGGAAGAAGTATCGATCGGGCCATTGTCGAAGCTAGCTTTTGGAGCGCTGGGATATGCGTTACCGGTGGGGTTGATTGTCTTGATGGGGGCGATGGCGTTGGCGTTGTTGCGGGATTCGGGCAGTCGTTTGATTGAGGCGCGGGATGCGGAGCGAGTGGCAGCGGCACAGGAGCAGCAGGCGGTGTTGGGGCAGCCGACGGCAGCGGCGGCGATGAGTTCTGGAGGCGGAGCGCCTGCGGGTGGTGGCGATGAGCCGGTTGCGACCGGATTGGCGGCGGTCATGAAGGAGGGGAAGAAGAATTACGCGACGTGTGCGGCTTGTCATGGACCGGACGGGAAGGGGATGCAAGTGGGGCCGCAGTTGATGGCGCCGACTCTGGCGGGATCGGAAATTGCGATCGGTGATCCGGAGCGGATGGCGTTGGTGATTTTGAAGGGAATTTATCCGGAACCGACGAAAGAGTTTGTCGGGATTATGGCGCCGTTGGAGGCGGCCTATGATGATGATCAGTTGGCATCGGTGATGACCTATGTGCGGCAGTCTTTTGGGAACAGCGCGGGCGAGGTGACGCCGGAGATGGCGGCGGCGGCGCGGGCCAAGTTCAAGGGTGTGAATGCGCCGGGCGGGGTGAAGCGTGACCAGATTGACCAGGTGGTCGCGGGAGCGTCGGAGGAGTAGGGGGGATGTTTTGGCGGGGGAGTCCTCGCTTTGACCCGCTTTCGGCGGGTCATGCTGGTATGGCTTCGGGGGTATGAAGGCGCCAAGGGCGGCAACGCATTCGCTCGCACTTGCGGGGGAGGCAGTCCTCGCTCACGTTCGCACCTACAAGATGCCCGGGGGGTAGCTATTCGGGTTTTTTGGGGCGGAAGGGGACGGCCCTGGGGGCGTCGTCGCTGGTGCCGGAAGATTCGTCCTCATCGGAGTCATCGATGATAGCGGGGCGGACGATGACGGGGGGGTCGTTGGAGGGTGGTGTCGTGATGGGTTCCGCGGGCAGGGTTTCGGGGGTGGTATCTGGCGTGGTATCGGGATTGGCGGTGTTGGGGAAGGGGGATGGCGGGAGATTGGTTGGCAGGTCGGAATTATTTTCGGCGGGCGCGGTGGGGATATTCGTGGCTTTCGCGACTTCGTCGTCGGCGGCGGCATCGGTATCGTCAGACGAGTTTTTTGCGACGAGGAACATGCCATAGGCGGCGCCGACGGCTCCGAGGAGGATGAGGATGAAGAGGATGGGATGACCACGGCTTTGCGAGCGCATGGGAGAATAGGCGCCGGAGCGACTATCGGCGGGTGCGGGGGCGGGGGTGTTCAGGGAGACGGAGCTTGAGGATCCGTTTACGGGATCGAGGAAGCTCATGACGTCGAGGCTTCCGGAATCGGCGGGGCCGAATTCGCGGATGAACTCGCTCACATCGACGTCGAGGTGTGAGCTATACATGGAGAGGAAACTTTTTGCGTAGGTGAGGTTGGGAAAATTGGAGTAATCGTCCGACTCCATATCGCGGAGGGTATCGGGACGTATGCGCGTGGTGTGCGCGACGTCTTCGATGGAGAGGCCCTGCTTGTTACGCGCCTCGGCTAGTCTCTGTCCGACGGTATGAGACATTGGTGGAAACGATTCGTGGAACATCTGAACTTAATCCACGGTATCGGCTAAATCGATAAGAATTTCTCGTGGTTTGGCGCCATCTCCGGGGCCGATGATCCCTCGTTCTTCGAGGATATCGATCATGCGGGCGGCGCGGGTGTAGCCGAGGCGGAGTCGGCGTTGGAGGAGGGAAGTGGAGGCGCGTTTTTCCTGTTGGATGACCTCGATGCATTTTTCGATGATTTCCTCGTCTTCATCGGAGACCTCCGTTTCTTCCTGGGGCGCGCCGCTTTCGAGTGTTTCCTTGATGGAGATTTCGAAGGCGGGATCGGCTTGTTTGGTGCAATACTCGACGAGGCGTTCGATTTCCTGATCGGTGACGAAGGCGCCTTGCGCGCGCTGGAGAGTGGAGCTTCCGGGTGGGAGGTAGAGCATGTCGCCCTGGCCGACGAGTTTTTCCGCGCCGCTGCTATCGAGGATGACGCGGCTATCGATTTTTGACGGCACCTGGAAGGCGATGCGGGTGGGGATATTGGTTTTGATGTTACCGGTGATGACTTCTTTGCGCGGGGTTTGGGTTGCGAGGATGATGTGGATACCGGCGGCGCGGGCTTTCTGGGCGAGGCGCTGGATACAACCTTCGACTTCGACGGGTGCGGTCTGCATGAGGTCTGCGAGTTCGTCGATGATGACCACGATGTATGGGACTTTGTCGGGAATCTCTTCCTCGGGGAATTCGAGTTTGGCGGCGGCGCGAGCGGTGGGTGGTGTATCGGTGTTTTCCTCTTCCTGCCCAATGGACACGGCGTGCATGACGAGTTCTTCTTCGGCGGGTGTTTCCTCTTTCTTTTCGATGGGTGGCACGGTGGATTCGGCTTCGCGGGCTGCCTTTTTACGGCGGGCCTTGCGGCTATTGAAGGAATCGAAATCGCGGACATCCTGGGAGGCGAACATGCGGTATCGGCGCTCCATTTCGTTGACGACCCAGCGGAGGGCGAGGATGACTTTTTTGGGGTCGGTCACGACGGGAACGACGAGGTGGGGGAGGTTGTCGTAGGTTTGCATTTCCACGACCTTGGGATCGATCATGATGAAGCGCAGTTCATCGGGTGAGAAGCGGTAGAGGATGCTGGCGATGACGGAATTGATGCACACGGATTTTCCGCTGCCGGTGGCGCCGGCGATGAGGCAGTGTGGCATGGCGGCGAGATCGCCGACGATGGTGCGGCCGTAGACATCCTTGCCGAGAGCGAGCGGGATTTTATATTTGTTAGAGTGGAAGACAGGGTCTTCGAGAAGTTCACGGAGGGGGACGAGGACTTTTTGTGAATTAGCGATTTCGATACCGACCGTGTCTTTCCCGGGGATGGGAGCGATGATATTGATGCGTTCCGCTTTGGTGGCGCGGGCGAGGTCGGCTTCGAGCGCGGTGATGCGGTTTACGCGCAGGCCGCGCGAGGGGAGGATTTCGTACCGGGTGATGGTGGGACCGCGGGTGATGTCGCCGGGTGTGACCGTGATGCCGAAGGTGCCGAGCGTTTCGACGATGATATTTTGGATGGCGAGAAGTTGGGTTTTGTTGGCGGGGGTGGCGCCATTGGGACTGGGGGGATCGAGGATATCGGAGCCGGGGAGCGAGTAGTCTTTGAACTGGGCGAACTCGGGAGCGAGGTGTTCTTTTTTCTTCGACTTTTTCCGGCCGGCCATGAGCTCGGCGAGGGTGGGTTTTTTCTCGTTTTTGTCGCGGACTGAGGAATCGATGATTTTGGGAGTGGGGAGGGATTGGAGGGGCAGTTCCGGGGTGATTTCGGTGGGTTCGGGGTCGGCGACCTTGGTTTTGGTGCGGCTGCGACGGGTGGGGGCGGGGATATCGAGGGCTGGGTCTTGGGCGAGGGAAGCGGCGGCTTCGGCTTCGGCGGCGGCTTCTTCGGCGGCGATTGCGCGGGCTTCCCGGCGGTTGGCGGCGAAGTTTTTGAGCCCTTGGTAGGAGGCATGGAGGAAGACCATGGGATGGAGGCCGGTGATGACGATGAGGCTCACGCAGTAGATCGTGGTGGCGACGATAATGGAGCCGACGTTGCCGATGGTTTTGAGGAGGATGTATTGGCCGATGACGTAGCCGATGGCGCCGCCGGGGCTGTAGATATTGAAGCGGGCGGGCCATTCGAGGAAGAGAAGGGATTGGACATCGGCGAGGCAGGCTCCGGAGGCGACGAGGGCGGTGCAGGCGGCGATGTTGCGAAGGGTGAGGACGCGGGTGCCGAGGAGTGATTGGAAGCCGAACCAGACGAGGATGGCGGGAATGAGGAAGCAGGCGGCGCCGAGGAAGAAGTAGGCGTAGCCGGCGACGACGGCGCCGAGGGGGCCGATGAAGTTGGTGATTTCGGCATTTGCGGCGGCGCGTGAGAATTTGACCCAGGAGGGGAGGTCGGCGGGCGTGTAGGAGATGAGGGCGAGGAAGAAGAGGAGACCGCAGCCCATGAGGATGATGGCGACGGGTTCGTTCCAGCTTGCGGAGGAGCGTTTGTTATTGGGTTTGCGCCGGGTATTTGATTTTCCGGAGGTGGATCGGCGGCGGCGGGCGGAGGATGAGGATGATGAGCGTTTTTTAGCGGCCATGGACGGTGGCGAAGGTGAAGCTGAGAGACGACGAAGCAGAGGATCGAGGCGGGTAGCACCCGGCTCGTCGTTATTGTTTTTATGGTTTATCCTTCTTAGAAGGAATTTCCTTTGAAATAATAGACTTTTCGGAGCTCGCCAGCAACGATTATCTCTGAAATGTTGACCTTTAACAGGGCTTAAATGATGGAAAAGCGGGTGGTATTGGTATTTTTGAAGTATCCGGAGGCGGGGCGGGTGAAGACGCGATTGGCGGTGGAGGTTGGGGATGGGGAGGCGGTGCGGATTTATGGGGAGATGGTGGGGCGGGTTTTGGGGTTATTGGCGGGTTTGGAGGGGGTGTCGGTGTGGGTGTGTTTTGATCCGGCGGAGCGGGCGGATGCGTTGCGGGAGTGGGTAGGGGGGCTGGTGGGTGACGCGACGAGGAGTTGGGAATTTTTGGTGCAGGCGGGGGGAGATTTGGGGGAGCGGATGCGGGCGGCGGTGTCGGCGGCGAAGGAGGCGGGGTTTGGGAGAGTGGTGGTGGTGGGGACGGATTGCGTGGAGTTGACGGGGGAGGTGATTGGGCAGGCGTGGGATTTGTTGGATGAGACGGATGTGGTGTTTGGGCCGGCGACGGACGGGGGGTATTACCTGGTGGGGATGACAGAGGTGCGGGCGGTGGTCTTTGAGGGGATCGAGTGGAGCACGGAGCGGACTTTGGAGATGAGTGTGGCGGCGGCGCGGGGGAATGGGTTGTCGGTGGGGTTGTTGCGGGAGTTGCGGGATGTGGATACATACGCCGACTGGGAGTCGGCGAATTTTGAATGTTGAATTTTGAATAATGAATTATGAGGGCAAGGCAGGATTGAGTCTGCGGTATCTGGACGTAGAATGGGGGTTGTGATGAGGAGGCCGATTGTTTTTAAGCCGATATACCAGGAGCGGGTCTGGGGCGGGCGGACTTTGGCGGAACGCTTTGGGCGTGAGTTGCCGTCAGCGGAGGTGCCGTATGGTGAATCGTGGGAGGTATCGGACCGGGAGGAGGCGGCGAGCGAAGTATTGTTGCCGGTGGAGTTGGCGGGGAGGACCTTGGGGGGGCTGTGGGGGGATGCGGCGACGCGTGGGGAGATTTTTGGGGAGGACTATGCGGGGATGAGCGGGCGGTTTCCGTTGTTGTTAAAGATTTTGGATGCGCGGGACCGGTTGTCTTTGCAGGTGCATCCGCCGGCGGCGGTGGCGGGTGAGTTGAGTGGGGAACCGAAGACGGAGATGTGGTATATCGCGGCGGCGGAAGAGGGAGCGGAGTTGTATGTGGGTTTGAAGGCGGGTGTGAGCCGGGAGGATTTTGAGCGGGGGATTGCGGAAGGAGCGACGGAGGAGCAGGTGCATCGGATACCGGCGTCGGCGGGGCAATTTATTTTCATTCCGAGCGGTCGGTTGCATGCGATCGGGGCGGGGCTTTTGATTTACGAGATTCAGGAAAACAGTGATACGACGTATCGGGTGTTTGATTGGAATCGAGTAGGGTTGGACGGGCGGCCGCGGGAGTTGCATGTGGAGGCTTCGTTGCGGTGTATTGACTTTGACGATGTCGAGCCGGGGATGGGTGCGCGGGAGGGAGAGGTACTGGTGTCGTGTGGGGAGTTTGTGGTGGAGGAGTGGGCACTGGGGGCTGGAGAGCGACGGGGCGTGGTAAGGGACGGGCGTTTTGGAATGGTGACGGTCGTGGAGGGGGTGGTGATTTGCGGGGGGGTGGAGTTTGGGCTGGGGGATTTCTTGTTGGTGCCCGCGGGGATGGGGGAGGGAGATGGGGTTGTCGAGGCGAGGGAGGGAGGTGCGCAGGTTTTGTGGACGGGGCTGCCGGTGGGTTGAGGACGGGTGGGGTTTTTGATTGCGGGGAGTGAGAGGGCTGGAGTATCGGGGTGGTGAGGGTTTATTCGGGGATGTGCGATCGGTCTTGTTCTGGTGGGAGACGTTTGATAGGGTGACGGCTATCAAGAGTCCCCTCTCTATTCTCGTTTTTTTGTTTCTGTTGTTGGTTGTGCCGGCGCAAGGGATTGTCATTGTGACGGTTACGGAGAGCGGGGGTGATGTGATATTCAGTGCCATGGGGACGCTTAATATCGACGCGCTTTCATTGGATACGTCGGGTGATTCGATTGCGGGCGTTGTCCCTTCCTTTGCGATGGGCATGGATTCGGAGTTCTCTCTGGGCGCTGATCCTGCTTCGAGCCTTGACGTGGATTTCTATGTGGGACTCACGGCGCTCGGGGGGGCGCTTGGGCCCGGCACGGCGGCCGTCTTTCCGACGTCGGGAACCGGTGATCGTTTTGGGATCAGTCTGGGCAACGAGGTTCGGGTGCCAGATGGTTTTGTTTCGGGGGGGACGATCAATGCGACTTCCGTCTTTGGCGCGACCGACTTTGCGACGATCGGTTTGACGCAGGGGACCTATGTGTGGTCGTGGGGCAATGCGGGAACTGCGGACCAGATTACCGTGAACATTGTGCCGGAGCCTTCTGTGGTGGTTTTTGTTGGGGCGTTTTGTTTTGGGTTGGGTGTTGTGCGGGCGAGGCGGCGGAATGGGAGTGCGAGTTAGCATGAGTGAATCATTAACAATCGTTGCGAGGATTGAAGCGGAGGCGGGGCAGGAGGAATTGGTGAAGCGGGAGTTGATCAAGTTAATTGAGCCAACGTTGGAGGAGGCGGGGTGTTTGCAGTATGACCTGCACGAGGACAACGAGAATCCGGCGTTGTTTTTGTTTTTTGAGAACTGGGAGAGTCGCGAATTGTGGTTGGCGCATATGGAGGCTGCGCACATTGCGGCGTATAAAGAGGCGACGGAGGGGGCGGTGGCTTCGTTTGCGTTGTATGAGATGACGAAAGTGCTGGGGGAAGCTTCAGCGGCGTGCTAGCAGTTGGGAATTGAGAGGTTTTGAAATGAGATTGATGCGGCTGGTTTTGGTTTTGCTTCCGGTTTTGGGTTTGATGGTTTCTTGTGCGAGGGATGGGTCCAAAGGGGGTACGGGGCAGGGTGGAGGGGCTGTACAGGGGCCGTATTACAATTCGGGGGAGACCGTAATATTGACGGCGGGGGAGGCGGCGCGGGTGATTCCGCCGGGGGAGGCGGTGCGGTAGGGGGGTGGCCATTTAGACATTACACGTGTAACACTCGGATGTCCGTCGTGGGGCTGCGGTCGGGCTCTAGGAAGTCGTTACAAATTCATCGCTAGCGGCCTTTCGGCCGGGGGTGCGCCCACACCGAGGGCGCGCGACCTAGAGGGGGGAGGAGGACGGGGTGGGAGAAATTAAGGGGTGGGTTTTTTTTTTTTTAGGGGGCCGGAGATTGC
>JBCCIR010000164.1:0-11269 GCA_039028175.1 Verrucomicrobiota bacterium
AAACCGTCTCCCCCCGCAAATCCCCAACCCAGCCCAGTGTCAGCACCCACAAAACACCCCACCTAAAACCAACGGAAAAAAAACGAGCCATCATTCCAACCATCGCCAAGAAACGCCACGCTAGGCCGCCCCAACCCATTCCACAAGCCCCAACCCATCCTCCAACTGCTCTCCATCCAAACAAATCAAAGCGCCCGCGGTCGCGGGCGCAAAAATCTGCGTCATCTGCGGGCAAAAAAACTCCCCCCTGCGTACCTGCGCAACTGCGAAACTGCGAAACTGCGAAACTGCGAAACTGCGAAACTTCATCCAAAAAAAACCCCTCGCCAAACCCCCCATCTCCCCGTAGTATATACATCGTCATGACGCCGAGTCCCTAGCTCAGCATCAAGACATTGCGGCCATCTCTTGGGAGACCAGACCGATAATAATTCGCCCCCACCGCGACACATTATCGCCCAAATCCCTAACGTCCCATCCCAATGATCACTCGCTCGCCGCTCGCCGCGGGACCCGCCCGTCCCGCCTCTCACCCGATCGTACCTAAATCGCTAGAAGCCCCTGCGCTTGTCATCCTGAGCGCCAGCCGAAGGACCCCACGACCGCCCAAATACGGTTCGACAACCAACCCACGCCGCCCCCTTCCGCGCTTCCGACCTTGCGAAGCTGTCCTCCGCCTCCCCCTCATACTCCTACTCATAATCATACTCATACTCACTGCCTTTACCTCCCCCCCCGCCGCAGCCCAAACCCCCACCGGCGTCCCCTACGACATCGTCTACTCCCGCGCCCCCCGCGCCGGCGACACCTCCTTCGTCGACCTCCCCGAAGTCTTCTACCCCATCGAAATCGCCGCCGGCACCGACCTCATGCTCCTCCGCCCCGACGGCACCGAGGAAGTCCTCGTGTCCTCCGACACCGATGGCGACGGCTCTAACCGCGGCGCCATCGTCGATCCCATGGTCTCCTTCGACGGCCTCTGGGTCTATTACGTCCAGTTCCACGACCAAACCAACCTCCAAGGCCAACGCCCCGGCGATCCCTCACGCGAAGGCGCCGACATCTATAAGATCCATCTCCAAACCCGCGAGATCGTCCGCCTCACCCACCAGGAATGGACCCCCAACACCGGCGTCGTCACCTGGTCCAACAACCACCTCAACGCCCAACCCTCCGGCACCTGGTATCTCGGATACGGCGTCTTTAACCTCGGCCCCTGCCCCCTCCCCGACGGCCGCATCGTGTTCTCCTCCAGTCGCAATAATTATTTCCCTAACAAAACGTTCACGAATCCCTGCTTCCAACTCTTCGTCATGGATAACGACGGCGCCAATGTCGAATGCATCGGCCACTTGAACCTCGGCTCCGCCCTCCATCCCACCGTCCTCACCGACGGACGTATCATGTTCTCTTCATACGAAGCCCAGGGCCTCCGCGATAATCGCTTATGGGGGCTCTGGGCAATCTGGCCCGACGGCACTAACTGGGAACCGCTCCTCTCCCCCTTTACCAAACAAAACGCCTTCCACTTCCAAACCCAACTCACCAACGGCGACATCGCCGTCGCCGATTACTACAACCTCAATAACAAAGGCTTCGGTACCGTCCTCGCCTTTCCCTCCGTCAAAAACCCCACGCTCCCGCCCTTCGGCAGCCCCTTCCCCGGGCACTCGAGCAACCCCTCCGTCCGCCGCGGCATCTGGTGGTTCCAACCCGGTCACCCCAGCCACATGCAACCACGCTATCGCAAATACCCCTTTTCACCCCCCGGCCTCTACGCCCTCAGCGCCTTCTCCCACTCCGACGACAACGCGTCGTCCTTCAACCTTTCCGGCACCTACGCCGGCAAAGTCACTCACCCCGCCGCCGCCCCCAACAACGACGTCCTCCTCACCTATTCCCCCGGCCCCGCCAATTCCCTCAACCGCCCCACCAAATACCCCGCATACGATGCCGGTATCGCCATGATCGTCGGCGGCACACCCGTCACCGATGAAGCCGCCATGCTCATGATCAAAAACGATCCCGCATACAACGAAATCCAACCCCGCCCTGTCGTCACGTATAAAGACATCTACGGCATCGACACCCCCGCTGTCATTCCCCGATACAAAAACGACGGCTCCTCTCACGCTTCCCTCGAACCCGGCACGCCCTTCGGCCTCGTCGGCACGTCTTCCTTCTACAAACGCGACGTCACGCCCGCCGAAACCGGGAACGGGTTCTCCGGATACGACGCCTTCAACACCAACCAAAACCAAAAAGATTCCAACTGGTCCTGGCAAGGCGCCGTCGCCGGCAAATACACCGACTCCGATATCTACGCCGTCCGCATCCTCTCCATGGAGCCGTCTTCAAACGTCTCATACGGCCCCGGCATCGGAAACAGCTGGATCCGCGGATTCAAAAACCACGCCACCGAACGACTCCGCATCCTCGGAGAAATCCCCCTGCGTAAAACCGACGAAACCGGCGGCACGGTCATCGATCCCGAAGGCAATCCCGATACGTCCTTCCTCGCGCGCATCCCCGCCGACACCCCCTTCACCTTCCAAACCCTCGACGACAACGGAATGGTCTTGAACATGTCCCAAACCTGGCACCAGGTCCGCCCCGGCGAAACCCGCGTGGACTGCGGTGGCTGCCACGCCCATTCAAAGGTCGGACTCCCCTTCGCCGGCACCGCCGCCTCCCAACCCGATTACCACATCCTCGATACCGCCCTCAAAACCCCGCTCCTCTCCAAGGACGGCTCCGGCAACACCATCCTCGTCGAAGATCCCGCCCAAGCCGTCGACGTCGAATACTATCGCGACGTCCAACCCATCCTCCAACGCTCCTGCGTCGGCTGCCACAGCCCCTCAAACCCCGCCAGCCCCGGCAACCCCGCCGGCGAACTCGACCTCACCCTCACCTCCGGCGGCAACTACGACGGCTCTTACAATCGCTTGGCCAACGACTCTTCCGCGACTTGGGGCATCCCGCCCATCATCTCCACGAATTCCTGGCGCAACAACAACGCCTCCCGATACGTCCGCAAATTCCAATCCCGCCGCTCTCTCCTCATGTGGAAGATCTGGGGCCAAAGACTCGACGGCATCTCCAACAGCGCCCATCCCACCGAATCCACTCCCGGCGATCCCAATACCCTCCCGCCCGGCGCCGGACCCAACGACGCCGACATCGACTACACCGGCGAGATGATGCCGCCCCCGTCCTCCGACCCCGTCACTTACCCGCGCCTCACCTACGACGAAAAAATGCTCATCGCCCGCTGGATCGACCTCGGCGCACCCGCGAGTTCGCGCGGCGGCGGGGTGCAACAATTGTTAGGCTGGTTCGCCGACGAACTCCGTCCCACCATCGACTGCTCCCTCCCCCAACCCGGCCGCTCCTTGATGCCTCTCACCACCATCCGCCTCGGCCTCTTCGACTATTACACCGGCCTCGACATGACCAACTTCTCCGTCACCTGCTCCCACGAAATCGACGGCATCCCCGCCGGCACCGAACTCGCCGGCAATTTTTCCTTATCCGGCGACCACGTCTGGACCTGGCCCCTCTCCGAAGCCATCATCCAGACAAATGGCTGGTGCACCCTGACGATTTCGATCACTGACATCTCGGGTAACATCCACACAATGGATCGCACCTTTGCAATTGGCCCGAATCTGCAACCCCCCGCTTTGGCCACCGATGGCACCGAACCATCTACTGGAGCTCAGCGCCTGCACTTTACAGCAGATCCAGGAGACCAGCTCATGCTCCAAATGAACCCCACCCTCGATCCAAACAATTGGATCGATTACCAGCAAATCCTAGACTTCGACGGCGCCCAATACGCCCTAGACGAAGACGCTCCATCGTACGACAAAACCTTCTACCGAATAAAACGAGTCTCCCCATAAAGTTCCTCTGCCTTCCAATTCCGAATTATTAACTACTAATTGTTAATTAGCCCGCAGGGCGCCTACCCCCTAACTACTCTCAACGCTCCCCCTCTCCCAAAATGCGGTAGGGCGTGGCCTCCGGACGCGCCTGCCTTTCTCAACCCTCCCAATACCGCTACCCACACCCACAACCCGGTAGGGGCGAGCGGCCCTGCTCGCCCGCTTCCCAGCGCATCGCCACCCAAACCCGAATCTACCATCCAACCCCCATCTCCCCACCAACAAAGGAGGGCAGCGCTCCCGCGCTCCCGCGCTGCCGCTTCCACTGCGCTCCCCGTGCCTCAATTCTTAATTCCTAGTTCCCAATTGCCCCTCCGGGCCCAAACACCTCCCGCACCCGCTCCCCCATATACCTCGGATAAGCCACATACTTCCCCGCCTCACCCTCACCTCCCCCTTCCATCCCCCAAACCCCCACTTCCTCGTCAACCATCATCGTCTCCCGATGAGGACATCGCGAATCATACTTGTCCTCCCACTTCACCCGAAACCGTTCCCCCACCTTCACCGCCCCCTTGTAAACTCGAACAATCTCAAACTCGACATCAAACACCAATTTCGCCGTCACAACTTTCTGCGCACTATCATGCGGCCGCTCCAGCTTCGCCAACCCCTCCTCCGTCACCACCGTCCCATCCCCTAACCGAATCACCTTCTCCACCTCCACCGGCTTCGCCTCAAACACCGCCTCGCTCCCCTCCACTGCCGCCACCGCATCCGCCTCCTCGAACGCCACCAACCCGGCAACGGTCAACTGAATCGATCCGATGAGGACAATCAATGCCGCAGGCACCTTCATTCGCAACCAATCATCGCCGCAATGCGCACGCCTAACCATCAGTTTCATGATCCTCCTCCCCAAACAATGGCACCCCCGGATTCCAATCTTCACCCTCCCCAAGCAAACCTCCAAGCATATCTCCCAACTCGACCTCAAACACCTTCCACGCCGCCGCCGCACCCGCATCCTCGCGTTTTGTCTCCAAAATAAACTCATTAATCATCTCCGCCGGCGTCTCCCCACCCTGATACAGACCACTCAACAGAAACTGCGCCAGATGATAACTCAACTCCTGCCCTTCATCCGGCCGCCAAAACGACTCCCCCCTCCAAAACTCCTGAATCTTCTCCCCATCCCAGAATTCCTGGTGACGCCGCACCATCTCCCGATCCAACACATACGGACTCCGAAAGGTAATCTGATTCTCCACCGTCATCGCGATTGCTTCATCAAGCCAGCTCGGCAATCGCAAATGAGCCACCATCGCATGACACAACTCGTGACTTAACACATCGATATACTGATCAACATCCACACTCGGCATCGCGAAATGTCCATACCCCCGGTTCAAATAAACTCCCCCAACGCCACCATACTCCCCCGCCTCATCGTCGAAATAGTCCGACAAGTATCGATAAAAGAGATCGTGATCGCCAATGACGAGCACCGGGCACTTCCCACCAAGCTCGCCATCCACCAGGCACGGGAGCGATCGTTGAATCTGTCGAAAACTGCGCTCCAAAAACTCGAGCAACTCTTTCACCTTCTCTTCGGATACGGTTGATATGAGCACGAAATGTTCCGAATCGACTGCCCGATACTCCGCCCCGAGTTCCGAACACAATCGCTCCACCCATTCGTCAAGCACCTCTCCCCAAACCCGGTCCTGCTCTTCCTCTGACTCTAACCCGTCAATTCGCGCATACACCCGTTCCCAGTCCGGATGAGCAAACGCTTTCCCCTGAACCCACTCATCGGCCAGAAACCCACTCACCAATCCGCTCATAACACGATTGTCCAGCTCTCAGCCTCCCACTGTCAATCTTCCACAGAAGCTCGGAGTTGCTTTCCAACTCGACTGTTCAAAACCCCGTGAAAAAGGGGTCAAAAAAGGAGAAAAAGGAGTCAGGACGTTGATTTTAGAATTTTTGGCCACCAACCCCCCCTCCCCTTAGGGTTGCGCCGATAAAAGGCGCTAACCCTCTTCATCGCCCGCACCGCCGTCTCGATTGATTGCCAAATACGCCACCCTCTGATTACCTCGGCGTTGGCAACCGCTCAATCTCATGGCCCACCCGATCGACCAAGCCATCTCTAGCTGGAACAAATTGCTCGCCGACGATCCAATCGCACAGAGTCACGATGCCCTGACCCATGAGCTGCAAAAGGCTGGACTGCTCCCGGATGACAGAGCGCTTTGCAAGGTCCTGCGACCGCGATTCGTCACCGCCTCCCGGCATCGCGAAGAACAGTTATTGGCACGAGGCCTCGTCAGCATCCACGAGAAAATGCTCGCCGGAATTGAATCAGGGGATATTCCGGATACGAATCTTGGCGGTCTGAGAGAATGGATACGGCGGGTGCGGGCACTCGATCCACGTCCGGAATCAAGCAAGGCGGCGTGGCTGCGTCTCGACGCCTCCTTGGCACGAACTCAACTTCATGCATTGGAGCTCAACGGAGACGCTCCGTCCGGCGAAGGTCACAACGATGCGGTCATCGCTTTTCTCATGGCGATTCCCGCGACCGAACGCTTTCTTCAACAAAACGGTGGCACTTTTCTCGAACTCCTGCCCGGATTCGAACGTCAGATCGTTAAACGCGCTCGAGAGATCACGGGAGTTGAAAATCCTTCGGTGGCATGGGCATGTTGGAATGACACACCCGACAGGCGGAAGCTTGTCGCTGCATTGACTTCCCATCTCACGAGCCGCGGCTTCCCGGTCGTTTATGCCGATCCCTCGGAATTCGAGGTCAATGATTCGGCGACAAGGCTGAACGGTACCCGCATACACGTGATTCTGCGGGCCTGTCTGACACCTGAATTGTTGGAGCGCCAGGAGGCAGCCTCGGCCCTCATTCAGGCTGCAAGATCGAACCACACCGTCGTCCTGAATCCACTCGGAACCGAACCCCTCGGGCATAAAGCGCTCTTTGCCGCCATCTCTGACCCCGCCCTCACCAGGCAACTGTCTTCTTCCGAGCGCAAACTGATCGCCCGTCATATTCCATGGACCCGCCTTCTTGTTGAGCAAAACACGGCCTCGCCGCAAGGCAAAGAGATCGATCTCCTGCCGTGGGTCATCGAGAACCGATCGCATCTTGTCGTTAAGCCAATGGACGGCCATTCAGGTGAAGGCGTAGTCCTCGGATGGCACACAGAGCCCGATCGATGGGAGGAGACGGTTCAGACAAACCTCGGCCGATCAGTCGTCCAGTCGCGCGTTCGTCTCCATTCGGAACGCTATCCCGTAATTGACGATGGTCTTGCCGAACACGAATTCTACGAGGACACAGATCCCTTTCTCTTCGAAGGGGAACCCGCCGGAGTCCTCACGCGCCTCAGCGCATCGGAAATTACCAACGTGTCGGCCGGAGGAGGCGTCGCCGCAACCTTGGTCCTTCCTGACTCCTGACAGTAATGGCGTCAGGACATTGATCGAAGCGATCAGTCAAAGGGCTCCGCTCCTTGATTCCGAATTCTTGGGACACCAAAACCTCCCCTCCCCTTATCCTCAAAGGCCTCACCCAATCTCTTCTTCCAGAATACAAAAAACCTCCGCGCCTCCGCGCGACAAGTCAAAAGGGGTCAACAAAGGAGTCATAAAGGGGTCAGACAAAGGGGTCATCAGACAAAGGGGTCAGACAAAGGGGTCAGGACGTTGATTCTAGAATATATATCGAACCGGATGCCCGCCTCTTCGTCCAGTGAGCCCCGGGGTATCCGAGCTCCCCCTCCAAAACACACTCTCACACATCCACCAGCGCCAAAGATTCGCCGCCAAGGCCCAAATCCTCCATCGCAACGCCTCGCCACCAGTTCTCACAAGGCGCAAAATGCTCTAACATATTCCGCTTGACGACCCGCAAGGACACTATCATATACTTCCTCCCGATGAAGCTCCCTCTCACCTTCTGCGCTCTCTTGCTGTCGGTCGCCCTAATCCCGACCGCAAAAGCCGTTCTCATCGTCAATATTATCGAGGTCGGAAACAACGTCGAAGTAGTAGCTACCGGTTCCGTCGACCTCACCGGTGCCCCAGCCCCCTCCGGCTTCAACCTCTCCGGTGCCGGCGTCCAGGATGCCGCGGGAGATATAGTAGTCTCCGGTAGCGTCTTGGCCGATGCCTACTTCGGTATCTTCACCTCGCCCCCCGGCCCCCTCGGCACTTGGGGACTCACCTTCGCCAACGGAGGAGAGTCCGGCTCCGCCCTCGCCGTCCTTAGCTCAA
Organism: Verrucomicrobiota bacterium; assembly: GCA_039028175.1. Lineage (GTDB taxonomy): Bacteria > Verrucomicrobiota > Verrucomicrobiia > Verrucomicrobiales > DEV007 > JBCDBW01. Next base: position 8,184 of record JBCCIR010000164.1, read on the forward strand.
CCTCGACACTCGTCCTACCTCAAAATTACAACTCGGGCGAGCCCATCAACGCCTCCTCAACCTATCTCAATCACACCGTCCAAACACTCGGCCTGGTCCCCGGCAGCTACCCCGGAACTCTCGTCAGTGGCGACACCGTCACCCTGAACATCGTACCGGAACCGTCTCGTACCCTCCTCGCGCTCGGCGGTCTCTGCATCGCCCTCTTCGTCCGCCGCCGCTCCCACAAATTCTGAGTCGCTTCCGATCGACCTGGGGACCGAACACGCGAATCACTTCATCGATCGCCTCGACCGAAACGTCGCGCCGTCTTCAGTCGGCGCCGAATCACGATCAAATGGGCACCAATTCCGCGCCCCAGAAAACCATTGCCACCTTCGCCCGTACCCTCGTTAATTCTCCCACCATGAAACTCCCGCTCTCCTTCATCCTTCTCACCTTCGCAACGTCTAGCCTCGCCCAGGATTTCGCCTACCCCGACGAGGAAACAGCCAAGTCCCTCCCCGGCGAAGGACCCATGCGCGATAACGAAGGCCTCATGAAACGCTGGCCCGAGCTTCGCACCCAGTGGTCAAAAGAAATCGACGCCGACCAAAGCGCCGTCGTCTTCCTTGGTGACTCCATCACCCAGGGCTGGGGCAAGGAATTCCGCGACCTCTTTCCGGGCATTAAACTCGCCAATCGCGGCATCGGAGGCGACACCACGCGCGGCATGCTCATCCGCCTCGAGGAAGACGTCCTCTCTCTCAATCCAAAAGCCATCGTCTTTCTCGGCGGCACAAACGACATCGAATCCGGTATCGATCCCGAAATCATCGGGCGCAATTTTGCCGCCATCATCGCCGCCATCAAAAAACACAACCCAAAAGTCCCCATCATCCTCTGCCGCACCTTCCCGAGCGCGGCGGAGCGCGACCGCCCTCGCGAAACAATCGATGCCGTGAACGCCCTGTACGACGCCACGGTAATAGGCGATCCGCAAGTGACGGTGCTGGATACCTGGACGCTCTTTGCCGACGAAAACGGAGACATGCTCCCGGCCGACTCGAAGGATCTCGTTCACCTAAACCCAAGCGGCTACAAAAAGTGGGCCGCCGCGCTGCACCCCCTCTTCGCCACGCTCGGTCTTTCCGACACCGAACCCGATGACTTCACCCCCGAACCCGGCTTCACCTCTCTCTTCAACGGAAAGGACCTCACCGGCTGGGGCTTTCGCGTCACCCCGCCGCGCAAAGCCCCCAAGAAACCCAACCCCAACCGCCCCAAGTTCGTCGAGATTACCGAGCCCGAAAACTTTGATGGCAAGACGCAATCCAGTGACGGCCGTTACCAGGCCATCGGCGACCGCCTTGTGGTGACCACCCCCGCCGAGGGCCGCCGCATCCAGCAACTCTGGACCACAGAGGAGTTCGACACCGACTTCATTCTCAAACTTGAATTCCGCGCCACCCCCAACGCCGACTCCGGCGTCTTCATCCGCCAACCTCAGCTCCAATGCCGCGACTATCTCTTGGCCGGTCCCTACACCGAACTGAAGCAATACAAGCCCCAGGAATGGAACGAGCTCGTCGTCACGGTAAAGGACAACATCGCTCACGCTACCTGCAACGGCGAGCTCCTCACCGACAACATGGAAGTCCCGGACACCGGCCCCATCGGCCTCGAAGGCGACCGCGGCCAAATGGAATACCGCCGCATCCGCCTCAAAAAATCGTAGCCCCCGCCACCAACTGGCTGATCAAATTGCCTGGCGAATCGATTTCAAGTCCTGCGCCCCGGATACGCTCGCTCTAAAGGCGTCATGATCCACCGCAGCGTGAGAGGGTTCGAATCAAAGACTTATTGTATCGACCCGCTGAAGTCCCTTCACGGTCTGAAATTCAAGGCCGCGTAATTTACTCGGCAACCAACCATCGTCGGCACCTCGTCAGCCTCCTCGAGAGTGTCCTCATCGCCTGGATTCCCTTCCCGCCTCCAAACCCTGCGCTCCTAGCCTCCATGCTCAAGCAACCCAAGGATGCTTTGCCGATGATTCAACCGCGCCAGCTTCCTAGCCCTCCACTCCGGATCGCTTTCACCCTCGTAATACCCGCGATACTCTTCAATCTTCGCTTTCGCCACAGCGATAGCGTTGCGGCGCTCCCCGACAATGCCTAAACCAAAGACACTATAGTCAGGATTCAGCTCGGAGTCCGCTCCGCTCGCGATGAGGGCTTCAATAATCTCCAAATTTTGATCCATCGTCTCGTCGGATTGATACTTCTTGATCGCCACCAATAATACCGTCGGCATCGTCGAATCATCGTAGGTAGCATTTGCATCCGCACCCCGCTCAAGGAGGAACCGAACAACAGCGACGTGATCACTGCGCACGGCTTGTTCAAGTGGATTCGTCCCTTTGGAACGCCCATCAATATCAACGCCTTGTTCTTCGACCAACCACCTGACCATCTCAAGATTTCCCTTCGCCGCCGCCAAGCAAAGAGGAGATCCCAGATAGGTCAGACCGGTCGTCTCCGTCGGATCGCCTCCCCGCTTCACAAGAGCACGCAACCTGCCCATATCTTCCACCTCGACGGCCGCCATCAAATCAATTGGAGTAATCGCATCGACGTTCTCCATCAAGAGGTCCGCCGCTCCAAGATGTCCGCCCTTGATGGCTTCGGCGAGTGCTGTTGTGGGATAATACCCGCCCCGTGTCGCAAACGGCCCCGGCTCCACCGCACCCGAAACGTGACCGGCAAGAGCCCCCGCATCAAGCAACGCTTGCACGACACTGGTGTGGCCCTCTGCCGCGGCAAACATAAGCGCGGTCCACGAATAGCGACTCTCGGCATCGACCGCCGCCCCCGACTCAATCAGTCGCTCGACCTGTTCAAGATGCCCACCTTTCGCTGCATACATGAGCGGCGTAATCCCTTCGCCAGATTCGGTGCAAGCACTGGTCAAACCACCTAGCATCAGCAAAGCAACAGCGAGCCAATTAGATCGAGTAATGGCGCAAAAGCGGTTCACACCTGAAAGTAGCTCAAAGAAAAAATTATAATAATTATATTTCTCATAATTTTATCCATCACACGTCTGCA
>JBCCIR010000165.1:0-11216 GCA_039028175.1 Verrucomicrobiota bacterium
CGACGACAGCGGCATAGCGGAACAGTGCCAGGTACAGCTCGCGGACGATCGCCTCGTCGTCTGCCGGCTCGCTCATGCGAGCAGGTACCTCCTCCGCCGTGATGTGTCCCACACTCTCTCAGAGCAGCGAGCCGCTCGGTTCGTGACAACCCGCTCAGCCGCCCTCGATGTACATCGTGGTGGACTCGGTGAAGGTGAGGTCGCCGAGGAGGGTATTGCGGAGGAAGAGGAGGGTGGGGGGGAAGCCTGGGGTGCCGGTCGTGAGGGCTTGCCACCAGCCGGCGGCGGATTTTGCGTAGGCGGGGCTGCTAAGCCAGGCGGCGGTATTGGTGATGAGGTAGAAGGCGAGTGAGGCGGCGATGGTGGCGCCGAAGACGCGGAGGAGTTTGGGGTTTTTACGGAGGGCCCATCCGAGGGCGAAAGTGAGGCCGAAGGCGAGGGCGAGGGTGGCGGTGAAGGGGGTCACGGGGGGGAGGCCGTATCGGGTATTGAGGATGGCGTCGGTGATGAGGAACGCGATGAGGGGGATGGTGAGGGCGAAGCGTTTGGGGAGGAAGGCGGCGGAGCAGAGGAAGACGGCGGCCATGGGGGAGAAGTTTTGCCATTCCGTGGGGATGCCGGGGATGAGGCGGAAGGCGACCACGGCGGCGATGAGGATGAGGGCGGCGGGGAGCATCATGATGGTTGGGGGTATTGTCGGGGGTTGCGGGGGGGAATTCAATGGGAAATGGCGGGGAGTGAGGGGCGGGGCGGGAGGAGCTGATCGAGCCTTCGGCCCGCGCGGGACTTTGGAACAATGTTAGTCATTTAGGAAATAGTGTTAGGATTTGGAGGAAGGGGAGCCGCCGCCGGGGGTCGTGATTCCCGCAACGTTCCACGTGGAACATCGCAGGATGGGCTCGTTACTTGTTGGTTTTGGGGATCGGATGTAGGTTTGGCGGCCCCGGCCGGGCGGTGGTGTTTGGGCGGGGTGAGGTGATGTTTGAGTATCCGAAAGCGTATGACGTGCTGGTGATTGGCGCGGGGCATGGCGGGGTCGAAGCGGCTCTGGCGGCGGTGCGTTTGGGCGCGCGGGTGGGCGTCATCACGCAGAACCTGGACACGATTGGTCAGATGTCGTGCAACCCGGCGATTGGGGGCTTGGGGAAGGGGCACATGGTGCGTGAGATTGATGCCTTGGGAGGGGTGATGGGATTGAACACGGATGCGACCGGCATTCAGTTTCGGATGTTGAACGCGAAGAAGGGGCCGAGTGTGCGAGCGCCGCGGGCGCAGTGTGATAAGAAGGCCTATCAATTTCGGATGAAGCATCTTCTGGAGGTGACTGAGGGATTGGATCTGCACCAGGGGAATGTGGCCAGCTTGCTGGTGGAGGGGGATGAGATTAGGGGAGTGGAAAGCACCTTAGGGGTGGTCATGAAGAGTCGTTCCGTGGTCATCACCACGGGAACCTTCATGCGGGGTTTGATGCATGTCGGGAAGCAGAATCAGCAGGGCGGGCGGATGGGGGATGGGATTTCCACCTTGAGTGATTCGCTACGGGAACTGGGATTTGAAGTGGAGCGATTCAAGACCGGGACCCCGTGCCGGTTGTTGGGGCGGAGCATTGATTTCGGGAAGTGTGAGCGCCAGGACGGGGACGACCCGCCCCCGCGCTTTAGTTTCCTGGGTGACCGGATAGAGGGGGGCGACGACGATATTTTCACCCTCAATCGCTGGGCCGAACAGGGGTTCCACGTGGAACAAATGCCTTGTTGGATCACCTACACCAATGCCGAGACCCATGACATCATCCGGGCGAACCTGGATAAGTCACCGATGTATGGGGGCATGATTGAGGGGGTGGGGCCGCGCTATTGTCCTTCGATCGAGGACAAGGTCGTCAAGTTTGCGGACAAGGATCGGCACCAGATCTTCCTGGAGCCGGAGGGGCGGCAGACAGGCGAGTACTATGTGAACGGGGTCTCGACCTCCTTGCCATTTGAGGTGCAGTTGGACTTCATTCACTCGGTGGCGGGCTTGGAGGAGGCGGAGATCATTCGGCCGGGTTATGCGGTGGAGTATGACTATTGTTCGCCGACACAATTGGCTCCGACCTTGGAGACGAAGCGGGTGGGGGGGCTTTATTTCGCGGGTCAGATCAATGGGACCTCAGGGTATGAAGAGGCGGCCGGGCAGGGATTGATTGCGGGGGCAAATGCGGCTTTGAAGGTCTTGGGGAGGGACGCTTTCACCTTGGGGCGGTCGGAGGCGTATCTTGGGGTGATGGTGGATGACCTGGTGACGAAGGGGGTTACCGAGCCTTATCGGATGTTCACGAGCCGGGCGGAGTATCGCTTGTTGTTGCGGCAGGACAATGCGGATTTGCGGCTGACGCCTCGCGCCGTGGACGCGGGATTGGTGGATGGCGGGGGCGAGCGGGCGGGGCGACTCAGGGAGAAAGCGGAGGCGATGGAGGGGGCGCATCGGTTTGCGCGGGAAGCACGGCATGAGGGGGTGGCTTTGGAAAAGTGGATGCGGCGGCCGGAGAATCATCATGATGATTTGCCGGAAACTCTTCGCGGGGAATTGTCGGGGGAGATTTGGGAGTTGTTGGAGATTGATCTGAAGTATGCGGGGTATATCAAGCGGCAGGAGGACATGATTGAGCGGACGGCGGGCATGGAGGAAAAGCGGATTCCGGACTGGGTGGATTACGAGGCGATCTCGGGTTTGAAGAAAGAGGCGCAGGCGCGCTTGGCGAAGATTCGGCCGGAGACCTTGGGGCAGGCGGCGCGGATCAGCGGGATTACGCCGGCGGATATTTCGTTGTTGGCGGTTTGGGTGGCGCGGGGGAAGAGTGGTTAGACGGTAGGGGGAGTTGCGCCGGGACACAGTGGCGCCGTTCTGCAGGAGAGGCAGGCGTTTTCTTCCTCGCTGCGAAGGATCGACAGGGACGCCAAGCTGCACCGACGTTTCTGGGGCGGACGGGAATAGAGGAAGGAGCGTTGTGCGCCCGCGGCGAGGGCGCGCAACCACCCGTGGGGAGGGTATGCGTGACGGGATGGGAGTCTACAGGATGGAGTCGAGGATGGCTTGGGCTTGCGGGAGGTCGTCGACGATGTGGCCGGGGGTGACGTTGACTTCGGCGTCGCCGCGGATGCGGATGGTATCTTTGAGGTTGGCGTTAATGGCCATCTGGATGTCGCGATCGCGGTCTCCGATGAGCACGGATTGTTCGAGGTCGAGGTGGTGATCACGTGCGGCGGCGTAGAGCATATCGGGATTGGGTTTGGCCCAATCGGCGTCGGTGGGTTGGCCGGTGAAGGTATAGATGGCTTCGAAGTTGGGACCGGACTCGGCGAGTTCGGCCTGCATGCGATCGTGGATGTCTTCGACTTCGTCTTCGGAGATGAGGCCCTTTCCGATGCAGCGTTGGCTCGTCACGACAATCGCTTTATATTCTTTATCTTCAACGAGTTGCAATATTTCAGAGATGCCGAGACGGAAGTGGAAGTCGTCCCATGAGAGGACGTATCCGGCACCTGGGGATTGGTTGATGACGCCATCGCGGTCGAAGAAGACAGCGGGTTGTGGGATTGTCAGGGCGCTCATTTTTTCACTTTGTTAGGGTATATGGGCGTCGCGGTAACGCGTAAATCTTTCCCGACGGGTTCCACTAACAGATTACTCAACTGGCAGGAAAAGCCGTGGCCTTCGACGCTGCGATTGGGGCCGCCACCGATGGTGGGAGCGAGGTAGAAGCGGACTTCGTCGACGACTTGTTGTTTGAAGGCCTGGCCCATGACATTGCCTCCGGCTTCGATGAGGAGGGAGCTGACGCCGCGGGCGTGGAGATGGCGGAGGATTTGGCGGAGGGATTGTTTCTTGAAGACGAGGGTGCGGTCTTTGTGGCGATCGGTGAAGACGCGGGAGGATTTGGGGAGTCGACCGGAGCGGGTTTGGATGACGCGCCAGGGTTGGGGGCGGGGAAGTTTGGCGAAGTCGCCGCGGAGGGTGAGGCGTGGGTTATCGGCGCGGAGAGTGGCGCCGCCGACGAGGATAGCATCGACTTCGGCGCGCAGGGCTTGGACTTCTTTGCGGGCGGCGGGGCCGGTGATCCAGGGTTGGGATGGATTGGTCGTCGTGATGCGGCCGTCGAGGGTCATGGCGGACTTGGCGATCACGTAGGGGCGGTTGGCGGTGATGGATTTGGTGAAGAAGCGGATGAGGTGTTCGCAATCGGCTTTGAGGATGCCGGAGACGACGGCGATTTTTTGGGCGCGGAGGATGCGTGAGGCGCGGCCTTTGTGATGGGGATTGGGGTCGGTGGCGCCGAAGACGACGCGGGCGATTTGGGCGTCGATAATGGCCTGGGTGCAGGGGGGTGTTTTGCCTTGGGTGGAGCAGGGTTCGAGGGTGACGTAGAGCGTGGCGCCTTTGAGTTGTCGGGCGGAGCACTGGGCGAGGGCGGCGGGTTCGGCGTGGGGCCCGCCGGCTTGGGCGTGGTGGCCTTTGGCGAGGACGCGTTTGTTTTTCACCACCACGGCGCCGACGGGTGGGTTTGGGCTGGTGGCGCCGAGGCCTTTGCGGGCTTCCTCGAGGGCGAGCTGCATGAAGCGGGCGTCAGTGGTTGCTTGGCTATCGCGTTGCGTTCTGGTGCGGGAATGGGGCACGATTCCGAAAACAACCACGCTTGGGGGCCTGTGTAAACGCTGGGCTCTGGGGGTGAAGACTTTGGGACATGAAGTGGACGGACGGGCAGCGGAGTATTTTGTATAGCGAGATTGAGAAGCTGGTGCGATCCGGGTTTGGAGTGGACCGGGCTTGCCGGACATTGTTGAAGCAGGAGATTCCGGCGGGATCGAAGGCATTTCTTGAGGGGATGGTGGATGGGTTGGGGCGTGGGGAGAGCGTGACGGAATCGGCGGAAGGCGTCCGTGGGGTGGAGTTGACGGATTTGGAGCGATCGATGATCGGAGCGGGGGAGCGTGGGGGGAAGCTGGAGCAGGCCTTTGCTCATTTGAGCGGGTATTTCGGAATGTTGGACAAGACGCGCCGCCGGGTGAGGCGGGCGATGATTTATCCGGCCTTGTTGTTGCATGCCGGCGTCTTGTTGCCGTCGATTCCGAAAGTGATCATGGCGCAGGGTCAGGTCTCGTTTTTTCAGATCGCGATCGTGCCTTTGTTAGTGATGTATGTCGTCGTGTTTACGGGGTATTTGTTGGTGCGCGGGCTGATGGCGCGGGGGCGGACCGAGGCGGGGGCGGATCGTTTACTGAGGCGGGTTCCGTTGATAGGGAAGGCGCGGGAGTCGTTGGCGTTGAGTCGGTTTTGTCGCGTGTTTCACATGCATTTACTGGCGGCGATCAACATGTCGGAATCGGTTCGGGCGGCGGGGGTGGCGTCGCAGAGTGGTCTTGTGATGGCGGGTTCGCGGCGGGTGGAGGACCGGGTGGCATTGGGAGAATCGTTAGGGCATTCGATGATGGATGAGGGGGCGTTTCCGGTATCGTTCACGACCTCGATCAACACCGCGGAGGAATCGGGGAGTTTGGATGAGGAACTGGGTCGATGGGCGGGGTTGTATCGGGAGACTGCGGTCGAAGCGATGGATGCGGCGGGGGATTGGTATCCGAAGGTGTTTTATGTGGTCGTCGTGGTCCTGGTGGCGTGGCAGATTTTGTCGGTGGCCTTTGGGTATGGGCAGTTGATTCAGGGGACGATGGAGGAGATTGGGTGGTGAGGAATTTTGCAGGAGGAAACGGAGGAAACGGAGGAAACGGAGAGCTGGTTTTTCCGTGCTTGCTGGCGCTTCGCTGAAAGGGGGTGGGAGTCGATGGGGGCGAGTTTCGAGGACGAGTTTGACCAGCGACGGGAGTTGGAGTGGGCGAGCAGGGACGCTCGCCCCTACCGGGCTTGTGGGTGGATGTGGGAGGGGATTGGGGTAGAGAGGCATCGCGCAAGCGGTATTGGGTTTTTACAGAGAGGGCGGAAAGGGAGGGAAGTGTGCTTTTTTGATCGCCAAGTTGGGCGGGGGATTGGGTATGGTTTGGAAAAAGATGGTTGACGGGAACGGGGGTTCTGGTAATTTGCTGTTTATCTGAACAGTATTCACTTGAGCACCATGACGACAGCGACCATCACCGAAGAGAAGACATCAACCAAGACGAACAACAAGAGCGCCAGCGCGGGCGTGGCGGGGGCCCCGAACGGATCGGCGGCACCGGCGCGGGGGGCAACTCCGGCGGCAGCGGCGGCGAAGGTGCGAAAACCAAACGACGACAAAGACAAGATGGCGAGCAAGACGACGAGTGATACGGCGACGGGAAGCGGGGCGGAAGCAGTGACCGCAGCGGCGGATGAGAAGGTGAAGGCAGCGCGAGCGAAGAATTTGGATTTGGCGATTTCGCAGATTCAGAAGGATTACGGCGAGGGGGCGATCATGCGGTTGGGGGATGCGCACAAGGTGGATGTGGACGTGATTCCGACGGGGAATCTGTTGATTGACCGGGCTTTGGGGGTGGGGGGCTTTCCGCGGGGTCGGATTGTGGAGATTTATGGGCCGGAGTCATCGGGGAAGACGACCTTGACCCTGACGGCGATTGCGCAGGCGCAGAAGGCGGGGGGACTGGCGGGATTTGTGGATGTGGAGCATGCTTTGGACCCGGAGTATGCGCGGCGTCTGGGGGTGAACGTGGATGAGTTATTGGTCTCGCAGCCGAGCAGTGGGGAGGAGGCTTTGCGGATTGTGGAGACCTTGGTGCGATCGAATGCTTTGGATGTGATTGTCTTGGATTCGGTGGCGGCCCTGGTGACGAAGCAGGAGTTGGATGGGGAGATTGGGGATGCGACGGTGGGGGCGCAGGCGCGGTTGATGAGTGCGGCGATGCGGAAATTGACGGCGTTGATCGCGAAGGCGCGGACTTGTTGTATTTTCACGAATCAGATTCGGGAGAAGGTGGGTGTGATGTTTGGGAGTCCTGAAACGACGCCGGGCGGGCGGGCTTTGAAGTTTTACAGCAGTGTGCGGGTGGATATTCGGCGCACGGGCAGCATCAAGCAGACGGACGGGACGATCACGGGGAACCGGACCCGCTTGAAGGTGGTGAAGAACAAGGTGGCGCCGCCGTTCTCGGAGGCGGAGTTCGACATCATGTATAACGAGGGGATTTCGGCGGTGGGCTCGTTATTGGATTTGGCTTTGGAGCACGAGGTGGTGCAGAAGCGCGGCTCGTGGATCAGCTACAATGGCACGCAGGTGGCGCAGGGGCGTGATGCCGCGAAGGAGGCCTTAAAGGAGGATGAGAAGTTGTATGCGGAGATTGAAGCGAAGGTGAAGGCGAAGATGGTGGCGGGTGAGGAGGCGTAGGCTCTAAGAAAGAGGGAAACAGGAGTCCTTTCGATTTTCGAACCGAGTAGTTCAGAGACAAAAGAAGAGATAGAGAAGGCGCGCCTTGGAGAGGGCGCGCCTTTTTCTTAAGAATCATTAATCAAATATGGGGGAGTCGAGTTCTGAGCACGCACATCAGGACAAAATGGGACCAGAAAACCGCCTAAAGGTACGATCAATATAGGGATAACTATATCTTTTTATACACTCCTATAAATAACTACATACTACTTTACAGCTCTTGCATTTAAAACCTATTGAATTATTCTTTATGAATTCAATCAGGCTTCAGGTATGAAAGAGGAGAGTGCTGCGATCAATTTTCGACTGAGTCGTCGAATCAAGGATGAAGTGGACGAGGTGTCGGGGCGGTTTGGGCTGACGGCGACGGATTTGATCCGGATCGCAATTACAGAAAAGTTGGATGAGATTGAGCGGAGCGGGAAGTTGGAGATTCAGATGCGCGGGGGGAAGAAGAATGGCGTGGGAAAGAAAGGGAAGGGTAAGAAGGGGAAGAAGGACTAATCGGTCTTAGGGTTCCTCGGTTCCTCGGTTCTTCGGTTCTTCGGTTCTTCGGTTCTCTGGGCGGAGGGCTGAGTAGAGCGGAAGGGTTCTTGAATCTCGTGGTTTGAGATTGAGGAGAGTTTTCGGACCGGAACTGAAACACCTGACCTAGGATGATTCATCGAGGCCGTCTGACCCGATTGCTTGAACCGGGCATTCGTGAATTGCAGAATGGGCCAAGTCGACCTCGCGGTCTGAACTTGGCTGACGGTAGACGATGTTGTGGCCGCCAATCTCAGATTGTTTGAAGAAGTCCGGGGCGAGTTCGCTGCAGATGCTGCAGCAAATGCACTCTTCGTCGGTGTAGAATCGTCCTGGAACGTTGTCACTGTGTCTGTCGTCTCTGTCGGCCATGGTTCTGTCTTGGTTGGTAGGAGATCATGGCATGTGAAATGGGTTGCGCAAAATGCATGTATATCATCTATTTATGCGACTACCGCATGACTGAGGAACTTTTTCGGCCCGATCTCTATTCCTTGGATGTGTTTCAGACCGTCGCGAAGTTGGGTAGCTTTACCGGCGCCGCCCGGGAGCTAGGGGTGACCCAGAGCGCGGTCACACGACAGATCCAGGCCTTGGAGTCGAGGATGGGAACGAGTTTGATGGATCGGACCACTCGACGGGTGAGGCTCAACGCCGCCGGCGAGAGTTTGTTAGCGACGGCGGAGGAAACACTCCGGACGCTCGACCGTAAGCTGGAGTGGTTTGCGGAGACTCACCTTGGGAAAGCCCCCTCGGTGGCGGTAGGTTTTTCCCACTCGATTCCCCATGCGCATCTACCCGGATACTTAAAGCAGTTTCGACGGATTGAACCGTCGGCGCGATTGTGCGTGCGTTACGATAGCGGGGCTCGACTGAGGGAGGCCTTGCTTGAGGGAGAGCTTGATCTCGCGATCTTCACGGTGGTGAAGGGATTTCCACGAGAATTGGAACTGCTTCATTCCTTTGATGACGACTTCGTTGTGGTTACGCCCACCAAGGAAGCGCCTGATGACGAGAACTATCGAAACTCATGGCTGGCTTTGGACTCTCAAACGAACGCTGGCAAGCTATTGAGAACTTGGATTAGGGAACTTCAGCCAAATCTGGAGCCTTCGGTCGAACTGAATAGCTTTGATCAGATTCTAAGCCTTGTTGGACTGGGACTCGGGAGCAGTATTGTGCCCCGGCGGGCGTTACGCCTTTACGGTTCCCGGCTGGGAGTGCGCGTCGTGGAGTCAAAGAAGTCGTTCTGTCGAGAAATAGGTGTGTTTGCGCGGGCGTCAAGGGAGCGGCAGACCATTGTTGAGGCATTTGTGCAGAGCATTCTTTTTGGGTGGAAAGGCGGGAGCCGAGCCTCGTAGAGGATGTGCTGAGTGGTGGGAAATGAATAGGCCTCCGGCCAGGTGCGTGAGATCGGCGAGGGGGTGTTGCCTCAGGGTCCACCGGATGAGGCGAACGCTACCGCCATTGGCGAAGTTGTTCGGGGAAGGGGCAGTCTTGGCAGGCGGAGTCGTCTTCGAGGCAGAAGTCTTGGTAGATTTGGAGGAGGGCTTGTTGTTGATAGACCTTTTTGGCGAAGGACTCGCGGCGAGGGTGGGTACCGAAGAGGCGGGTGAGGGCCCGTTTCAGGCGGACGTTGTCGAGTTTGGCGGGAAGCTTGGCGTATTGGGTCCAGAGATCGGGGACATCTTCAATGAGGTAGGGGTAAATCTGGTTGGCGAGCAGGTCGTCGATGCGGGAAGGGCCGACGAGGGCCACGGGTTTATCGGCGGGATCGGCTTTGAGGGTGTAGTGGTGGGACCAGAAGGGGTGGTCGAGTTTGTGGAAGAAGGAGCGGAACTGGTCTTCTGAGAAGGAGGCGGGATCGCGGAGGGTGCGCTTGAGGCGATCCCAGCGGGCGGCGATCAGGGCGAGGGCGGCGATCCGGCGTTGAGGGTGATTGCCGGGGCGGTTGCCGGAGAGCGTCCAGGGGAGGCGGCGGTCCTCGGCGGGGGCGAAGTGGGAACGTTGTTTCCACCACAGCTCCCAGAGGGATTTGAGGTAATCGCGGGCCTCGGGGGGTGTGGAATCGTAGCGGGCGGACTCGGATTCGAGGAAACCGGCGCTGCCGAGGAGGATGGCGTCGCCTTCGAGGGGGCCGTGGGACTGGAGGATCCGGAGCGGGAGCCTTTGGGCGAGGATGGTCATGGAGAGCTTGTTGGGGCGGTAACCGAGGGTTTGGGCGATTCCCTGGAAGAGAGCCTCATCGGGTCCGTGGATTTCGGCGCTTCGGTGGAGGCGGCGGCCTTTCAGGGTGAGCCGGTGCTTGGCGGCGGCGACGAGGAGGGACTCGATGTGGTCGTCGGGCATGTCCTGAAGCGGGGTGGCGCAGCGGCCGAGGTGGGCATCCGCTTCGAATCGGGGGAGGTCGAAGAGATCGGTGAGCGTGGCGGGATCGAGTTTGATTTGGGGGATGTCCCGATGATCGGAGGAGCGGGTGAAGGCGGTGGCGTTGTCGGGGGCGGAGAAGAAGATGTGGAGGATGACCTGGTTGTAGTCGGGATTGATGGAGTGGCGGTGGTGTTCCCAATCGCGGACATCGGTGTCGAGTTCGATGGCGCCCTTGAGACGTTGGCCATCGAGGGCGATAGCGGTGTCGGTGAAATCGGGGCCGGCGGAGTGGTTCCAGTGGCCGAATTGGATGATCTCGACGGTCTTGCCGGTCGTGGTGGTGAAGGAGCGGCCGAGGGCGCCGGAGAACCATAGGCTTTGGAGTTCGAGTTCTGAGCACTCTGGGGGGAAGAGGAATTGTTCGCGGAGGCGGAGGGAGGTGGCGGTGAGGAAGTGGGAGTATTTTGAGGCGTCGGGCATATGGGGGGCAACCGAGTGTCCGATACTAGAGTGAGGATGGCGAGGGGGGAAAGTTGGGGAAGGTTTGATGGTTCTTCAGTCCTTCAGTCCTTCGGTCCTTCGGTCCGTTGGTCCTTCGGTCGGAGGGAGCAGGCCGATTTGAAGGAGCGGTCCCAAAAAGCGGGCGGCCGGGTTTCCGAGAAACGTTGCGGCGGGTCGGGACGCCCCGCCCTACCGTGCCCTGGGAGAGGGTGGAAACCTGAGTGCCGCGAAGAAGACTAGGGGGAAGGCGGGGGAGGCGGGGGGGTACTGACCCCCCTGACCCAGTAGGTGAGAAACGTGCCTACATGGGTGAGATCAAGATGACTGCTACTTATAAGCACTAAGCAGCTCAGATGCATTCGACAACTATGCTTCTGATAACCACATGTCTTCTGTACTGTCGTATCCAACAAAAGAAACTAAGAAC